>CBDUSI010000004.1:0-70522 GCA_965370045.1 uncultured bacterium | reverse complement strand
CTATTGGTGCTGGCATACTTCCTTTATCGGCAATTCGTTACACATACTTAAATTGTTCTAGCCCTTCACCGCGCCCGCGGTGATGCCACGAATCAGCTGGCGCTGGGCCACGGCGTAGACCAGCAGCGGAGGCAGCACCGCCACGGCCAGCGCCGCGGCCATCAGGGGTACGTTGGCGCCGAACTCATCGCCCAGGTTGCGCACCCCCACGGGCAGCGTGCCTTCCCCCGGCTCCAGAAGCACCAGTGCCAGGACGAATTCATTCCAGACGTTGACCAGCGTGAGCATGGCCACGCCGACGACCGCCGGCCGGGCCAGCGGCAGGGAAACGCGCAGGAAGGTGTCCCACGGTCCACAGCCGTCCAGTGCCGCGGCCTCCAGCACCTCGCGGGGGATCTCCCGGAAGAAGCCGGTGAAGAGCACCACCGCCACCGGCAGCGAGAAGGCCACGTAGACGGCCACCAGCCCCCACAGGCTGCCGTAGAGTCCGATCAGGTTGAAGAACTTGAGCAGCGGGATCAGGGTCACGTGTACCGGGACCATCATGCCCGCGGCGAAGAGGACGAAAACGAAGCCCCGCCCCCCGAAGCGTAACCCGGCCAGGGCGAAGCCCGCGGGGGCGGCCAGGCAGACGGTGAGCCCCACCGAGGCAACGGTCACCACCGTGCTGCGCAGGAAGTACTTCAGGAACTCCCCGGTTCCCCACACCTCCCGGAAGTTGGCGAAGTGCAGCGGATGTGGCAGGCTCCACCAGCTCTGCCCCTGCGCGGGCCCCTTGAGCCCGCTGGTCACCATCCAGAAGACCGGATACAGCGCGACCACCAGCATCACCGAGAGCAAGGCGTACTTCAGGCCCGCGGCCGCCAGGCGTTTGGGGCTGGCGCTCACGTCCGGGCCTCCATGCCCCGCCGGCGGACCTGCAGCACCAGCGCGGCCGCGGCCAGCGAGAGGGCCAGCAGGAGCACCGCCAGCGCACAGCCGTATCCGGTGCGCTGGCCCTCGATGCCGGCCTTGTATATCCAGGTGGCGCCCAGTTCGGTGGCGTTGTCCGGACCGCCGCCGGTCATGATGTAGACCAGGTCGAAGTATTTGAGCGAGCCGATCACCGAAAGCAGCGCCGAGATTCCCAGCACGGGGGCCACCCCCGGCAGGGTCACGTGCCGGAAGCGCCCCCATACGCCGGCGCCGTCGAGCGCCGCGGCCTCGTAGCGCTCCTTGGGTATGGCCAGCACCCCGGCCAGCAGGATGACCAGGTGAAAGCCGACGTAGCGCCAGGAGATTGCGGCGAAGACCGCCGGGAAGGCCAGATGCGGGTGGCCCAGCCAGCCGACGCCCTCCACGCCGAAGAGCGCCAGCATCTCGTTGACCAGCCCCTTGTCGGGGTCCAGGAAGTAGCGCCAGAAGAAGGCGATTACTACAGTAGGCAGCACCATCGGCGCGAAGTAGGCGGTCCGGAATATCCAGCGCCCGCGTAGCGGAGCGGCCAGGAGCGCGGCCAGCGCCAGGGCGATGGGCAGCTGCACCAGGACCGAGGACACCGCCAGCAAGAGGTTATTGACCACCGCCCGCCAGAAGATGCCGTCCGCGAGGGCCTCGGCGTAGTTGCCGAGCCCCCGCCAGGAAGGTTGCGCCTGCCCCCCGCCCCAGGAGAAGAAGCTGAGCCCCAGGCCCTCGAGAATGGGCAGCAGCGCGAAGACGCCGTAGACCGCCAGCGCCGGCGCGAGGAAGAGCCAGGCCGCCCGCCGGGAGCGTCCCGCAATCGCGCTCACTTGGCCGCGCGCTCTCCGCGCCGCCGGCGCAGCTTGAGCCCCAGGACGATCGCGACCAGCACCAGAAGCGCCAGAAAAACCGGTGTGCCGACCAGCTTCGACCCCGCCCGGACGCCGCCGGCCTTTTGCTCCATGAGCCGCGCGGCCTCCTCCGGGGTCTTGGTGCCGGCAAACAGCCCCTGCGTGGTGCTCTTGTGGAGCACGGCCATGTCCGGCGGGAGGGCCTGGTCGTAGTAGAGCTGAATGCTCTTGGCCGCGCCCAGAATTGCCGCCACCTCGCGGGTCTCGGGAGGCAGCAGCGGCGCGGCGATTTCCGTCTTCAGCGCCGGGATGCGCCCGGTCTTGGCCCAGGCCTCCGCGGTCCGGACGGAGGTGAGATCCAGGAGCAGCGCCGCGGCTTCTGCGGGGTGTTTGCATCTCGCCGCCACCGCATAGGCGGCATTGACTCCCCCGACGACGGCGGTGGGATCGCCCTTCCCTTCCGCCAGCGCCGGGAAGGGGAAGCAGCCCATCTTCTCGACGAAACCCTCCGGCGCGCCCGTCCGCGCGTGACCCAGGATCCAGGGCCCCATCAGGATGATTGCCGCGCTGCCGTCGAAGAACTGCCCCCGGGCCTGGGTGTAGTCAATGCCGTTGAAGCCGCGCGAGAGATACTCCTTGCTGGCCAGTTCGCGGACCAGCGCGCCGGCGCGTATGAAGGACTCGTGCTCGAAGCCCGGACCCTGTGCGCGAGCGACCGCGTCCCGGAAGGGCTGCATCCCACCCAGCCGCAGCGAGAAGTAGATGAAGCAGAAAGCGCCGGGCCACATCTTGGTGTTGCCCAGGGCTATGGGCGTGACCCCGGCGGCCTTGAGCTTCCCGCAGACGGCCAGGAATTCCTTATAGGTCTTCGGCGGTGTCACGCCGTGCTTCTTGAATATCTCCCTGTTGTACCAGAAGACCACCGCGGCCACGTCGGCGGGCAGGGCGTAGAGCTTGCCCTTCGAGCGGCAGAATTCCAGCGCCGCGGGATTGAGCTTGGCCAGGTGCGCGGCCCCCACGCGCCCGTTCAGGTCTAGCACCCGCCCAGCCCCGGCGTCGGCGGCCAGCATTCCCCCGCCCCAGGTGTGGAAGACGTCCGGCGGCGAGCCCGCGGCCATGGCCACCTTGAGCTTGTCCTTGAAGGCGTTGTTCTCCAGGGCGGTGACCTTCACCAAGAAACCGGGATGCGCAGCCTCGAAGCGCTTGACGGCGGCCGCGACCACCCCCTTCATGGGGTCCTTGTTCTGGATGTGCCAGAAGGTGATCTCCTTCCGGCGCTCCTCCCCGCCCTCGCCGTCGGAACCGGCGGCGGAGAGAAGTGCGCAGCCCAGAATCGCGGCGGCCAGTTGCCTGATCATCTCAGCTTCTCCTTGAGCACCTTGCCCGACGGGTTGCGGGGCAGCTCGTCGCGGAACTCCACGATGTGGGGCACCTTGTAGCTGGCCAGCTCCTTGGAGGCGAAGCGCTTCACGTCGAGCTCGGCCAGCTGGACGTCAGGCGCGCGCACCACGACGGCCTTGACCAGCTCGCCGAGCGAGGCGCGCACCCCCTCGGCGGGGACGCCGACGGCGGCGACGTCGGAGACGCCGGGGCAGCGGGCCAGCACCGCCTCGACCTCCGCGGCGTAGACGTTCTCGCCGGAGACGATGATCATGTCCTTGCTGCGGCCCCTCATGTAGAGGTAGCCGTCGGCGTCCTCGCTGGCCAGGTCGCCGGTGCGGAACCAGTCGCCGTCGAAGGACTGCTCCAGCAGCTCCGGCTTGGCCCAGTAAGCGCCAATGACGTTCGAGCGGTAAAAACACAGCTCGCCGACCTCGCCGCGGGGCGCCTCACTGCCGTCCTCGCCAACGATGCGCAGGTAGACCTCGGGCAGCGTCTTGCCTACCGAGTCCGCGCGCTCCAGCGCGTCGCAGGCCGGCAGGACGTGGGTCATGGAGATGGTCTCGGTAAGCCCGAAGAAGTTGTGCAGCGCCAGGCGCGGCCAACGCGCCTTCAGCCGCCGGATGGTGTCCGGGCGCATGGGGCTGCCGGCATATGCCAGGAGGCGCAGTCCGTCGAGCGCCCCCTCCTCCAGCCCCGGCGCGGCGGCCAGCTGGTGGAAAGTAGTCGGCACGCCGAACCAGACGCTGGCGTCCTCGCGCGCGGCGACGCGGGCCAGCTTGACGGCGCTGGTTTCGGCGGTGATCACCAGCGTCGAGCCCAGGTAGGCGGCCGCGGGCATCAGGCTGTAGAGCGGCGTGCAGTGGAACATGGGCACGCCCAGGAGAATCGCGTCCTCGTGGCGCAGCGAGTGGGCGAAGATGGCGGTTCGCAGGTTGAAGAGCAGATTCTCGTGGGTGACCTCGGCGATCTTGGGCTCGCCGGTGGTTCCTGATGTGTGCGCCAGGACGGCCAGGTCGCCGCCGGCGGTATCCGGCGCGGCCGGCGGGGGAAGCCCCTCGTCCGCCAGTGACGCAAGCTCTTCGCGGGAGAGGAAGTGCGCGACTACGTCCTTCTCGACGGGCGGTGGGGCGCCGTCGTCGTGAAATACGACGCGGGGGGCCGTGGTGCGGAGCACGTAGGCGGCCTCGCGCTCTCCCAGCCGGGGGCTGACCGCGCAGGCGATCCCGCCGGCCAGGTGGGCCGCCCAGTAGGCCAGGAAGAACTCGGGCGAGTTCTCCATGTAGATGCCGACCCGGTCGCCCTTCTTCACGCCGAAGCGCTCTACCAGCGCCCCGGCCAGCGAGCCGGCCCGGGCGCCGAGTTCCGCGTAGCTCCAGACGCTCCCCGCCGCGCGCACCCCGACACGGCGCGGGAAGCGCCGCACGCACTCGTTCCAGACGTCGACCAGGCTGCGGATACCCGGAGCGGACATGAGCGTCTCCTGACGGCCTCTCAGGTTCGAATATCGCTCCCCGGCGGCTTCGCGTCAAGGCCAAAGGCACTGCCCCGGCCGAGTGGGCAAATAAGACAACGGCGGGGCGAAGCGCTCAGGTGCCCTGGAGGGCCTCCTCTTCGCTGGCCTTGAGTTCGATGGGGCTTTCCGAACCGACCATCTTCAGCAGTTTGAGCACGGTGCCCGCGGCGCTGAAGACCCGCAGGGATTTGCCACGTTCCCGCTGCCGGGAGGCCAGCTTCACGAGGCAGGCCAGGCCGTAGCTGTTCATGTAGATGACCGCGCCGAGGTCCAGGACCACGTTGCGATCGCCCTCAGCGAGTTGCTTGGCGATGCCCTTCTCCAGAGCGTCGACCTCCCGACGGCGGAATATCCCGTTCATGCGCACGAGCAGCACGCCTTCGTTGCGCTCGAAGATCAGCCTGCCCAGGTCCACCTTCTTGCGGCCGACGATGGCCCGGGCGGCGCGCTTGACGCGCGTGCCCACCCCGCTCTTCTCGCAGCGGAACACGAAGTTGAACTCGCCCTCGGGCGAGGAGCGCGAAACCGCCAGGCGTATCTTGTCGCCGTCCTTGACGGGCACCACGCCCTCGACCTTCTCGCCGTTGACGTAGGTGCCGTAGGTGCTGCCGTGGTCCTCCAGCACCCAGCCCGGCTCACCCAGGCTGATCTCGGCGTGGAAGCGGCTCACCGCCCGGCCGGGCAGGGCTATGACGTTGTCCGCGTGGCGGCCTATAGTGGTGCCTTCCTCGGTTACGAGGTGCTCCCGGCCGGTGCGGCTGTCAACCAGTTTCGTGCTCATTGCCTGACGCTCCCGCGCGGAATTCTAGCGCCTGGAAAGCGTCTTTGCCAGCCCTTTCCAGGACCGTCCTCAGCTCTCAGCGAACGCCCTGCTGACGGCAGGGCTCAAGGGTCAGGCCTTCGATTGCCCCCGTTCGGCCAGCTCGCAGAGAATCCCGCAGCCCTCTCTTATGACCTCGTCATTGGCCGCGAAGGACAGGCGAAAATGGCTGTCCTTCTCTGAGAACACCGACCCCGGAATGGCCAGCACCCGGCGCGCGATGGCCGCGGCCACGAACTCCCGCGCCGTGCCCCAGGGCGCCCGTGGAAACGCATAGAAGGCTCCCGCGGGCCGCTCGAGCTCAAAGCGGGGCGCCAGGAGCCCGTGCATGAGGTCGCGCTTGGCGCGGTAGGCTTCCAGGTGCCCCGCGGCCGGCGCGCCCCCCGCCCGCAGGGAGTGGGCGGCCGCCAGCTGGAAAGGCGGCGGCACGGTGACGAAGGTGAACTGCTGTATCTTGGCCATGGCCGCGATGATCTCTTTGGGGCCCGCGGCCCAGCCCACCCGCCAGCCGGTCATGGCCTGGCTCTTGGAGAAGCCGTTGAGCACCACCGTCTGCGGATAGAGCGTACCGAAGCTCGGCACCGGTTCGCCGTCGTAAAAGAAATCGTCGTAGATCTCGTCGCTGACCACTGTCAGGTTGTGCCGCCGCGCGAGATCGGCGAGTCCCTTGAGGTCGTCCTCGGCGATGACCGCGCCGGTGGGGTTGCTCGGCGAGTTGACCAGCAGGACCTTGGTCCGCTCGGTGACCAGCGGTTCGATCCTGGAGGCGTCCGGCCGCCAGTCGGGGTAAATATCGTAGAAGACCGGCTTCGCTCCGCTGAGCGTCGCCAGCTGCTTGTAGCTCACGAAGTAGGGGTCGGGCACCAGCACTTCGTCGCCGGGCTCCAGGAGCGCGAGCATGGACAGGGCCAAGCCCCCGGAGACGCCAGCGGTGATCAGGAATTCCCCGGGCGCCAGGCCGTAGCGGTCTTTCAGGTGCGCGCCGACCGCCTCGCGGAACTCCGGCAGCCCCATGGTGGGCGCGTACTTGTTCCTGCCGGCCTCCAGCGCCTCCAGGGCGACGGCCTTGAGCTGGTCGGCCACGTCGAAGTCCGGCTGGCCGATGGAGAGGTCCAGGGGGTTCTCGACCTCCCTGGCCAGGTCGAATACCTTGCGGATGCCGGAGAAGTCCATGTTCCGGGCCCGCTTCGAGATCACGATGCGGCCCCCAGCGACTCATCCAGCAGCGCGCGGCGCACCCGCTCGGCGGCCTCGGCGGACATGTACTATCCCCTTCTGCGTGAGAACCAGCTGGCCCCGGCCGAAGCGCTATTTCTTCTTCTCGGCCCCTCCGGCGCTGGGCGCAGCGGTCCCGGGAGCGGCTGCGGCGTCAGCGGCACCGGCGATCTCCTCACCGGCCACAGCCTCGCCCTCGCCCTCGACGTCCTTCTTCTTGGGCTTCTTCTTGACGCGCAGCTTGATGCTGCGCACCTTGGGCAGGCCGTAGATGGAGTCGGTGCTCTCGCCCCACTTCTCCTCGTCGGCGAGCTTGGCCAGACGCTCCTCGCGCGTGAGCACGTTGCGGTGCCCGCCGGCAGCGTTTGATTTCTTGAGACTCGAATGCAGACTCATGGTGCCCCTCTCCGTGTTTCTAGCTTCCCGAACGCCTGTAGGCCAGGCAGGCATCGCCGCACGCAAGGCCCAGATGCTGGGCCACAACCTGGCACTTGACCTGTAAGAGAAAGAAAATGTCCCGCTCGGCCGCGGCCAGCGTCTCGTAGTTGGCCTGGCCCTTGGCGATGACCATGTCCGCGGACTTGAACGTCTCGCGGAACTGCGCGGAGGCGTAACTGAGCACCACGCCGAGCATGGCCTTGCCGGGATCAATGATGGTGCTCTCGTCGCTGAAGGACAGCTCCTCGGCCTCCTGGCGGGTGGCGTCGTTGAGCACCGGCGAGTGGCGCACGGCCACGCTGATGGAGCGGTCCTTGCCGGCCAGCTCGCGGACCAGCAGCTTGTCGAAGACCGCCTCGCCGCAGTTGTCCAGAACGTAGACGATGCTTTCGGCCGCGCGCGCCGCCTGGCGGAAGTCGGCGTAGTCGAAGCGCGCGGACTTCTCGGACAGGGCGCGCTCCAGGTACTCGGCGGGGTCGAATTCTTCGAGCAGCGGGTCGAAGCAGTTCCCGGCCAGGGCCAGCCGCGCGGCGGTCTCCAGCCGGTCGTCGGAGCCGTCGAGGGCTTTCTCGGCCAGCGGCAGGAGTTCGCGGGCGGCGGCGTTCTGGCGGGCGCGCTCCTCCTTGTAGGGATCGGCGTTGCCGGCCACCTTGAGGGCCTTGCCCAGCACCTCCATGGAGTATTCCGCCGGGCTGCGCTCGGGGTCCACCTCGGGCATGTCAGCCATCACCGTCTGGAGGACCTTGGCAGCCAGCCAGTCGTCGCTGGAGACCTGGCGGACGGCGGTCAGCGCGCTCTTGAGCGCGCAGGGCACGCACTCCGGGCGCATGGGCACGCAGTGCGCGGTGGCCGTCGCTTCCGGGCGTGACTTGGGGGGCAAGCTCCGTCGCTCCTTACCGCAGCTTCACGATACCCGTCGGACCGCTAAAGGTTCGGGGGTTCTTGGCGATAATGGCCCTCTTCACCCTGAGGGCTTCGGGGTCGTCGGCTCTCTTGTACCGGCCTATGCACACGGCGAAGTTCCGGCCGCGGCGCTCAATGCGCGCGCCGGTGACGTTGTAGTCGCGCGCCAGCCTTCCGACCATGGCCTTGGCCGGACGCTCCCTGGCGTAGCTCATGACCTCCACGGTCCACTTCCCCGTCCCGGACTTCGAAACCGAAACCGGACGCTTGCCGTTCGTCTTGGGCTTGTCGCCCACGTTGACGTGTTGCATGCCATTGGGGTCGAGGATCTTGAGGTCGCCGTTGGATTCACCGTTCGTCTTGCCGTTGCGGGTGCTGCGGGGAGGGCTCATGGTATCCTTCGCGCGTCCGCCGACGCGCCAGCCGAGGAAGAAGGCGCAAACCAGGCCCAGGGTCATGCCGATGACCGCCAGCACGGCCAACTCAGTGGAAATGAAGATGCCCGCCTTGCTGCCCTGCCCGGCCATCGCCGCGCTGCGCTGCGGGCCGGACACCCCGGACTGGACCCCGGACACCGTCGAAACGCCGGATATGCCCGAGGGCCTCATGGTCGAACCCACCGTGCTTATCGGTCCGCCCTGCGGACGCAGCACGCTGGAGCCCGGTACCCGCACCGAGGCGGGCTGCGGCGGGCCGTCCGGTGCGACAACCGGCTCGATGACCTCGCTGCCGGGAATCGGCTTCTGGCTGGTGAAGACCGTGCCGCGCAGCACCTCGCCGGGGCTGAGCGTCCCGGCGGCCGGCGCGGTGCGGGCCGAGTCGGGGACCCTGCTGAGGCGCTCCGTGTAGACCGAAGAGACTCGCCCGGAGTCTGCGGGCTGAGGTTGCGGCGGCGGTCCGCCCATCGGCGCCACCGGCGCAATGGGCTGCACCTGAGTCACCGACCCCGAAGGGGCCGGCTGGGTTGGCTGGGGTGTTATCTCCGACGGGCTCACGGGCCGGGCGCTGGGCTTGGCCGGCGTGGTCTTCTGCCGCTTCTGCGTGGCGTCAACACCCTCGCGCTGGCGCTTGAGGGCCGCATCCATGATGTCGAAGAGTTCCTGACCTTTTTCAGGCATGCTCTCCCGCTCCCATCCCCCTCGCCTGTTCCTTCATTTCTCCGTCCCGTCGCCGCCGGTCGCGTCCGAAACCAGCTTCTTGAGCTCCTCGCGGACCCCGCCAACCTGCGGCTCAAAACCGACGCCGATCAGGCTCCCGGCTCCGGGCACGGTCTGCTTCCAGAGGACCCGCGCGGGAACCTCCAGTTGCCGGCCGACGAAGTCTCCGGTAAGCGTCAGCCTCATCAACTCACCGGGCGCGGGCGCGGCTTCCACCGAGAGGGCCGCGCCCTGTGGGGAGATGTCCCGCACCCGGGCGCGGTGTATCTCCCCTTCCGCGGCGTTCTCTGGCCGCCAGAAGGCGCCCAACTGCGCAGCCGCGATGCGCTCGGTTTCCCGGCAGTCGTCCAAGCGCCAGCACACCCGGTTTCGCCCGGAGCGCTTGGCCGTGTACAGGGCCTGATCGGCCCGGGCAATCAGCGCGGCCCGCTCGGTCGCGTCATCCGGGAAGCTGGCCAGCCCCACGCTAACCGTCAGGTGCCTGCCGGGAAGCACCCGCTCGTTGGGGAAGTCGACCTCCTCGACGGCCTTGCGGAGCCGCTCAGCCACCCCGCGCGCCTCGGTCCTGTCGGTCTCGAACAGGACCAGGGCGAACTCCTCCCCGCCATAGCGCGCCACCGTGTCCTCGCGCTTGACCGAGCGGCGGAGGATGGCAGCCATCTCACGGAGGGCCACATCCCCAGCAATGTGGCCGTTTAAGTCATTGTATTGCTTGAAGTAATCGATGTCAATCATTAAAAGGGACAGGGGCTGCGACAGCTCGCGCGCCCGCGTGACTGCTCTCTCCAGGCGGTCCTGGAAGTACCGGTGGTTGAAAGCCCCTGTCAGCCCGTCGGTTACGGCCAGCCGCTCGGTTTCGACGAACTCCGATCCGCCGACGATCTTGACCTCGTCGAGCATCCCCACGATGTTCTTGAAGTAGTCCAGGGCCGCCACCCGGATGCCCACGTTGCGGCCCAGCCGGTCGCTCATCTCCGTCTTGTGGGCCAGCAGGTTCACCCACAGGAGACGGGCTTCATGCTCGACGTAGCGGATGTTGCAGAGGCTGTAGATCAGGTCCGAGTAGAAGCTCTCCCGCTTGGAGCGCTCGCGGTCCAGGAGTTCCTGCTTGTCGGGGGAGCGCTCGGTGTCCCGCGCGGCGATGTCGATGACTTCGCCGGTCACCTCGCCGCGCTCCTCGCGCAGTATCTCGGTGACCTCCCGGGCGCGTTCGACCTCCGCCTTCCTGAGCCGCTCGGTGTCGCGGCGGACCTTCTTCTTCCTGGCCATGCTCTACCTGCCCTGTACCCACCTGAAGATATCGTTGCCGAACACGAAAACGAAGAGACACAGTATCAGGATCAGTCCCGTGTACTGGGCGATCTCCACCACGCGGGGCGGCGGCGGCCGGTGGAAGATGGCCTCGTAGCCCAGGAATACCAGGTGCCCGCCGTCGAGCACCGGGATGGGCAGGAGGTTGAAGAAAGCCAGCGAGATTCCGATGAGCCCCAGGAGCCAGAGCATCCGCCCGAAGCCCTTCTGCGCCGACTGGTAGGCCACGCGCACGATGCTGATCGGCCCGGAGAGCGTCTTCCCGGGGCTGACCTCGCGGTTCATCACCTTGCGCAGGATGACCGTGGTGCTCAGCAGCGTCTCGGTGGTCTCCGACCAGCCGGCAACCAGTGACTCGCCCACGCCCAGATCCAGCCTGATCTGGGTCCGCTTTCTCCAGGTGATCGAGGAGCCCTCTTCCCGGAGCTCCAGTTTATGGGGACCGTACTCCTCCTCCTTGTGGGCCCAGGTCGCGTATATCGGTGCCGCCGGATCGCGCGCCAGCACGATCGTGCGGAGGATGGCGCCGGGCTTGAGCCCCTTGCGCTCGGCCATCGAGTCGGGGTCGACCTTCCTGACGATCTGCGCGAAGCCCATCGGCGATTTGTAGTATGTGATGCGCTTGCCACCGGGGTCGGAGAACCACACGCCTCTGGGGGCGATGCGCAGGAGGCGCTCCTCGCCGCCGGGACTGACCGCAGTGATGGCGATGGGCCGACCCTTGGCCCGCTGCACCGCCGCCTTGAACTCTTCAACCGAAGTGGACTTGCGTCCCTTGCCGAGGTAGAGCCGGTCCCCCGGTTTGATGCCCGCCTTGTCCGCCGGGAAGCCCGGCTCCAGTCCCACTACAGTGGCGGGGCCCTCGGCCGCGGCGAACTTCACTCCGATCAGGTCCGCTCCCAGGACGGCCAGAAGCACTTCCCGCCTGGTCCCGTCGACTCCCAGCACCTTCAAGCGGATGGGCTGGCCGCCGCAGTGCCGAAGCACCTCGTCGAAGTCCGCCGGCCTCCGACAGCGTTTGCCATTGGCGGACTCGATGATGTCCGCCGGCTTGAAGACCTTGGCCCATTCCCGGAAGTCCTTACTCTCCAGCTCTTCGGGCAGAGGGGTGATGACCATTACGGGCTCGGCGGTGAAACCGGCCCGTAAGGTCTCCCACTTCCAGGGCATGAGCTCCGGATCGAGGATGGTGAGGGTCGAGATGCCCTTCATTCGGGGCAGCGTCCTGACGCGCACGGTCTCTTTCCTGCCGTCGCGGTGCTCGACCAGCAGCTCTATCTCCGTCTTGGGGGTGATGCGGGCCACGCGCATGTCCAGGCCCACGCGGGTGTAGACCCGGTCGCCGTTCACCTCCAGGACCTTGTCGCCGCTCCTGAAACCCGCGTCGTGGGCCATTTTGTGACCGGGTTTCTCGATGTCCAACTTGCCGATCCAGGGCGGGTCGACGTCCCGGCCGATCGCGAACGAGGCCGAGTAGCACAGCCACCCGCCGATGAAGTTCATGGTCACCCCGGCGACGATGATGGCCATGCGCACCAGGGGCTTCTTGGCGCCGTACTCCCAGGGCTTGGGCTTGTGATTAGGCGGAGGAGCCAGGTCCTGCTGCCCGGCCATGCGCACGTAGCCGCCCAGCGGCAGCCAGCTCAACGCGTAGACCGTCCCGTTCCAGGTCCAGGAAAAGATGAAGTGGGCGATGCCCAGGGAGAAGATCTCGACCTTAACCCCCGCGCGCTTGGCCACCGCGAAGTGGCCGAACTCGTGGATGAAGAGCAGGAAGCCCAGCCCCACCATGGTGCCCAGGGTGGGCACAACCATCAGCCAGTAAGGTTCCAGTGGCGTCAGCACTTAGCTTGCACTCCGTTCCACGAACTCGCGCGCCCGGCGGTCGGCGGCGAGCACGGCTTCGAGGCTGCCGGCGGCCCCAGGTTCGCATTGATCAAGGGCTGTGGCCACCAGCCGCGGTATTTGCCCGAAGGGGATCTTCTCGGCCAGGAAAAGCCCCACCGCGGCTTCGTTGGCGGCGTTGAGCACCGCGCCGGCGGTGCCCCCCGCCCGCCCCGCGCGATAGCCCAGCTCCAGGCAGGGAAAACGCGTCGTGTCGGGGCGATGGAAGCTCAAACCGCTGAGGTCGGTCAGGGTCATCCCCGGGCCGGGGCGCGCCCGGCGCTCCGGCCAGGTCAGCGCGTACTGGATGGGCACGCGCATATCCGGCAGGCCCATGTGGCTGAGCATGGTGCCGTCGCAGAACTCGAGCATGGCGTGCACCACGGACTGCGGCTGCACCAGCACGTCGATGGCCTCAAAAGGCAGGCCGAAAAGCCAGTGGGCCTCGATGACCTCCAGGCCCTTGTTCATCAGCGTGGCGCTGTCCACGGTTATCTTCGGTCCCATGTTCCAGGTGGGATGATTGAGCGCGTCGGCCACCTTGGCGATCTCGATCTTCTCGGCGGGCCACTCGCGGAAGGGACCGCCGGAGGCGCAGAGCGTCGCCCGGACCAGATCCTCCCGCCGGCCGCACTGCAAGAGCTGAAAGAGCGCGCTGTGCTCGCTATCCACCGGCAGGATCGTCGCGCCGCTCTTCTTCGCCGCGGCCACCACCAGCTCTCCGGCGGCGACCAGCGGCTCCTTGTTGGCCAGGGCGACGCTCTTGCCGGCTTCCACCGCGGCGAGAGTCGGCCGCAGCCCCTCGACGCCGACCATGGCAGTAACCACCAGGTCCACGTCCGGGTGCGCGGCCAGCTCGGCCACGCCCTCGACGCCCACGCGCACGGCGCCGGCGGCCAGCCCCAGCTCGCCTTCGAGCCTGACCGCGGCCCCCGCGTCGGCCATGGCCAGCAGCGGGGTGGAGTCCAGCTCCCGGCACTGCGCGGCGAGTTTCTCCCAGCTGGAGCCCGCGGCCAGGGCCGCGACCTCCACCTCGCCGGGGAGAGCGGCGGCCACCTCCAGCGTGCTCCGGCCGATTGAGCCGGTCGAGCCCAGGACGGCGATGCGCTTCACTTCCCCCGCCCCTTCTTCTTGACCTCGGCCACCAGCGCGCGGATGGCAGCAGCCTGGCCCTTGATGCGCCGCAAGCGCCTCCCGCCGGCGAAGAGCACCATGCTGCCGTCGGCCGCGCCGGCCATGCCCACGTCCGCGTCCCGGGCCTCGCCCGGGCCGTTGACCACGCAGCCCATCACCGCGACGGTCAGCGGCGTTTTGAGGTCTCGCAACGCGCGGCGCGCCTTGCCAACCAGCTTTTCGAGATCCACCCGACAGCGCCCGCAGGTCGGGCAACTTATCAGCTCGGGACCGTCGCGCCGCAATCCCAGGGCGCGGAGCAGCGCGATGCCCGCTTCGACCTCCGCGACCGGGTCGCCAGTGTAGCTGAAACGCAGAGTATCGCCGATGCCGTCGAGCAGCAGGGCTCCCAGCGCCGCATGGCTCTTGGCGGCGGCCAGGTCCGCCGGACCCGCGGCGGTGACCCCCAGATGCAGCGGGTAGTCGCTCTTCTCAGACGCCAGTCGGTAGGCGCGCACGGTGTCGGTCACGTTGGGCGCCTTCATTGAAAGCACGATGCTCCGCTGGCCCCAGTCCTCGAAACGTTTCGCCGCAGAAAGCGCCGCGCGGACCATGTCCCGCGCCAGGTCGCGCCTCTTGCCCTTTCGGTGGTAGACCGATCCGGAATTGACGCCGATGCGCACCGGGACCTTGCGGCGGGCGCTCTCTCGCGCGAAGTCCTTGAGGGTCGCCTTGCGGGTGTTTCCGGGGTTGACCCGGACCTTGTCGGCTCCGGCCTCCAGGGCGGCCAGGGCTATGCGCGGGTCGAAGTGCGTGTCGGCCACCAGGGGGACCGGGCTGCGTTTCCTGACTTTGGCGAAAGCCGCCGCGGCGGCGAGGTCCGGCACGGCCAGGCGCACCAGCTCCGCGCCGGCGCGGGCTAGCAGTTTCACCTGCTTCACGGTTCCGGCCACGTCTTCGGCGGGCGTCTTGGTCATGCTCTGGACGGACAGCGGCGCGCCGCCGCCAATAACCAGCGGCCCGACGCGCACCCGGCGGGTCCTGCGGCGCTTGATTTTCGCTCCCGTGGCCAGAAATCTCTCCCTTTCCGCCAGTTAACAGCGCGCTCCTCCGGACGGTCTGGAGGAGCTAACGTTAAGCTTATCCGTCAGGTGCGGCCTTTCAATGGGAAATGCCCGCTCCAGGTTGCACCCCTTCCCGGAAAACGCTGGACATCGCCTCCCCCCCCGCCCAGAATAGAGACATGTTGCGCCAACTGGGCCTCGTTCCGCTGCTCCTGTTCCTGGCCGCCGGCTGCCCGCTGGGCGGTGAACCGGCCGCACCGCCCGTGAAGCCCCCCGCCGGGAAGGCTCCCGTCAAACCGACCCTCACGTCTTCTCACGGAACGATCCTCAAAGTCGAAATCGCGGGCGTCCCGGAGCTTTCCGGCCGCTTCTGGTCGGGCGACCTGCTGTGCCTCCCGCCGGCGTGCAAGGTGACGCTGGTCGGCCCCGCCTCGGGCGGCGGGCCTCCCGATTGGCAACTGACCGACCGGGGCAGGTGGAAGAAGGCGGGGGGAACCACTACGAAACTCAAGGGCGGGGGGATTGAGCTCTTCAGCCCCCAGGTTTCCGGCGACAGCTTCAGCCTGAAGTTGACTTTCTATCCCCCATCCGCCGCGGACAAGGGTAATCCGGGGACGAAGGTTGTCTTCCCCATCGTCATCCTCCACGAGGCCGAGATCACCCGGACGAAGAAGACCGGCGCGTGGCGGGTCAAGGTCGGCAAACATGTCATCGGCACCTATCCCAATCCCGAGAAGGCCAAGAGCTGGCGGGTCAGGAAGCATAAGCACCTCTTCAACCCCCCGCGCTTCTGGATGAGAATCACGCCGAAGAACGAGAAGCTGCTCATGGCCCCACACGTGACGGTCGGACAGATGGTCGGCTTCATCACCCAGAAGAACAAGAAGAAGCCCAAGCGCCGGCATACCTCGTGGTTCCCGCCCAACCGGCACTTCATCTACAAAATGGAGATGCTCAGCCGGGAACTCCTTGCGCGAAAAGTGAAGTTCAAGCGCCTGGCGGTCAACAGCGCCTTCCGCGCGCCCTACTACAACCGCCGGGTCGGCGGGGGGATCTTCAGCCGGCACATCTACGGCGACGCCGCCGACGTCATGATAGACGAGGACGGCGACGAGGTCTGCGACGACATCACCGGCGACGGCAAGGTCGACGAGAAGGACGGCCTGGTGATCGGCCACTCGCTGCGCAAGCTGGAGAAGGCCGGGCGGGTCCGCACCGGGGGCACCGGCGTCTACGCCTTCGACGGCCCGGAGTCATGCAGGAGCTACGTGCACTTCGACGCGCGCGGGTACCTCACCCGCTGGGGCACGCTCCGCAAGCGCGGCAAGCGCCGAACGCTGGAGTGGTGGCCTCCCGCGGAGTACAACGAGGACGAGGAGCCGCCGCCTGAGTTCCGCGAAGCGCCGGGCAAGAAGGTCAAGAAGGACAAGAAGGTCAGGAAATGACGGCCGCGCCAGAGCGCCCCTCCGGCCCGCCGGAGCTGGGGCTCGATGCTCCCGCCAAGATAAACCTCTTCCTGGAGGTACTCGGCAAGCGCGAGGACGGCTACCACGAGATCGAAACGGTCATGCAGGCCGTGGGACTCTCGGACCGCCTGGAGTTCTGGCGCCGGCCGGCGGGCGAGTTCAGCATATCGGTGGCCGGCGGGCCCGCGCCCGCGGACGAGGACAACCTGGCCCTGCGCGCCGCCCGCCTACTGGCCCGGGAGTCCGGCGAGCAGGAGGGAATTCACATCCACCTGGAGAAGCGCATCCCGGTCGGCGGTGGGCTGGGTGGCGGCTCCAGCGACGCGGCAGCGGCCCTGCGCGGCCTCGACCGCCTCTGGGGGCTCGGAGCGCGGCGCGAGGATCTCGCGAATATCGGCTCCAAACTGGGCAGCGACGTGAATTTCTTCCTGAGCGGCGGGACGGCGGTCTGCCGGGGCCGGGGAGAACTCGTCGAGCCGCTGGAAGTACACCATGCTATTAATGTTTTGCTGTATATTCCGCAACGTCAAGTAGCCACAAGGGATATCTACGCCCGGCTGAGAATGCCCTTGACAAGCGGGCGGCGTTCGTGTCATACTATTACTAAGGCGCTGAAACAAGGCGCCTTCGAGGATGGCGGCCGGGAGCTCTTCAACCGGTTGGAGGAGCCGGTATTTGAGCTTTATCCCGACTTGGCGGCCGCCAGGAGTGTCTTGACAGGCGAGGGAGCGCTTGGAACGCTGCTCTCCGGTTCGGGGTCAACCGTCTTCGTGCTGACGACTCCGGAGGCGGCGGACGGGCTGAAGGCCGAACTTGAGGAGAAGCTGCGCTCCGGTGTGATTCTGGCCGTCGGTTCCGTCGCGAGTTGGGGGTAATTGAACCGCGCAGTATAAGTCGGCTTGTGCCGGCGGGAAGGTAAACTAGCTGTGGAACTCACCGCAGTCCGTATCCGACTGGTAAACAGCAGGGACAACAAGCTGAAGGCCTTCGCCTGCGTGTCGCTGGACAACTGCTTCGTTATCCGCGACATAAAGGTGATCAGCCGCCCCTCGGGGCTCTTCGTGGCCATGCCCAGCCGCAAGCTGACCTTCTGCTGCCCGCGCTGCAACGCGAAGAACCACCTGCGCGGCAAGTACTGCAACAACTGCGGGTCACGGCTGTCGGCGCCTCGCGCCGCTCTCAACGGGCGCGGCCGGGTCAAACTCTATGCCGACGTGGCCCACCCCATCACCTCGGAGTGCCGGGAGCTCTTCCACCAGAAAGTCATCGCCGCCTACGAGGAGGAGGTGGCCCGCGCAAGCCAGCCGGGCTACCAGTCCAATCCGCTGAGCGACGACGAGGACGCCGTGGAGGTCGAAGCCTGGGACGAGTTCCCGGGCGATGGCGAGTTGGGCCAGGCCGAGCCACCCCCGAGCGAGTAGCGCGCACCCCCACCGCGCACGTCCCGGCTTTAGTGTCTTGACATCGAACCCGCCGTGCGGCATAAAGCCGCCATGTTCAAGCTGGCGCTCATCGGCTGCGGGACCCACTCGGAAATCGGTCACGCCATCTCCCTGGCCCGTTACGCGAAGGCCCACCCCGGCGAGATAGAGCTCGCCGCCTGCTGCGATCTCGAAGCGGAACGCACCGCGCTCTTCCGGCAGAAGTACGGATTCGAGCGCGCCTACCGCGACGCCGAGAAGATGCTGGACGTCGAGAAGCCCGACGCCTGCATCGTGGTGCTGCCCGTGCCCCTGGTGGCGGAGACCGCCGAACGGGTATTCCGGCGGGGGATCCCCAGCACGGTCGAGAAGCCGCCGGGGAACGGCCGGGAAGAGGTCCGCCGCCTGGCTGAGGTCGCCGCCGAGACCGGCGCGCCGCACATGGTCTCGGTCAACCGCCGTTTCGCGCCCTTGCTCAACCGGGCCATCTCCTGGGCCCGTGAGCAGGGCGAGGTGCGCTATGTGCGCGCGGCGATGATCCGCAAGAAGCGGGTCGAGCCCAGCTTCGTGTGGGGCACCGCCCTGCACAGCGTCGACGCTCTGCGCTACATCGCCGGCGACGTCAGTAGCGCCCGGCTCGCCGTGCAGCAGGACCCCGCGCTGGCCGCCCGCTGGTACCAGGAGGATTACGTTTTCACCAGCGGCGCGCGCGGCCGGCTGGACATCGTCACCACCGCCGGAATGCAGGAGGAGAGCTACGACATTTTCGGAGAAGGCTTCCGGGCCCATGCGGTATTCCCCATCGCCAACGGCTTCTTCGGTCCGGGCAGCACCCTGCGCTGCTGGCGGGAGGGGACGCTGGTCATCGACCAGGCGGTCCCGGCGGACGAGCCCCGCGACGTCACCGCCGGGCCCTACGCGGAGGTCGAGGCCCTGGTGGCCGCACTGCGCGGCGAGCGGCCCTGGGGCCCGACGGTGGCCGAGGTGCTGCCCTCCTGCGAGATCGTCTTCGACTTCGCCGAGCAGGCCGGCGTCCTCGGCCAGCGCGACTGACTCTTCGCTATAACGTGCGCACTTCCGGCGGGCGCCAGAGATCCCGCTCGGCTTCTTCCATGGCCCGGACCTTGACCCTGGAGCTGCGGCCGTCGACCTCCAGGGTCTTGCCCACCTCCAGCCTGCTATCGCCTTCGCCCGTCGAGTAGTCCGCCGAGCCGGCCAGCACGGTGACCCGCGCGGCGCAGTCGCCGACCGGGTCGGCCGCCAGGCAGACCTTGGAGCCGGCGGACAGGCGCAGCTTCTTGAGCGGCGCGAGTTCCACGGCCAGGTTGCTCCTGGCCTCCAGGTAGGCCTTGCCCTTGGTGATGCAGAGGGGCCGGCCCTCCTTCGCGAAGCGCACCTCGGCCGGGCCGCAGACGTCCAGGCGGCTGTGGTCGCCCAACTTGAGACAGAGCACCACCCCCCGGGGCACCGATATCTCCTCGCCGGGTTCGAGTTCGCGGCCCTCCGGCCAGTCCTTCCTGAAGGCGTTGTTGGAAGCTCCCTTGAGAAGCGCACAGCCCAGCACCTTGCCGGCCGGCTGGGGGGCGAAGGTGTCCAGCTTGGGAATCAGCGTCGCCAGGACCAGGGCCCCGACGGTGCCCAGGACCAGCACCGCCCAGGCGGCAAGCGGGACGCGCCGCGCCGAGCCCCCTTCAGCGATCCTCTCGTGCTGGCGGGTGGCGCGCACCAGCTGGGCCTCGACGCGCGCGCGGCTGGTGATATTCTTGCGGAGATCCTCGTCCAGGCGGGTGTCGAAGGTCCTGACCGCCTCCAGGGCGCGGCCGGTGCCGCGCAGTTCCTCGGCGGCGCTGCGGCACTCCTCGCAGTCAGCCAGGTGCTTCTCGATGTCGGCCTGTTGGGCCGCGGAGGGATCCAGCTCACCGACCACGTAGTCCATCAGGTAGGGTCGGAGCCGGTCGCATTCCTTGCTGGCCATTATCGCTTCAAAGCCTTTCTGCTCTGCTGCTATTGCTTACACCGGTGGTGCGGCATTTGTTCGTTCAACCTCCGGTCTGGTCCTCTTCGCTCCCCTCCCCTTTTCCGTTGGTGGAGCCGCGGGCGCCTCCTCCGGTGAAGCGATCCTCCAGGTCCGCCAGATTGCGCCGCAGGCGGTTGAGCGCGGAGTGCAGCCGGGAGCGCACGGTGCCCAGGCGCGTGCCCACGATCTCGGCGATCTCCCGGTACTTGAGGTTGCTGAAGCGGTGCAGGATCAGCGCCTCGCGCTCGGCCTCGGGCAGCTCGGCGATGGCCCGGTGGACGCGGTCCAGAACCTCGTTGCTGACGATGCTGGACAGCGGCGTGCGCGTGGCCGCCCGGACCTCGTTGATCAGCGCGGGGCGGTCGGTCTCCCGCTTGCCGCTGGAGCTCTGCTCCAGACTGCGGGCCGGGTGGCGCTGGCGGTAGCGCAATTCGTTCTTGGCCAGGTTGCGCACGATGGTGAAGAACCAGGTGGAGAAGCGCCGGGGGTACTCGTACTTGTCCGCGTCGCGGAAGATGCGCAGGAAGGCCTCCTGGGCCAGGCTCTCGGCGCTGGCCCGGTCGCCGACCAGGCGGCAGAGCAGCGCCAGGGTGGGCGCCTCGTAGCGCTTGAAGAGCTCGTCGAAGGCCAGGTCGTCGCCCTCCTGGCAGCGCAGCATGAGGTCCTCGTCATTGAGATCCTTCATGTCCGCGCCGGCGGCGGCGGGCAGCATGGTCCGGGTGCTTTTGCGTCTCTTGGCCACGGCGGCATTATAGGTCGCGCGCGCGCGGGGGCAAGCGCCCCGGGCTCAAGGCCCGTCGCGGGATTTCCAACCTCTTTCACCACCAAGACACAAAGGCACCAAGTTGGGACTCGGGTCGCGGGAAAGCGCGCTGGCTTCGCGAGCGGCCTCGTCCGCGTTCAAGATCGCACAGTTCTTCGCTTCTTGGTGTTCTTGGTGTCTTGGTGGTTGATTAGCCCAGTGCATGTGCCGGCGATGTATCAAGAGCGTTCGCGCCGCGCGGGCGGCGAGCTGTCGGTCGGGGTCGAACGCGAGGTCGGTGAGTCTTCTGATTGCGCGGGCCGCATAGAAGCGCGCGGTTTCAAGGCGCGCAGTGCGCCAGTGCCGGTCCCAGCTTTTCACGTAAAGAAATGGCCAGCGGGCGACTTCCTCGTGATGGCGGCCGATCTCCGCCGCTGTTGAAAGCAGGTCTTCGCCCTGCGCGCGGCAGCAGGCCAGTTGGATGATGGGGACTCTTAGTTCTTCGGGAGTTTCCTTTTCACCACCAAGGCACCAAGGCACCAAGTTGGAAGCTGGGTCGCGGGAGAGCGCGCGGGTTTCGTGAGCGGCTTCAGCCGCGTTCACGCCCCCCAGGTTCTTGGTGCCTTGGTGTCTTGGTGGTTGATAACGCCGTCTCTCGATGTGTCTGCGATGCAGCAATAGCTCTCTTGCGGCCTTTTCGGCGGCGTGGACGTTTTCGCCTTCGAGGAGCACGTTGAGCGCCTTGAACATCTGGCCTTCGGCTTCCTGAAGCGCGAGCTTTTCGGCGCGACGGTACAGCGGCTCCCAGATTTCCGGGTGGTCAAAGGGCAGTCGGGCGAGGTCGGCCGCGGTGTGCGGCGTTCGCGCGGCGATTGTCTCCCAGGAAATGCCCCGCGCGCGCATGCGGGCAGCGTGGATGAGCAGGTCGCGGGGGAAGGGCAATTTCACCACGGAGGACACAGAGGACACAGAGGACACGGAGGCGGGGGCAGGGCTTCCCTCGCGGGGAGCGTCTCCCGATTGCTCTGGCATCGATGTCCGCGGCCTGATCATTCCTCTGTGTACTCCGTGTACTCTGTGGTTAGAAAAGCAGTCCCTCTATTAGTTATGCGGATTTTTCCTCCATACGCGGCTCCTGGCTCACACTTTCTTTCCGCAAGCGACGCGGAATGACCGAGATACAATTCTCATTTTGCGCTGATCCACGGAAATCCGAACTCCGCAATCCGAAATCCTAAATCATGGTACCCCCTCATAAGTACTATGAGCACCTGTTCACGAAACGGGATGGCGCGGGCCGTAAGTCGCGCATTCTCGGGCTCCGAAATTCTCATTTTTCGCACTTTTGGCCAAGAAGGAAAACTCCTCTCTCCTCAGAACGCTGACACTGTCCATTACTACAGGGGGTCTTAGCCCCCGGATGGCCACGTTTGCAGGCAGGAAGACATCTAACCCGCGCGGTTTCAGCGAGAAGATTTCCGGGGATTTTCGGGGGAGGGCTAACTTGACTACAGTTTTCAGTTGTCGGTTTTCTGGCCACTGAACACTGAGGTAATCCTTGACTCCCCCGCTCAGTTGGGTCATACTGAATGAAGAGAAATGGAAGGGCCTTTCGGGAGACCTGTCTTGATAAGGGCGGCCTTGGCGCTGTTGACCCTCTGCCTCTCTGTTCCCGCAGTCGCCGGCGAGAAGCGGGTGAAGCCCCGTCCCCCTCGCGACCTCTCGCCCGCAGAGCAACGCACGAAACGTCTCCGGGAACTCGTCGAGGCCTGGTTCAAGCACACGGCCCCGCCGACTCCCGAGAAGAAGAAGCGCATCGCGAAGGTCATCGCCGAGCTCGGTTCCGACGATTCCGGCGTCCGCAAGGCCGCCTCGGAGAGGGTCCTGACCTTCGGGCTCAAGGCCCTGCCCCAGCTGCGCGCGGCGCTCAAGAGCAAGGACGCCGAGGTGGTGGCCCGCGCCGGCAAGGCCATCGCCCAGATCGAGAAAGACAAGGCCTTCAGGAAGCTCTGCACGACCGGCAACGCGGTCCGGGCCTTCATCCGCAAGGAGGTCATCCGGCTCCGGGACCTGGCCGACAAGGCCAACGCCGCCGCCGCGGAGCTGGAGAAGAAGGGCAAGAAGGCCGAGGCCGACAAGCAGCGCGCCCGGGCCGCGGAGCTGAACCGCAAGATTAACCGGCTCAAGAAGCTGTATCCCAAGGTTCGCCAGATGGGGCGCATTCCGGACATCCGCACCAAGGTGGTCGCCGTGCGGCCCAAGACCGGCCATGTGGCCCTGGGCGCGGGCACGGACAGCGGCGTGAAGAAGGGCTCCATATTCCTCATTCATCGCAACGACCGCTACATCGGCAAGGTGCGGATCACCACCGTGTGGGAGAGCTTCGCGGGCGCGACCATAGTCGAGCGCAAGGAGCCCATCAAGGCCGGCGACGACGCCCTGGGCCACACCGCGCCGGGGCGCTGAGCGAAACCGCCCAGACCTTTCTCCGCTCCAAGCGCATCCGCGTTTGGTCCCCCTCTTTTCCCTTGCCCCTCCGGGGGCCTCACCTGTATGATATATGATTACGGATGCCGGGGGCACGGCCTTGATGATCAGGAGGGGAAGTATGAGATTAGCCACGACACTGGCGGCGCTGGTGCTGGTCGCCCTGGCGACCGCCTCGGCCGGCGAGGACGCCAAGCCCAAGGGGCTCACCGCCACGCTGGCCAAGAAGAAGGTTAAGCGGAGGTGGCGCGGTCGCGAGCGGACCGTTGACGCGCTCATTCTTACCGTGAAAAACGAGGGCAAGAAGACCGTCCTGCTGCCCGCCCCGCTGGAGGTCAAGCTCCACGCCAAGGACGCCGAGGGCAAGGCGGTTCCCGAGCGCGAAGCCCCCGCCGCCGAGAAGAAGAAGGACGGGGAGAAGGGCGCCACGATCACCGTGCTCAAGACCGGCCAGAGCGTGGAGATCAACTGCCGCACCCGGACCGTGAACTTCCCGGCCAAGGGCAAGTACACCGTCTGGGCCACCGTCGAGGTGAAGCCCGGCGACGGCGAGGTCCTGCCCGGCCTCAAGCTCTGGAGCGGCAAGCTCAAGTCGGGCGAGGTCGAGTGGGAGGTCACCCGCGTGCGGCGCCCCCGCCGGCCGCGCGGCGAAGACAAACCCAAAGCGCCCAAGAAGGACCCCAAGAAAGAGAAGGAAATGGTCGAGAACTTCTAGCGCCGGATTCTTCACCACCAAGGCACCAAGAAGACGAGTGTTCGGTGTTCAGTAGTCCCGAAAACTGAAAACCGAGAACTGAAAACTGGTTTTGTGCCCTTGGTGTCTTGGTGTCTTGGTGGTTGATTCTCCCGTCGGCTACTCGAAGTGGCCCTCCATGGCGCGCGTGGGGCAGGCCGTCAGGCACAGCTCGCAGGCCACGCACTTGTCTTCCTCGAAGACCACTTTCATGCTGGGCCTCTCCTGGCGCAGCGCGCCCGTGGGGCAGAAGCCGGCGCAGCAGCCGCACTGGATGCACTTCTCCTCGTTCATCTTGATGTCCTGGCCCAGCGGCTCGATCCTGATGCCCTGGGTCCTGAGGAACTCCAGGCCCTTGTCGATGGCCGGGCCCTTGCCGCCCAGTTCCAACACCATGTGGCCCACGTCCTGGGGGCTGATGGTCGCCCGCAGGATGTTGGGCATGAGGTCGAATTCCTTGACCAGCCTGTACATGTAGGGGCGCTCGACCTCCTCCGGCGGGAAGGTCATCACGAATCGCTTGGTGCGCATCTCTAGCCCTCCTGCAAGCCGCTGGGCCCACGCTGCGGCAGGGGTTTGAACTTGGCGCCGCTGTCCGGTCCCGGCAGCGTGAAGACCGGCTCGACCAGAGTGAACTCGCCCTTCTCGACCCACTCCTTGAGCTCGTTGGCGATCTCGACCGCTTTGGGGTAGCTGCTCAGCGAGCTCACCGGCACGGCCTTGCCATCGACCTCGATCTCTCCGGTCTTGAGCTGCGCGTAGCTGGCCGAGCCGTAGGGCTGCGGCTTGCCGTAGGGGTAGCACTCCGAGTACTCGACGACCGGAGCGCGGAGGTCCGCGTCGCCCAGGCCGGTGGTGCGCGCCAGTTCCTCGTCGAGAATGGGAATGGCCGCGCCGATACCCACGGCCATTGAAACCCCGTAGCCCCGGACGCTGGCGCCCACCAGCCACTGGGGCTTCATCTGCTTGAGGTCGCCCATCACCGCGATGGTCCCCGCCGGGCCCTTGGGGATGCCGTTCTCGTCGCGGGGCACGCCGGGGTTGTGCTGGGTGCCCTGCCAGACGATGTAGCCCACTCCCCCGCCCAGCCAGATGCGGGTGCCCAGCCCCAGCGTGCGGTAGAAGGGATCGTTCAAGAGCGGCGAGAGCTGCCCCGCCGAGCAGTAGTAGGCGTTGCCCAACTTGGGCTTGAGCTGGCCCATGTAAGTGCAGATTGACTTGTCAGACGCGTTCACGGAGACCGCGTAGTTCTGGTAGCAGTTGCGCGGGTTGAACAGCACCGCCTCGTTGAGGTCTTCGAGCTTCACCCAGGTATCGACCTCCTTGTTGGGGTAGCAGTCGGTCCCGTGGGCGGTGGCGCGCAGGTGGACCTCCTTGCCGGCGACCAGGTCGTGGATTACGTGGGCCCCGCCGTAGGGGAAGTCCCCGGGATAGCGGCTGTTGGTCGGGTCGCCTTCCTGCAGCTCGGTGCATCCCAGGTAGACGTCGACCGCGGCCAGGCCCGCGTGGGCCTGCACGTCGTTGAGCCAGACCTTCTGCATCTTGCAGCGAGGGGTGGCGTGCCCGAAGTTGAAGTAGGCCCCGCTGGAGCACATCGGACCGAAGGTCCCGGTGGTGACCACGTCGATCTTCTCGGCGGCCTTCGCGGTGCCGTCCTTCTTGACGATGTCCACCATCTCCGCGCCGGTGACCACCACCGCCTTGCCGCTCTTGATGCGCTCGTTGATCTCCGCAATGGTCTTGGCCATGACTGCGCTTCCTCCTTAGCCGGTACAGTGGACGCGATTCTATACTGTCCTACTCCACAATCAAACGCAACGGGCTACAGGGCTTCACATATCGTATCGAATCGGTAATGTATGCGGCGCTAATATGTCACCGACATCTGACCTCCTCATTTTGTCGCTGGGGCCGATTCGAAGCGCCCACGGCGCTCAATCAAATTCAAACGTATTTGCCGGGCGCGGTTTTCCCGGAAAAAGGGGCGCAAATCCGGACCGCGCGCGGAACACCTTGTAGACGGAAAGAGCATCCGGTAGGCTTGGAAGGGTCATGCGTACAGATGCGAAGCTGGTGGCCGCCTACGCGGCCACGCGAGACGAGGACGCCTTTGCCGAGCTGACTCGCCGGCACGGGGTCATGGTCTATCGCATCTGCATGCGCATGCTGTCTGACTCCCACGAAGCCGAGGACGCCTCCCAGGCGGTTTTCGTGGTTCTGGCGCGGAAGGCGCGCTCCCTGCGGCGCGAGGTCAACCTGGCGGCATGGCTGCACAGCGTCGCCCGGAACGTCTCGCTGCGCTCTCTCCAGGCTCGGTCGAGGCGCGCCAAGCGCGAGAAGGAGGCGGCCATGGTTCAGGCCCGCGAGCAGCAGGGGGCGGTCGGCCCGGAGGGCGACCGAGCCCTAGAGTGGCTCGATCAGGAGCTGGGCTCCCTGCCTGCTCCCCAGCGCCAAGCGGTCATCCTCCGCTACCTGGAGGACCGCAGCCAGGAGGAGGCCGCGCGGCTGGCCGGCTGCCCGCAGGGCACGCTTTCCAAGCGGGCCAGCCGGGGACTGGAGCGGCTGCGCCAGCGGCTGGCCGGGCGGGGCTCGGTGCTCAGTGGGGTGATGCTGGTCGGGCTGCTGGAGGGTGAGGCCCAGGGGGCCGTGCCCGCAACGCTCCTTCCGTCCCTGGCGGTCGCCTCGAAGATAGCCGCGGCGGGTGCCGCAGCCGGGGCGACGGGAACGGGCGTTCCGGCCCTGGCGGAAGGAGCACTAAAAATGATGTTCTGGGCGAAAGTGAAGATAGCCGCGGCGCTGATCGGCGCGGCGGTGGTGGTCTCGGCGGGCGTGCCCGCGACCGTGCAGGCCATCTGGGCGGCGGAGAAGGAGAAAAAGCCAGCCGCAGGGCCAGCCATCCTTCCCCATGTCTTTCCCGAGCCGCAGAATGCTCACTACGGGAGTGAGCTTGTGCCGCTCGGCAAGGAGATCGTCCTGATTGGGCCTGCCTCGGAGAGGTTGGCGGTCACTCTTGGGAAGGTGGCCGGGGAATGGGGCGTCAAGGTGGTTTCCAGGCAGCGGGCCCGGAATTACTCCACGATCAAGATCCGGCATGGGTCGGCCCTGGAGGCCGCCAAGCGATCCGAGGCGAATGGTCCGCAGGGCTACAAGCTCTCCATCTCCAAGGCCACAAACGGCGCGGTGATCGAAATCACTGGCGGCGACGAGGCCGGGGCGTTCTACGCGCTCCAGTCGCTGCGGCAGCTTGCTCTGAAGGACCGGTCCGGAGTGCGCGTCCGCGCGGTCAAGATCAAGGATTGGCCGGCCTTCAAGCGCCGGGGGCTGATATTCTTCGACAGGACCGAGTCGGTCCTGCGGGTGCTCAGCTTGGCCTCGCGTTTCAAGCTCAACTACTTCCAGGGAGAGGGCGCCCGTGATAGTCTCCATGAGAAGGTGGTGAGGCAGATGAAGGCGGTCCAGAAGTTCTGCAAAGCCCATCACATCGAATATTGTGCCCACCTGGGCCGCAAGGATGTTTTGTCGAAACTCTCGCGCGAGAAGCTCTTGAAATACTACGATGAGCGCTACCGGCTGGGTTTCAGGAGCTTCACTGTGAACTTCGACGATTCCAGTCTCAAGACCGCAGAGCAGGGTCGATCCGCGGCCAACATACATGCTGGCGCAACCGCAGCCGTATATCGGTATCTACGGAAGCTGGATCCGAACGTGCGGCTGATAATGTGCCCCATTCCCTACGGGGGGCTGCCGGAGAAAGGATTCCGTTTCTGCAGCAAGGAGGCCGGGCAGAGCTACTTTGGGGTAGTGAAGGCCAAGCTCCCTCGGGACGTGCCTTTGTTCTGGACAGGGGATGGCGGCGTATTCTCGCCGAAGGTAACCGCGGAGGGAGCGAAGAAGTGCGGGGAGGCCGCGGGCCGCAAGCCCTTTTTCTGGGACAATGACCCCATCCGCTTCGCGAACAAACGCCAGCCTCTCTCGGGCCGGGAAGCCAAGTTGTACAAGGAGGTTGCAGGCTACGTCGCCAACCTCAACAAGGCGGAGACCCGTTGGGGGAAAGCCACTCGCAATGCCGAGTTCACTCTCCTCACCGTTGCCATGTACACCTGGAATCCCGAGAAGTATGACCCCAAGAAGGCCGCCGCGGCCGCTCAGTTGATTCTGGTTCAAGAGGGCATGCGAGATCCCATGAAGGCCCTGGGACTCAAGGAGGTCAAGGCGAGTGGCATCAGTGCCCTGAGTTCCCCGAAAGACGCTTTCGACGGCGATCCCCACACGGGCTGGAACGCGGGAAGTCTTCCGCCGGCCTGGATCGAGTTTCGCTTCAAGAAACCCAGCCTGGTGAAGGGACTGGCCCTCACCGTCAGCCAGAAGCCAGCGGGGAACACCATCCACGAGGTAAAGGCCACCTTCATCGACGGGTCGGAGAAGATCGTGCATACCTTCACTGGTCCGACCAAAAGCGGTGTCGTGTTGCGGGCCAAGTTTGACCCTCCGCTGGAAAAGGTGGCGGCGGTTCGGGTAACCACCAGAAAATCCCCTAGTTGGGTAGGCTGGACTGAGATCACCTGGGAGTGATCTGTTGTCCGAAGGCGGCCGGGGCGGACGCCAGCGGAGCGATCACGGCACGGTATCGCTCCGATGCCTTCGGGGCGCCCCCGGCGGCGGCCTATCCCCGCGAGCGCGCCTTTCCGACCGGCGCCCTGCTTCTGCTGGTGCTGGTGCTTGGAGTGCTCGCGCTGATTGCCTGGCGTCTCAAGAAACTGGTCACGCTGCTGCGTGAAGAGCAGGCCCGCCACGAAGCAAGCTCCCCTGTCCCGCCGGAAGGTCGCGGAAAAGGCGAAATCTGAGGCGCGGGCCCCAGTCGTGGGTCAAGAACGGCGGGACGTTCTGATCCAGGGAGTTCCGATTCGAGGAGCAACGCGCTGCTCTATACCGACTTGCCGATGGTGATGCGGATATCCTCGTCGCCGGCCAGGTCGCCGAGCGCGTCGCGCAGTCGGCACGCTTGCCGCGCGGCCCGGCGGCGGCTAGAATCCCGGCCCCATGGAGTACGTGCTGATCGCCCTGGTCCTGCTGGCCGGTTCGTTTGCGCAGAGCCTCTCCGGCTTCGGTTCCGCGCTGGTGGCCATGCCCTTCCTGCTGACCATAGTTGGCCCGCGGGAGGCCGCGCCGCTCATGGCCCTGGCCTCCGGGACCATGCAGATAGTGCTCCTGATTCGCTACCGGCGCTCCCTGCGGCTGGGCGCGATGTGGCGCCTGGCGCTGACCGCCTTCATCGGCATCCCCATCGGCGTCTACGGCCTGAGGCGCATGAACGAGAACGTGGTCTTGGGGCTGCTGGGCGCCGTGCTGGTGGCCTACGCCCTTTACGCCCTGGCGCAGCCGAAGATGCCCGAGCTCAAGCACAACGCCTGGGCGTACGGCGCGGGCTTCCTCGCCGGGCTGCTCGGCGGGGCTTATTCGACCAACGGACCCCCGGTAATCGTCTACGGGAGCTGCCGCAAGTGGGACCGCGAGGAGTTCAAGGCCAACCTCCAGGGGTTTTTCTCGGCCTGCAACGTGGTCATATTGATAACCCACGCGATTTACGGGAACCTCACCGCGCAGGTCTTCAAGGGCTACCTGGCCTCGCTGCCCGGGCTGGCCGTGGGGATCACTGCCGGCCTGCTGCTGGACAGGTACATAAATCCCAAGCTCTTCCGCAAGATAATGCTGGTGCTGCTGGTGCTCCTGGGGATCAGGCTGCTGGTCAAGGCGACGTGGGGAGTTTAGGGGGAGTCTGAGGGGGAGTCTGAAGCGATGGATACGCGCAAGGCCCGTCCCAAGCTGATCGACGACTTGCTGGTGAACCCCAACATGGGGTTCACCACCTTCCAGCGCTTCAACGGCGACCCGCTCTTTCCCGGGCAGACGTGGTCAGAGTTCGGCCCCGAGGAGTTCCCGCATGCCGGCGCGCCGCCCGGTGACTGCCGGCCCGCCCCCGCCCCGGACTTCCCGGAGACCACCATCGCCTACTGCCGCTGGTACTGGGCGACGCTCAACCCCGAGCCCGGCGTCGTGCGCTGGGAGATCATCGAGAACGCCTGCCGCTCGGCGGCCGCCCGCGGCCAGCAGCTCGACCTGCGCATCATGCCCCACAACGGGGAGGTCACCGTCCCCGACTGGTACAAGGAGAAGGTCGGGCGCGGCGGGACGGCCAAGGGCCGGCAGATAGACGAGTGGTCCGCGGGGCCCTCAGGCCCGCCGCCCGGCGGCGCGGCCGGCAAGTGGCTGCCGGACTACGAGGACCCCGCCTACCTGGATCACTTCGGGGGGATGATCCGCGCAATCGGCGAGCGCTACGACGGCGACCCGCGGATCAACATGATAGACGTGGCCCTCTTCGGACACTGGGGCGAGTGGCACCGCTCGGACGGCCGCATGGGTCCGCCGGAGCTGTGGGAGAGAGGCATCGACCTCTGCCTGGAGGCCTGGCCCACGACCCGCAAGGCCATGCTCATCTCCAAGCACCCGCGGATGGCCTACGCCTGCGAGCGGGGCTGCGGCTGGCGGCTGGACTGCTGGGGAGACATGGGCGGCTTCAACCCCGAGTGGAACCACATGCTCGACTTCTACAACCAGGCGCTGTGCGCCGCCGGGACGCAGGAGGCCTGGAAGCGCGGCCCGGTCTCGCTGGAGACCTGCTGGGTGATGGGCAAGTGGTTCGACGAGGGCTGGGACATCGATTACATAGTCGACCAGGCGCTCCGCTGGCACGTGACCTCGATCAACCTGAAGTCCTCGGCGGTGCCCGAGGAGTATTGGCCCCAGATCAACCGCCTGCTCGGGAACATGGGCTACCGCATCGCCCTGCGCCGGCTGGTCTGGCCAGCCGAGGTGCGCGCCGGTGAGGGTCTGCACGTCGAAGCTACCTGGGAGAACCGCGGCGTGGCCCCGCCGTACGCGGGATACCCCGCGGCGCTGGGGCTCAAGAGCGAGAAGGCCGAGCACGTCCTGGAGCTGGCCGCCAGCACCGCCGGCTGGCTGCCCGGCTATCAGCACATCGAAAAGGACCTGCCGCTTCCGCCGGACGCGGCCCCCGGCCGCTACCGGCTGCGCACCGCGCTGCTCTGTCCGCACGACCGCCGCCCGCGGGTCCTGCTGGCCAACGAGGGCCGCGCCGACGATGGCTGGTACGAGCTCGGCGAGGTGGAAATCATCGCCTGAGCGGGCGGGGGAATTCCACGGGCCGACGCTCAAGCCGCAGGGAAGTAGTGCGACAGGCGGCTTACTTATCCCAGTCGACGATGCCGGCGGTTGCCTTCCTGAAGAGCGCCATGTTTTCTTCGCCGGACCGTTCGCAGGCTCCTGAGAGCCATTCGAAATCCTTGTAGACCTGTGACAGCTTGCCGTGAAACCGCTTGGCCCCTTCTATGACAAGTTCTATGGTTTCGGGTTCATATTCGCCAACTTCACCCCTGACCACCAGCTTGCCCCTGTCATAGAATACATAGCTCTTCTCAGAGGAGTCCACGAACCCTTCGGGGTCTGTCTCAGCGTCAACGAAGATGTGCGCGACTTCCTCCTCTTTGAACTTAACGCCCAACACGCGCGCGAATGCGGAGAACAGCGTACGCAGGTCCGGAGTTATCGTGATCATCAACTCGAACCGCTGCGACTTGCTCAAGTCCCCTCTCCCCTCAAGCCGGCCGGATTCTGAAGCTCAGCGCGCCCCACAGGAAGCCCAGCAGTCCGGCGGCCAGCGCGTAGAGGTCCCTGTACTTGAACGAGAACTCGGTGATGGTCGCCAGCCGCCGGCCCGGCTCGCCAATCGTGGGCGGGACCTCCTCGGGAATCCAGCCGTACACGTCCCGGTCAAGCAGCACCTTGAACCAGCTGCGCTTGCCCTTGTCGGCCACGGTCGCGAGAATCAGGATGTCGCCCGCGTTGGCCCTGCCGACCGTCGGCGAGGTCTGCACTGGCTCCTGGTGGACCCCGACTTCGTCCTGCTCGACGCGGACGAAGGGGTGCCGCGCGCCATCAATCTCCTCGTCCCACTTGGGACCGATGTCCAGGGGCAGGAACTCGGCCGGCAGGTAGAAAAGGGTGAAGGCCACCGCGAACCCGAACCCGCCCTTGAGTATGCGAAAAGGAAGCTGGCTGGAACGCGCTTTTCGCCAGACCAGGAGGCCCAGGGCCGCGGCGGCGACCGCCGCCAGCACAAGCGATATGGACAGGTTGGCGGCCCAGAGCTTGCGGGCCAGCACGGCCAGGCGTTCGTTGTCGAGCGCCAGGTGGCGCGCGTAGCGGTGGCACAGAAAATAGAAGACGCCCATCGCGGCCAGGAAGTAGCCGGCGAGCTCCAGCTTCTGCCGGCGGATAAGCGGCAGCGGGCGGCGCTCGTCCACGTCGTCGATCAGGCTGGGGTGCGCCCGCCACTGGCACTCGTAGATGGTGATCGGCTTGCGCTTGCCCTTGGGCAGGAACGATCCGGTCTTGGCCAGCTTGAAGGCCTTCTTCTTCACTTTGGCGGCGGTGCTGCCCGAGACGCATATCTCGCAGCCCTTGGCGTAGTCCCCCACCCTGGCGGCCACGTTGACCATGTCGCCGAAGACGTCATCGCTCTCCACCAGCGCCTTGCCGGTGTGCACGCCGACGCGCACCTTGGGGAGCAGGCTGCCCTCCTTGCTGCGGCGCTGGTGCAGAATCTGCTGAATCCCGATGGCTGCCTTGAGCGCGTTCCCCGGCGAGGTGAAGGAGGCCATGATCGCGTCGCCCACGTGCTTGACCACCTTGCCACGGTAGCGGGTGATGACCGGGCAGATCAGGCGGTTGTGCAGGTCGACCATCAGCCGGCCCTTGACGTCCCCGTGCGCGTCCCAGTAGTGCGTGGAGCCCTCCACGTCGGTGAACATGATGGTCACCGGCCGCCGCGAGCGGCGTATCTCGCTGATCAGGCTCTTGTAGAAGCGGTCGCTGTGGGGGTCCTCGCCGGGCAAGGGCCTCTCCTCCTCCGGGGACGCGCCGCGCCCCGCTGGGCACATTCTACGCCGCGCGGCGCGGCCGGTCCACAGTGGAAAAACGTCCCCGCTTGTCCGCCCCGCCCGGTTACAATTGTCGCGAGGAGAGAACACTTGCCCGATTTTCTCAGCAACTGGGTCGAGGCCGCGGGGTTGGTGGGGCTGGCCGCCGGCTCGTTCGTGATAGCCCTCTCCGGGGCGCTGATGCCCGGGCCCCTGCTGGTCGCCGCGGTGCGCGAGGGTGCTCGCCAGGGTCACCGCGCCGGGCCACTCTTGACCCTGGGGCACGGGATACTGGAAGCCACGGTGGTGGTGCTGGTGTACCTGGGGCTGGGCCAGTTTCTCAAGCGCGACGTGCCGTTCGCGGCGGTGGCCTTCGTGGGCGGGGCCATGCTCCTGGCCATGGGGTTCTTGATGCTGCGCAGCGTCGGAAAGGCCAGCGCGGCGAGCCTCACCCAGGCCCGGGACAAGGACGCGCCCGGCCGGCGACGGCTGGCCGCCGCGAGTGCGGTGCTCTCCGGGGCGCTGGTCAGCCTGGCCAATCCCTACTGGATCGCGTGGTGGATCACCACGGGGCTCTTCTGCGTCACGCTCGCCGCCACCCTGGGCTGGCGGGGCATAGCGGTCTTCTTCGTGGCGCACATCACCGCGGACCTGCTCTGGTACTGGATGGTGACCTGGACGGTCTCCAGGGGCCGCCGGCTATTGACAGACCGCGTCTACCGGCTGCTGATCGTCATCTGCGGCATCTTCCTGATCGGCTTCGCCGGATACTTCATCTACCGGGGCGCCGGACGCATGAAGTGGCTGGGCGCGGCGCCGTCCGGCAGCGAGACGTCGCCTCCACAGACCCCCTGACTGCTGCAATGGAGAAGGACCGGCCCCCGCGCAATCCAACAGGTCCTTGCGCGCCGCCCGTTTGCCAATTAGCATTGGTGCCGCCGGGCTGTACAGTCTGAACTCCTGTGAGGTGCCTCCGTGCCGGACAAGGGTATCAAGTTCTCCTCGCTCTTCGGTCCCGAACAGGTAATCTGTAACCTTACCGGCGTGGGCCGCGACGAGGCCATCAAGCGGCTAGTGGAGTTGGTTGCCGTCACCGGAGACCTCAGCGACATCGGCGAGGCCTACCGCCTGGTGCTGGCGCGCGAGAAGCTGGGCCCCACCGCGCTGGCGCCGGGCATCGTGGTGCCACACGCGCGCCTGGAGGGCCTGCCCGGCCTGCACGTGGCCGTGGCCACCAGCCGCGAGGGCATCACTTTCCCCACGCCCGACGAGCACCCCGCCAGGCTGATCGTGCTGATCCTCACTCCCGCCGAGGATCCCGGCGGCTACCTTCAGGCCCAGGCGGCCCTGGCCCGGGCCTGCTCGCAGCACCAGGACATCGTCGAGCATCTCGCCGCGTTGGAGGAGCCAGCGGAGGTCTGGAAGGCCTTCGACCAGAACGGGGGGCAGCTTTCCGACTACGTTTCCGCGCGGGACATGATGAACCGCAGCTACCCGCGCCTCAGGACCAGTGATCCGCTGCGCAAGGCCATTGACGAGTTCGTTCGCCTGAGCATCAGCGAGATCCCGGTGATCGACGAGGAGGGCGACCTCGCCGGGGTGGTCAGCGAGGACGAGCTCCTGCGGGTATGCCTGCCCGATTACATCACCTGGATGGACGACCTTTCGCCCATCCTGCACTTCGAACCCTTCGCCGAGGTGCTCAAGACCGAGGCGGAAGCCCCGGTGGTCGAGATCATGATGATGAGCGACCGCTACGCCACCGTGGAAGAGAAGACCCCCGCAGTCCAGGTCGCCAAGGTGATGATGAAGCGCGAGGTCCGCCAGGTGCTGGTGGTCCGCGGCCGCAAGCTGCTGGGGGTCATCACCATGCAGGATTTCATCAACAAGGTCATGCGCGCTTAGGAGAGAGATGACCACCGACGCCGACAGCCAGGTGATGCCCCTGCGCGCCATGCTGCTGCGCATGGCGGTCATCGCCGCCGCCGCCGGTGCCGTGGCGCTTCTCTGCCGTTTCCAGTGGAGTCTGTCGTCCGCCCAGACCACCGCGGTCACGGTCTTCCTGGTGATCATCCTCTCTACGCTGTTCTTCTGGACCTTCCGGCTGGCCATCGCCTTCCTGGGCCTGGCCGCTCTGGTGATGACCAAGTCGCTGACCCTGGAGGGTTTCCGGCACCACAGCTCGTTGCAGGTTATCATGTTCCTGGTGGGCATGATGGTGGTGGTCGGGGTGCTGCGCGACCTGGGTTTCTTCACCTGGATAATCCAGGGCATTCTCAAGATGAAGGGCATGACCGGTCCGCGTTTCGTGCTGGTGACCACCTTGGTCTCGGCGCTGACCGCCTGCGCGGTGGACGAGGTGACCAGCATCCTGTTCATGGCCGCGTTGATCTTCCAGGTCTGCGATACGCTCAAGGTGCGGCCCACTCCGTTCCTCATAATTTGCGTCATGGCCACCAACGTGGGTTCGGCGGGGACCATGCTGGGCAACCCGGTGGGCATCCTCATCGGTGACAAGGCGGGCTTGACCTTCGAGGACTTCATTATCTGGGCTTTCCCGGTGATGCTGGTCTCGCTGACCTCCACCGTCGGGCTGCTGATGTTCTGGTATCGCAAGGAAATCAACCAGCTCACCGAGCGCATGGTTCACCGGCGGCGGCACGCCCTGGGGCTGGGACCCACCGTGACCGTGCCCTACGGCAAGGGCCTGATCGTCATCCTGGGGACCCTCGGCCTGATCGCCGCCCACCACCGCCTGGAGAGGCTGCTGGGCCTGACGGAAGAAGCCAACGCCGTGCTCTATATGGCCCCGCTGATCGCCGCGGGGCTGCTGATGATCTGGCGGCGGGAGCGCGCCCGACACTACATCGAACGCGAGGTCGAGTGGTGGACCCTGACCTTCTTCCTGCTGCTCTTCGCGGTGGCCGGCACCCTGGAGAGCGTGGGCGTCAACAAGGAGATGGCCGCGGGCTTTTCCAACCTGGTGGGCGGCCGGGCGGAATTGCTGACCCCCGCGGTGCTGCTGGTCTCCGCGCTGGGCTCGGCCTTCGTGGACAACGTGGTCTTCGTGGCCGCCTTCATCCCGGTGGTCAAGCAGCTGGCCGGCTCGGGGCCGCATCCCCTGTGGTGGGCGCTGCTCTTCGGGGCCTGCTTCGGCGGGAACATCACCATGATCGGCTCCACCGCCAACATCGTGGCTCTGGGCATGATGGAGAAGCGCTACCGCACCCGGGCCACCTTCCTGGAGTGGCTCAAGGTCGGGCTGCTGACCGGGCTGACCGCCTGCGCCGTGGCATGGTTGTGCCTGCTGGTCACCGGGCCGATGATGCTGCGGGGAGCTCGAAAGCCGGAGGCCGCAATCCAGAACCCCGAGAAGCTGACCGGGGACGAGCTCCAGGTATTGGAGAACTGGTTCGGGAATGACTCTTCCCCGGAAAGGGCCGCCCAGGTCGGGGCTATATGCCTGCGCCACCGGCTTACCGGGGACCGGGTCATCGAGCTGATAGGCGAGCCCACGAACCGGAACGGGGCGCGCGTCTTCTACTACGACTTTGCGCCGAGCCAGACCATGTACCTGCATTTCGATGATGAGGAAACCGTTTCTGGCGCCTGGGTCAGCGGCCGGCCGGTCCGGGCCGACGGCACGTTGGCCCGCGAGCTTCCCGGACTTCCGCCCGGTGACTGACGGCGCCCGCGACTAACCCAGTATCTCCATCAGAGTGAGCAGCGAAACCAGCCAGGCCAGGGTGGATTCCGCGCCCTGGTTGGCGTTGGCCCCGTTGGGGTTAAGCCCGTCGGAGCAGCCGCCGGTCTGGAAGTCATACAGCGGCACGGACAGGTCGTTGCGACCCATGAACCACTCCAGGCAGCGCTGCGTGGACTTCAGCCAGTACTCGTCGTCGGTGGAGCGGTAGGCTTCCGCGCAGGCCTCCACCAGGGCCATGGCTTCGATGGGCTGCTGGTCGAAGGTGGCGCGGGCTCCCTCGCGGGTCAACCAGCCGAGGTTCCCGATAGTGGACAGGTTGCCCTCCGGCGAGGTCTGTTGCTCGACCAGCCAGCGCAGCGTCTTGATGCCGGTTTCGAAGATGTCCGCGTCGGGCATCCACTGCCCGGCCATGATCAGCGCGTGGGGCACCTTGGCGTTGGCGTAGGTCACCGCCGTCTCGAACCAGGGCCACTCCTCGTCGGCGTGGTCCTTGAACAGCCGGTGCAGGCGCTCGGCCAGCAGCGCCCGCAGGCGCCGCGCCGCCGCGTCGCCGCCGTATACCTCGAGATAGGCGTGTAGCCCCACCAGCGCGAAGGCCCAGGCGCGCGGGGAGATGAAGCCCTCCATCGCGGGCATGGCGTCGTTGAACAGGCGCGTGGCCATGTTGCGCAGCGCGCCCTTGGGACTGTACTTGACCGCCTTGCCCAGGCCCCACAGCGCGCGTCCGTGGGAGTCCTCGCTGCCGGCCTCCTCGAGCCACTTGCGCTCGTAGGACATGAAGTTGCGGAAGCAGCCGGTCTCGCGGTTGAAGGCGTGGAGCATGAAGCTCATGTAGGTGTGCACCAGGGGCAGCACGCCCGCGTCCTCGCGGAGCGCGCCGTACATGGTGGCGGCGATCAGCGCGCGGGCGTTGTCGTCGGTGCAGTAGCCGTGCGCGCGGTCCGGGGTGGCGTACTTGGCGTGCTGGAGCATGCCCACCGCGTCGGTCATGTTGCGAAGGTGTCCGAGCTTGACGTCGGGCAGCTCCTTGAGGAGCCGCGGTATGCTGCCGGCCTCGATGCGCGGCTTGGGCGCGTTGGTCCGCTGCTTCATGACCTCGCCAGCCAGTTCCCTGTAGGCCCCGGCCACCTGGCTCCAGACCATCGGGCGGCAGTACTGATAGGCCCGCTTGCGCATGGCGTTGCGCTCGACGTCGTTGGAAAGCAGATCGACTATCGCGTCGGACATGGCCTGGGTATCCCCGAAGGGCACCAGCCGGCCGCGATCCTCGGCCAGCAGCTCGGCGGCGTGCCAGTAGGGCGTCGAGACCACCGCCTTGCCGGCGCCCAGCGCGTAGGCCAGGGTCCCGGAGGTGATCTGCGCCTCACTGACGTAGGGCGTGACGTAGATGTCCGCCGCGCCGATGTATTCGCAGAGCAGCTTCACATCCACGAAGAAGTTGTGGAAGATGACGTGGTCCTCCATCCCCAGCCGCCCGGCGCGCTGCTGCAGCCCGATGCGGTAGGCGTCGCCGAACTCCCGCCGGACGTGCGGGTGGGTGGCGCCCAGCACCAGGTAGACCGCGTCGGGGTGCTTCTCGACGATGCCCGGCATGGCCTCGATCATCTTCTCGATGCCCTTGCCCGGCGAGAGCAGCCCGAAGGTGAGGATTACCTTGCGGTCCTCCAACTCGAACTGGTCTTTATGGAAGCTGGGGTCCACGAAGGGCACGTCGTGGATGCCGTGGGGAATCAACGCCACCCGGGCCTCGGGGACCCCGTAGACGTCGCGCAGGAGCTCGTGGGCCTTGCGGCTCATGACCACCAGGCGTTCGGAGCACTCCGCCAGGTCCGAGATGATGTCCCGCTGATCTTTGTTGGGCTCGGCCAGCACGGTGTGCAGGGTGGTCAGCACCGGCATGCGCAGCTCGCCGACCAGGTGGAGGATGTGCCTGCCGAACTTTCCCCCGAAGATGCCGTACTCGTGCTGGAGCACGGCCACGTCGAACTGGTTGACGTTCAGGAACTCCGCGGCGCGCAGATAGTCGGCCTGCACGTTGGCCCGCAACTGGAACTTGACCCGCTCGGGATAGTCGTAGCCGCCCTCGATGTCGTCCATGGCCAGGGCCAGCACCTGGCCGTCCGGCATGCTCCCGGCCAGCGCGTTGCACAGGTCGGTGGTGAAGGTGCCGATGCCGCACTGCCGCGGCAGATAGTTTCCGATTACCGCGATAGAGTTAACATGGTAGTCCTTCTTGCGCGCCATTTATCCCGACACCCCCTTATAGCAATCCGCCGACCAATCGTCTCCCGCTCTGTCCCCTCCCCCGTCGCGAAGCGCTAGAACTCCGGGCGGATGTAAATCTGCTTGCCCTTGCGGATCTTGTCGCTGGCCATGCGGTGGGCCTCCGCGTACTGGCGGGCGACCACCTCCCAACTGACTACCTGGTCGAGGTAGTTTGTCAGGTTATTGCCGATGCGCATGCGCAGGCCCTCGTCGGTGGCCAGGCGCACGACCTGGCGGCGCAGCCCCTCCTTGGTGGTGAACAGCAGCCCTCCCTCGCTCTCCACAGTCTGGGCGGTGAGCCCCTCCATCGGCGCGGTGGTCACGTAGGGCTTGTTCAGAGCGATGATCCGGGCCAGGGTGCCCGACTGGGTCTCGTCCAGCGAGGGCAGCACGATGAAGTCGCAGATGGCCATCACCTTGTAGTAGATGTCTCCGCGGGGCACGAACTCGAAGTAGCGGGCCATGCCTTCGCGCTCCAGGAGCTTGAGCTCGTCGACGTACTTCTCGTAGTCCTGCTTGTGGTTGGGGTCGCGCATGGAGCCGGCGGCGAACAGGTGCCACTTCTCGCCGGTCTTCTCGCGGATCTCGTAGTAGATTTCCTCCCACATGCTGGTGAGCAGGTCCCAGCGCTTGTTGGACTGGATCCACCCCACCAGCCCGATGATGCGCTCGCCGACGAAATCCCCCAGGCCCAGCTCGCGCTTCAGGTCGTCGGCCTGGTCGATGCCCCAGCGCCGGTCGGGCCGCGCACCGTGGGGCACGATCATGACGTTCTCGGGCATGGGCCAGCCGCGGCTGTCGAAGTTCCACTGCAGGCGCCACTTCTGGTAGTGGCACTTGAAGAGCAGCACCGAGCAGCGCGCGGCGAGGTCGCGCACGAACTCCTCCTCGCTCTCCTTCATGCGCCCGTGAATCGTGTGCGGCTCGACCACCGTGGGGAAGTCGGCCAGGAGCTCCAGCATTTTCAGGAAGCCGCGGTTGCCGTCGCCCTCGCCCTGCTTGTCCACGTAGTTGTAGAGGCCGTACTCGTGCTCGATGTGCACCACTTCGGGGTCGAGTTCCTTGATCTTCTCGACCACCGGGGCGTACCAGTCCTCGCGGTCCATGTCGATGAGCGGAAAGACGTTCTCGCCCTCGCCGTCGGTGTGGCTGATCACGAAGGCGGGGCGCTGGGGATCGGCCTTGCGGATGAACTCCAGGGCCTCCTCGGCGAAGGTGGCGATGCCGCACATGCGCGGCGGCCAGCTAGAAATCATCACGATGGGACGCATGATGGGCTCCCCGTCCTTCCCTTTCTCCGGCTGCAGGGGCCAGAATACCCGCAAAACGGCCCCAAGTCAAGACGGCCCGGCGGGCGCAGTCGTAGGCCCGTTCCCCGGGATTTCGGCGATTTGCCGAAACCGTTGCGCGGCTCGCGCGTCTACGTGTATAGTGGGCAAATGCCGCATTGCGGGGTGAGGGAGGTATGTCATGAATTTCCGCGCGAGGAAGATGCTGGCCGCTGGCGGGCTGATGCTGGCACTGGTCCTGGGTGCAGGGATGGCCGCCAGTGGAGGGCTCTGGTTCGCCCAGCCGCTTCACGTTCATGAGTGGGGCGTCAACCAGTTCGACTGGTCGGCGGCCAAGCCGCCCGCGCCCGACTTCCCGGCGTACATGTACACCGACAAGAAGCCCGGCAAGCCGGTCCCGGTGAAGGGCCAGCGCACCAAGGATATGCCGCCGGATTCAGGCTTACGGAAGAAGCCCATCCTCTATTTCTACCCGCAGTGGGAGCGGGCCGGTAAGGTGCCGGTAGGCGTGGAGGTGCGCTTCGCCCGGGGCCGGGCCTGGTCGTGGTGGCCGCAGGTGAACACCTATCGCACGCCGGCCCAGGTCGCCAAGGCCAAGCCGGTGGACTGGGCGGCCTGGAAGAAGAAGCACGGCCGGCGGCGCTGGGGAAACAAGCTGACTTCCGTCCCCGACGACAAGCGTTTCGAGCTGGTCTGGAGCCGGCTGACGCTCACCAAGAAGCTCCCCAAGAGTGCCACCCTCCCGGGGGCCAAGCTGCCCGCCGACCACTGGGCGCGCCTCGCCCGCGAGGTCGACGCCTGGTACGTGTCCAACGGGAAGGAATGCGAGCGCTACGTCTTCTACGAGGGCCGCACCCGCGAGGTGCCCGCGGTTACTATCCTGCCGCCGGGCACCTGGGTCAGAGCGGCCTTTCGTGCCAGCAAGGACTACCTCTTGGTCAACACCGGAAAGCATCCCATCCACGACGTCTTCGTGATCTACCGCAAGGGCGACATGCTCTGGACGACCTACATCGCGAAACTGCCGCCGGCGCGTGGTTCCAAGGCAGAGGGCGGAAAAGCTGTCGCGCGGGGCACCGCGCCGCTCATGGCCCTGCCCATCTCGGATTTCGCGAAGAATCCGCTGAAGAAGTCCATGGGCGCTGCCGAGTTCAAGGCCCGGACCTCCGGGAGGCTGGTCGAAGCGCTCAGCACCGGACGGCGCCTGCCGGGCGACCGGTCGATGGCCACGATACGCGATCCCGCCGACCCGGCCGAGGCCGCGCAATCTCACCTGCTCTATCCCAAGGAGGCCGCCGCGCTGGAGAAGATATGGCGCAAGGAGTTCTTCGAGTCGCAGGGCTGGACCATCGTCTACCGGGAGAGTCCCGCGTATCTCAACGAGGTCATGCCCCTGAACATCTACACGGACATGTACCACAGTCCGGTCATCTCGCGCTGCGGGCTGGTGCTCAACGGCAACGTTCCCCTGGAACGCGCCGCGGCCGTCCACGCGGCGGTCCGCTCCTGCGCGGCGTATCCCAAACACAAGGACCACGCGCAATGGATCAAGACCATCAAGGCCAACCGCCTGATGGCCCTGGGCCACATCCGCTGGGAAGTAGCTCGGGGCGCGGCGCGCTACGGCAAGGAAGCCGCGGGCAACCTCCGCGCGCTGGCCAAGGAGTTGATGGGCGAGTAGCCGCCTACTGCAGGACATTCAACGCGCACACTTGATTCGTGCCGGTTTTCGCGCTATATAGTCTCCATGCCCAAGGCCTACGACGAGGGCGATCTGGTCCGCATTGCCGGGCCGGATCTGCAGCGCGCGCTGCTCAAGACGCCTGACGACCTGATAGCCCAGGCGCTGGTCGGCGCGGGGAGCGAACTGCGCTCCGCCGTCCTGGGCAACCTGTCGCGACGCAGGAAGTCGGACATCCTCCACCGGGCCGCGCGGCTGGAGGAAGACATGTCGGATCGCGCCCGGCGGTCCGCGGTCAAGAACCTGGTCCGCAATGTGTTCGAAGTGGCCGGCCCCCAGATGGACGCCGTTGACGCGTCCACCAAGGCCGCCCCAACCCGCCGGCGCAAGCAGGCTGCCGACCAGGCCGAAGAGGAGCCCGCCAAGCAGGGCGAAGACCTCACGCCCAGGGCCTTTGCCCGGCTGGGCGAGGCGCGGGGGATCGTCTCCGCGTTCGAAGGGGTCAGCGGCCACTCCAAGCATCTCAAGACTTGCCGGGCGGGCATGGCCGGCGCGGTGCTGGTGAAATCCTGGCTGGGCAGGAATCCGGCCCTCTCGCGCGAGAGCATCTACAAGACGATTTGCGGGGAGGAACCCGCTACCGGCGGGACGGCTCCGCGCTGACCGCGAGTTTCTTCCCGACCCACGTGACGTAGCCTCCGCCTACCTGCCGGACACGTTGCTGATTCCGCTGCGGTTGGAGCTGTCGTCGAAGGCCCGCACCGCGAAGAACTTGGCGCCCGTGGGCACGCCCGTAACCGTGAAGCTTTCCTTGGCCCCCGGTGCCTTGGGCTTGGGTTCGCCCTTCAGGTTCGCGGCCAGGAACCAGTTGCAGAAGCCGGCTTCCTTGTGGTCGTTGTATATCTTCAGGAAGGGTTGGTACTCCAGGATCTTGCGGTCCGAGCACTTTACCTGGTAGCGCGTCACCCTGCCGCCGCCGGCGTCGGCCGGCGCGGTGAAGGACACCGTGGCCTCCCCGCCGGCCACCGACACCTTGAGGTTCTTGACCGCCGCGGGAGGCAGCGCGTCCTTACGCGGGTGGCTCCACTCGTAGAAGGTCCGGCCGGAGAGGCACACCGACTCGTCGTTGACGTTGTAGACGTTCACCCATCTGCCCACGCCGCCGAGCTTGTGCATCCGCTTGGCCTGGTAGCTGCGATGTGAGCCGTAGTACCAGTAGTCGTAGGCCCGCTTCTTGAGGAACGTCTCGCCCGTGAGCGAGTAGGCTCGCGCGCAGATGTCCGGGTGGAAGCGCGCCAGCCGCCCGGAGATCTTCATGCCCTCGCCGTTCTTGGCGCCCTCGGGCAGGTTCCACGTGAAGTAGTCCTTGACCACGCCCCGGAGCGGGAAGTCAGCTATCATCCGGCGATAGCCGAGCTGACCGTGGCGCTCCTGGAAGAGCAGGCGGGCAGCGGCCTGCCCATAGGCGACCACCCAGTCGTGAGCATCCTCGTTGCCGGTGATGCCGTAGTAGGTGTCCATGGCCCCCGACTGGTAGACGAACATCCACAGGTTGGGGTCGACGATCGGGTACCAGGTCTTGCCGGTCTTGGGGTCGGTGAGGTGGCCATCGTCCGGGTCCATGGTCACGCCCAGACGCTTCATCTCGGCGAGACCCTTTGGCCCCACGAACTTGTCCAGCCCACTGAAGGCTCCGAAGCCCTTCATGGTTATCTTGTTGTTCCCGTTGACCAGCCCGCGCGCATCCGGCCGCGGGCGCTTGAGGAAGACGCTCGCCAGGAAGTCGCTGGCCTCGACCACGTAGGGGTCGGCCGGCGCGATCATGCGGATGCCGTTGACCAGGTAGCAGGAGCGCGTGAAGTCGCGCGAGTAGCTGTTGCTCTTGCCGGGAACCTTCGACCGGTACCTGGCCCGCTTCTGGGTGTCGTAGTTCTGTTCGACCGAGTCAATGCAGGCCTCGAAGGCGTCGCGCTCGCCGGTGATGCAGAACCAGGCGGCCAGCCCCGCGCCGTAGTTGTGGCAGTAGCACTGCTTGGACTGGGCCTGGGTCCAGAGATCGGTCACCGAACCCTTGTCGAAGGGTTCCTTAAACTCCTTGGCCCACTTGGCGACGAGGGTGTTCCGCCGGCCGGTGACCGGATCCTTCTCGCGCTGGGGGGTGTTGCCCAACGGCCCGCTGTGCCACCAGACCCCGCCGTCCTTCCAGCGCCAGCCGTCGGTGCGCCACTTCTGGAGGTCCATCTCGTAATTGGCCCAGGCCCGGGAAACGGTGAAGAAGTTTCGGCTCCCGGTCCGCAGGTACATGAGCACCAGCCCTTCGAGCGTGTCCTGCTCGGTGTCGTAGTGGTTGTTTGCGCCCGGGACGTAGCGCCTTACGGGTATATTCCGGTTGGGCTCCTTGGGGGCTGTCCCGGGATCGTGCTTCCAGCCCCAGGTCTCGTAGCACTTCAGCTCGTCGCTCTGGGCGCCGAACTTCCCGACCGCCAGGCTCTCTGTCTCGGAATACCAGGCCGGCGGGGCCATGACGTGAAGCCGACCGCGCCCCCGGCGCCCGAACTCGCCGAGCGCCTTCGCCCCGCTCGGGGCCGCGAAGTCGAGGACGTACTGCGAGCTGAGGTGCGAGCAGTCGAATATCCAGCGCCACTTGTCCCCGTAGGGGCGGCCCACGAACAAGTCCTTCTTGAACTTCTTGTCCTTGTGGCCCTCGAAGCGCTCCGTAACGCCGGTGAGGATCAGCGCATCCTTCTTGGTCTCCAACCGCCGCGCCGGGTCGTCCGCGAATACCATGTCGCAGGCCGCCACCGTTCCGCCGCCGGCCTTGGCCGCTATCCAGCCCTGGGGCCGGTTCTGCGGGCCGTCGCCGGTCCAGATGAGCTTATCGCCCCGCCCTGGAGTGGCCGAAGATCGGCTGGTACGTGTCGAACATTCGCAACCCCTGGTGCATCCAGGCTGGGCCCGGGACCTCTTTGGCCTCCTTGAGCCCCAGGGTCGTACTCGTGACCTCCCCGGCCAGCTTCAACTCGATGGAAGAGTCCTTGATCTGCCGATAGCAGTAGTGCTTCCCGTTGCTGTTCGACAGCGAGTACTTGACGTGCACGTCGCTGCGCCCCGCCCAGGCGGTGAAGCGCGCGACGTAGCCCATCTTGGTCTGCTCGTCGCCCTGGAAGCCGCCGCGCACGCAAACCGTAACGCGCATCGGCCCGGAGTACTCCACCACGATGCTGGACGGCTTACCCGCCAGGTAGCGCTTGCCACCGGCGTTGTCCATGGTGCAGTCGGTGTAGCTGACCCGGCTGCCGGAGGCCACCAGCTTGCCGCCGACCTTCACCGAGTTGAAGAGGACGAAGGGCTCCCCCCTGGCGATGGTGAACTTCACCCGTCCTGTATCGACGGTCACGCCGGCCGCGTCATCCACCAGCTTCAAGGGGCTGGCCGGCTTGGCCGTGCCCTTGACGGCCTTCAGGGCGAACTCCTTCCTGGCGCCCGCGGCCAGGTCGGTCTGGAAATCGACCAGCACCCAGCGCAGGAAGCCCTTCTCATCGACCACCAGGGGCAGCACCTGCGCGGGAATCTCCCGGCCGCCGTCAAAGACAGCGAAATCCTGGCCCTTCTTGAACTTGCCCCGGGGGAGCGGAATGCCACCGCAGGCCGGCGCGCTCTTGCGGGCCACCCCGGCTGGCTCCCTGACGGTAAGCTTCACCGACAGCTCACCGGCCTGAACCGTCCAACTGAGGACCGCGCCCGCGATTACCAGCCGGAATACGCCGCAGCATCTCGAGATCATCTTGAGTCCCTCCCTGAGGTCTGGACCGGAAGCACCTACTCCATATTCACTACACCGCCACGGCGATCTAGTTCCCCGCAAAATGACCGGACAACCGTACAACCGCCTAGCAGCAGCCGCCCTCTTGCATATCACTCTGTACAGCAACGTGTTAGATGAATAGTCAGTCTCTTGCCAGCCGCAGACCCAGGCGTCTTGCGTGCGCCCGAGCGGAAGCGGCCTCCTCGGCCGTGGGCCGTCGGTCGATGCCGGCCACGCGATCGGCCTCGCCGCGCGGGCCGTATTGGGCCATTACGTTCACCAGAGCGCCAGGCGAGACTTCTCGGGCCAGGAAGTCCAGACACGAGGCTGAGTCCTCCGTCTGCCCGGGCATGACCAGGTGCCGGACCAGCAGGCCGCGCCGAGCGACGCCGCGTTCATCAGTGACCAGATCGCCTACCTGGCGCTGCATCTCGATGAGCGCCGCGCGGACCTTCTGCGGATAATCCTCAGCCAGCAGCGCGCGCTTGGCGAAGTCGGCGTCCAGCGTCTTGAGGTCCGGCATGTAGACCTCTATCAATCCCTCAAGGCACTCCAGCACCTCGACCGATTCGTAGCCGCCGCAATTGTAAACGATGGGGACTTCCACTCCCCACTCCCGGGCCAGCTTGACCGCCGCGGCCACCGCCGGCGCGAAATGCGTGGGCGTGACGAAGTTGATGTTCTCGCAGCCGCGCGAGGCCAGCGCGGTCATCGCGTGGGCGATGTCGTCAATCGTGAAGGCCTTGCCGTCGAGCATGTGCGAGAGCGACCAGTTCTGGCAGAAGCGGCAGCCCAGGTTGCAGCCCGCAAAGAAGATAGTCCCCGAGCCACCCCGCCCCACCAGGACGTCCTCTTCGCCGAAGTGCGGGCCGACCGAGCCGATCAGAGGCGTCGCCGTGCACTTACAGAAACCCAACTCGCCCGCCCCGCGGTCAACCCGGCACTCCCGCGGGCACAGCCGGCAGGGATTTGCCAGTGACTCCAGTCGGGCGATGTCCACGGTCTGCTAGGCGGTCAGGCTCTTCCCGGTTCCCGCGTCAAAGAGGTGAATGAACTCCGGCTCCACCGAGAGCTCGATCTCCTCCCCGAGGGAAACGGCCTGCCGGGCGTCGTAGCGCGCGACGATCTCCTGCTTCCCGGTGACCAGATAAACCAACTGCTCGCTGCCCAGGGCCTCGACAACTCCGACCTTGGCGCGAATCGCGACCGCGCCCTTCCCGGCGGGATTGAGTCGCTCCGGCCGGACGCCCAGCTCCACGCGGGAAGCTTTCGCATCGGAAAGGCGCGCCGCCAGCTCGTTTGAGATCGGCAGGCGCAGCTCACCGTCGGTGAATACCAGCCCGCCGTCAGCGGCCTGGAGCTCGCCGGACAGGAAGTTCATGGGCGGCGAGCCCAGGAAGCCGGCGACGAACCTGTCGGCGGGCTTCTCGTAGACCTCCAGCGGCGCCCCGGTCTGGTGGATGATCCCGTCCTTCATGATCACCACGGTCTCGGCCAGGGTCATGGCTTCGACCTGGTCGTGGGTCACGTAGATGACCGTGGCCTGGAGGCGCTGGTGGAGCTTCTTGAGCTCAATGCGCGTTTCGGCGCGGAGCTTGGCGTCCAGGTTGCTCAGGGGTTCGTCGAACAGGAACACCGCCGGGTCGCGCACGATGGCCCGGCCCACGGCCACGCGCTGGCGCTGGCCGCCGGAGAGTTCCGCCGGCTTGCGGCGCAGCAGTTCGGTGAGCCCCAGCAACTCGGCGGCCCGCCTGACCCGCCCGTCGACCTCGTCCTTGGGCGTGCGGCGCATGCGCAGGGCAAAGCTGAGGTTGCGGTAGACGTCCATGTGCGGGTAGAGCGCGTAGTTCTGGAAGACCATGGCCACGTCGCGGTCCTTGGGAGCGACGTGCGAGACGTCCCGGCCGCCGATGGAAATCTTCCCGCCGGTGGGTTCCTCCAGCCCCGCGACCATGCGCAGCACGGTGCTCTTGCCGCAGCCGGAGGGCCCCACCAGGACGACGAACTCCTTGTCCCGCACGGTGAGGGACACGTCCTTCACCGCGATGACGTCCGGCGGGAAGACCTTGCTGACGTTTTCGAGAATTGTCTCTGCCATTTCTCTACCTCTTTATCCCTTGAGCCCGGTCATGGTAATCGAACGGATGAAGGTCTTCACGGTCAGGAAGAAGAGCACGATGAGCGGCAGCGAGAAGACCACGCTGGCGGCCATCATCAGGTGCCAGGGAGTGCCGCCCTGCTCGGTGTGGAAGTTCTGCAGGGCCAGTGACAGTGTGTAGCGCTCCTTGCCGTTGAGGTAGATCAGCGGGCCCATGAAGTCCTTCCACATGTACAGGAAGTGGAACAGGCCCACCATGGCCAGCGCCGGCCGCGAGAGCGGCAGGACCACGTGCCAGAGTATCTGCAGCTCCGAGGCGCCCGCCAGCCGGGCGGAGTCCAACAGGTCTTTGGGGATCCCCAGGAAGAACTGGCGCAGCAGGAAAATGAAGAACGCCGAGCCGAACCAGGCCGGCACCCACAGGGGCTTCAGGCTTCCCACCCAGCCGAGCTTGTTGAACAGGCCGAAGAGCGGCACCATCGTCGCCGGGAAGGGGATCATCATGGTGGCCAGGGTCACGACAAAGAGCAGCTTGCGGCCCTTGAAGTCGATGAAGGCCAGCCCGTAGGCCACCAGTACGCTGGCAGTGGTCACCCCCAGCACGCCCATGACGCAGACCAGCAGCGTGTTGAAGAGCGCCTTCCAGAAGTTCATTCGCCGCAGGGCCGTGGGATAGTTCTGCCACATCGGCCGGATCGAGCGGGTGATCCGGTCCGGCCTGACGCAGTCTACATAACGGTCGGGATCGGTCTGCACCGCGCTGACCAGCTTGGTGTCGACGTCCTCGTCCTTCCACTCGCGCACCAGCCAGAGGGGGCTTTCCCCCTCGACTCGACGGAGCACCTCTACGTCCACTAATTGGCCATCTGCCAGGCGGGCTTCCTTGACTCTGACTTCTCGGCCATCGCTCAGACTGAGGACCTTTTCCTTTTCGTCGAGGTCCGCAGCGCGAACCCAGTGAGTGCTGCCCTCCAGTTGCCCGAACTGAGCACGGGCCACCTTTACCAAATACCCCGGCTCGGCCACCACCTTCTCCCGCAAAACCTCCACTTCGACCAGATCACCATCTGCCAAGCGGGTGCGGTACGTTTCGGTTTCAACGAGCTGGCCGTCATCAAGCTCGGCGACCCCCTTTTCCAGCTCGACGTTCTTGGACAAAACCCAGTGAGTAGAACCTGTCAGACCTTTGGATTCCGCCCGAGTGACTTTCACCAAAGAGCGCCGCTCGGCCAACAGCTTCTCGCGGTAGACCTGTATCCTCCGTCCGTCCTCAGTCTCGATGTAAAAGGCCCGGGGCAGCGGATCGAAGCTGGGGTCCATGGTCTGGTCCAGGGGCTTGACGCTGATGGCCAGCATCCAGACCAGGGGCAGCAGGAACACCGCCGCGCCGATTATCAGCGGGAAGTGGAACACCCACCCGTGGCGGGTGGTGCGCAGCTGCTCGGCGAGCTTATCCTTCTTTGCTCGCATAATACACCCGCCCGCGCGCGATGCGCAGCGCCAGAAGCGTGAGTCCCAGGATCACCAAGAAAAGCACCAGGGCCACGGCGCAGGCGTAGCCCATGCGGTAGTCGAGGAAGGCCAGCTCGAAGATGTACAGCGACAGGAAGTGCGTGGCCCGCGCCGGGCCTCCCTGAGTCATGATGTACGGCTCGGTGAACACCTGAAAGGCGCCGATGATGGCCATGACCACGTTGAAGAGGATTATCGGGGAGATCTGCGGCAGGGTGACGTGCCGCAGCTTGCTCCAGAAGCCGGCGCCGTCCAACTCCGCGGCCTCGTAGAGCTCCTGGGACACGTCCTGGATCTTGGCCAGGTAAATCACTGTCATCTGCCCCACCTGCCACACGCTCATGAAGACCAGCGCCCACAGTGCCCACTTGGAGCTGGCCAGCCAGCCGGGAGGCGTCAGCTCCGAGCCGAAGATCGCGTTGATGGCGTCCAGGGGTACGCGCAGGATGTGGTTGACCAGCCCGAAATCGGCGTTGAAGAGCCACACCCACAGGATGGCCACAACCACGGTGGGCGTCAGCTGCGGCAGGTAGTAGATGGCCCGGTAGGCGGACACTCCCCGCTTGCCGGCTGACAGCATGATGGCCAGCGAGAGGGCCGCCACCACCGCAAGCGGTATGGAGAAGAGCGCGAAGAGCAGCACCACTTTGAGCGATTGCCAGAAGACGCTGTCTCCCGCCAGCGTCGTGATATTCTCAGCGCCGGTCCATTGCGGGTCCTGGAGCACGGAGTAATCGGTGAAGCTGTAGAAGAGCGAGGCCAGGAACGGGTAGGCGATCAGCACCGCCAGGCCGAAGAGCCACGGCGAGACGAAGAGCAGCCCGATGAGGTTCTTGCGGCGGCTCAAACTCCCCTCCCCTACTGCGCCGGCGGCCTGCGCTCGGTCCTGCGAAAGTTCCGGTCCAGGGCCTCCTGGATCCGCTTCTGGGCGTTCCTGATGGCGTCCTTGGGCGCGACCTCCTCGCTCTGCCATACCCGGTCGAAGGCGTTGCCCATCTCCCGGCGGAACTCCGAGTAAATAGGGAAACGTCCGCAGACGTAGGCGTTGCGGCTGAAAGCCAGCTTGTGAAAGAATCCGATGTGCGGGTTGGGGTTCTTCTTCTTGAAGTCTTCCGGCAAGTCTCGGAGGCAGGTGTGCTTGCCCTGCCCCAGGCAGAGTATCCCCGCGCCCTCCGGCCCGGCCAGCCACTTCATGAACTTCCAGGCCTCCTCGGGATGCGGGCAGCCCGCGGGCATGGTGATCACGTCGGTCTCCACCTGGGTGACGGGGTGCCCCTCCGGCAGCGGCTTCTCGGACGGGAAGGGAGCCACGCCGTACTCCAGCCCGCGGTTGTAGCGGTTGATGAAGTTGGGCATCCACACGCCCTGGATGACCATGCCCACCTTGCCGGCTATGAAGGCGTTCTGCGGCGAGTCGAAATCCCCGAAGCCGCTCTTGATGTTGCCCAGCTTGTCGCGCCCGTAGTGCTCCGCGTAGCGGCCCGCCCACTCCAGGGACTTGACCCAGGGCGCCGGGTCGGGCAGCACCTTGCCGTTCCCGTCGGTGATGCGCCCGCCGAAGTAGTAGCCCCATGACCACTTCCACCAGCCCGGTTCGGTGTGCAGGAAGCCCATGCGCAGCAGTTTGCCGTCTTCGTCGAACTTGTCGATCTTGCGGGCGAACTCGTCAAGCTCCTGAATGGTCCGCGGCGGGCGCGTCAATCCCGCCTCGCGGAACATCTTGCGATTGTAGAAAAGCGCCGTGGTCGCTGGCACGATGGGCAGGGCCCAGAGCTTCTTTGCGTAGCGGCACGTTTCCAAATATGGCGGGACGTAGTCCTCCAGCGGAAACTTGTCGCGCGCGATGAAGCCGTCCAGGCAGGTCAGCGCCTTCTTCTCGGCGAAGGGCGCAACGTGTATGGCCCAGTTGCCGGCCAGGTCGGGAGGATTCCCCCCGGCAATGGCCAGCATGGTCTTGCGATCCACCTGGGAGACGTTGACCAAGTGGACATAGACGCCGTCCTTCCCGCCCTGCCCGTCGTTATAGGCGTCCACCGCGCTGCGGATGGCGTCGAACTCGAACCCGCTCCACTTCTCCCAGTAGGTGATCTCCACCCGGCCGTCGGAGCGGGCCGGCGTGCGGTACATCCAGAGCTCGGCGACCGCGATGGTCACCGCCAGGGCCACCAGCCCGGCCAGGACGATATGAGGAAGCCTTATCGCTCTCACGGCGGCGGATACGTCTCCCGCTTTGCTCTCCCCCCGAACCCACCATAGAAAGCGCACCTGCGCTCGTCAAGGCAATTCCTGATCCAGGAGCAGCGCTGACGGCTGTGCACCGTTCGGTGTCTACTTCGCCGGGGCCCAGACTTCCCCGCGCTTGCCGGATACCAGGCGCAGGCGGCGAGCGGCACCCGCGCCGCCAACGCGATACTTGAAGTCGTTCCAAGAGCCGTCCTTCCACAACATGAACAGCGTCCCGTCCCCGGCGTTCCAGGTGCCTTCGCTGGTCTTGTCTTCCTTGCTCTCGAGCCAGACCCCGCCGGCGCCGACCAGCATGTGGTGCTTGTCGAGGCGCTTCCAGGTGCCGTCTGCGTTGAAGCGCAGGTAGCTCTGCGATTCCGAAACCATTTGCGCCCGTGACCAGTCGGTTTCGAAGGGCGACTCGTTGCGCAGCGAATACGTGGAGCGCAGCCGCCATGAACCCGCCAGCGCGGCGTCCTTCTGTCCCGCACCGACGTTGAAGGAGGCAAATATCTTGCGGGTCCGCGGGTCAGCGGCCTCCACCCCTGCCTTGCGGCCAATAGCCAGCAGGGCGATTCCCCAGCCCTTCAGGACGCAGGCGTAGGCCCGCACCTGGACCGCCTGCCGCTTATGATCAGTCCCGTTCCACTCGTACAGGGCGCCCTGCCCGGAACTCATCTTCACGGTGGTGGTGCCCCGGCCGCGGCTCAGCGTGCATTGCGTTGCTCTGGAAATCTGGAACATCGCCTTGTCCAGGTAGGCGGCGACGCGCGGGTCGGCGCCCGTGCTGATGCCCTGGCCGGCAACGCTGTCGCCGATGATGGCGTAGACCATCGCCGGGCCCTCGGCCGTCTTCCTTCCGGCAACCGGGGCGATCTCCAGGGCGTCGCCATTCTCCTTGACCGTCCACCCGTCCGGGTACCAGAACGTGAACCCGGCCACGTGGCGGTAAGTCTTGCCCTTCCTGCCGGTAAGCACCGGCGCGGGCGGGGAGCCCTTGGGCGTCTTCGCGGTGGAGGCTTCCCCATTGCCCTTGGCGTCGGATTCGGTGCGCGGCTCCGCGGCTGGGTCTTTCCTGACCGCGAAATAGACGCCCGTGCCGGCCAGCGCCGAACAGCCCACGACCAGCAGTGCTATCTGCCATCCCTTCATCGAAGCTCTCCGTGAATGCCGGGGCGCTTAGTGGCTCAGAAATCCAGCAATCGCGTCGACCACCACGCCCTGTTGCTCCCCGGTCAACTCCGGATAGACCGGCAGGGCCAGGACTTCGGCGGCGGCCCGCTCGCTCTCGGGCATGTCGCCCTTTGCGTAGCCCAGGTCCGCGAAGCACTCCTGAACGTGTAGCGGCACCGGGTAGTAGATCTCGCAGCCTATCTTCCTTTCGGCGAGATAGGCCCGAAGCTCGTCGCGGCGCGGGACGCGGATCGAGAACTGGTTATATATGTGCCGCCGTTCGGGAAGCTCGGCGGGGCACTTGACTGCATCCATGCCCGCGAAGAGCTCGCGGTAACGCGCGGCGTTCCGCTGTCGTGCGGCGCTCCAGTCGTCGAGGTGCTTGAGCTTCACGCGCAGGATCGCGGCCTGGATGGCGTCCAGCCTGAAGTTCCCGCCGACCAGCGCGTGGTAGTACTTGGGTTTCGCGCCGTGATTGCGGAGCATCTTGAGCTTCGCGGCAAGCTCCTGGTCGTTGGTGGTGATCATGCCCCCGTCGCCGAACCCACCCAGGTTCTTGGAGGGAAAGAAGCTGAAGCAGCCGACGGTGCCCATGGCTCCGGCGCGCCGGCCCTTGTACTCCGAGCCGATGGCCTGGGCGGCGTCCTCGATCACCAGGAACTTGCGCTTCTTCGCAATCTCCAGTATGGGGTCCATCTCCGCGCACTGGCCGAAGAGGTGCACGGGGATGATCGCCTTGGTCCTGTCAGTGACCGCCGCTTCGACTTTGGCCGGATCGATGTTGAACCCGCCCGGCTCGATGTCCACGAAAACCGGCTTGGCCCCCAGGCGGGAGACGCAGCCCGCGGTCGCGAAGAACGTGAAGGGCGTGGTGATTACCTCGTCACCGGGCCCCACGCCCAAAGCCATCAGCGAGAGGAGCAGCGCGTCGGTTCCCGACGTCACTCCTATTCCGCACTCGCAGCCGGAGTACCCGGCGAGCTCCGACTCCAGCCCCTCGATCTCCGGGCCGCCGATGAAACGCTGGCTTTCCAGCACTCCCTCGATGGCGGCCTTGACTTCCTCTTTGATCGTCGCGTACTGGGCCTTGAGGTCCAGAAGCGGGACGCCGCTCGCGCTCTCAGCCATTGTTCTCCTCGATTTCCGTCTCGCTCTTCTGGCGGTACTTCTTGCCGCAGCGCGCGCAGGCAGCCGCGCCAGCGTCGAAGACAATGCGCTCGCCGCAATTGCAGACCCAGCCGATCCCTCGCGCGGGATTGCCCACCACCAGGGCGTAATCGGCAACGTCCCTGGTGACCACCGCGCCGGCGCCGACCATCGCGTAGCGGCCAATCTGGTTGCCGCAGACCACAGTGCAGTTGGCGCCGAGCGTCGCCCCGCGGCGCACCAGCGTGCGGCCGTATTCGCTCTTGCGGCTCACGTGCGCGCGGGGGGTAAGCACGTTGGTGAATACCATCGAGGGGCCGCAGAAGACGTCGTCCTCGATCTCCACGTCATCGTAGATGCTGACGTTGTTCTGGACCTTGACGTTGCTCCCCAGGACCGCGCCCGAGCCAATGTTCACGTTCTGACCGATGACGCAGCGCTCACCGACTTTCGCGCCGGCCATGACGTGCGAGAAATGCCATACCTTGGTGCCGCTGCCCACCTCTGCGCCGTCGTCAACGTAGCTGGATTCGTGCACGAAAGGGGGTTTCCCGCTCACAGGTCCGCGATCCTCACCGGGGCCCCGTCCTGCTTCAGGGATTCCGTGGCCCCCGCCAGCACGTTGACCACCCGCAAGCCGGAGCGGCCGTCGCTGCGCGGGGTACGGCCCTCGCGCACGCAGTCCACGAAGTGCTGGGCCTCGATGCGCAGGGGCTCGGCGGAAGGGACCAGCGGGATGCGGATTTCCCCGTGGCGCACGCTGATGGCCTCGATGGCGTCGGTGGCCCCGCGCTTGACCTCCGCGCCTTTGTCGTAGACGCGGATCTTCTCGGTGGCGCTCATGTCGTCGAAGACCGCCATCTTCCGCGAGCCGACCACCACCATGCGCCGTTTCTTGTGGGGATCGAGCCAGGAGTTGTGAATCTGGGCCATGCGCCCGTCGGCGAAGCGCAGGTTCGTGAAGACCACGTCCTCCACGCCCTCCTGCAGGCAGCAGGTGCCACGCGCGGAGACGCTTTCCGGTTCGGCGCCGAAGAGGTACAAGATAATCGAGACATCGTGAGGGGCCAGCGACCACAGCGCGTTCTCGTCCCGGCGCACCACCCCCAGGTTGATCCGTTCGCAGTACATGTAGTGGATATCACCGATCTCGCCGCCGCTCACCAGTTCCTTGAGGACGCCCACCGCCGGATGATACTCCAGCAGGTGCCCGACCATCAGCCGAAGGTTCTTTTCGCCGGCAAGTGACACCAGTTCGCGGGCCTCGGAGGCCCGCAGGCTCATGGGCTTCTCGACGTAGACGTGTTTGCCGGCGGACAGGGCCTTGGCGCCCATCTCCGCGTGGGTCGGCGCAGGTGTGGCCAGGACCACGGCGTCGATGGCCGGGTCCGCCAGCACCTCGTCGTAACTCGCGGTGGGCTCCGCCCCCGGGCAGTTGCGAGTTGCGGCCTCCAACGCTTTGGAGCTCACGTCGCACACGCACGCCACCCCGGCGCCGGAGACCCCCGAGAAGGCCCGCAGGACATTCTTGCCCCACCCGCCCAGACCGGCGACGGCCAGTCGCAGGGGGGCGGCGCTCTCAGACTCGCTCATTCCTCGCTCTCCGCGGAAAACCGCTTCTGTCCTGGAAGCCGGAGGATAGCCCGAACGGAGCCGTTTCGCAAGAGACATTCGGGGAGCAAAGCGCGGCGGCGGCCCGCTGGCCGCCGCCGGTGTGTCCCTGAATCCAAAGCGGAAAGATCCGCGAGCGCTACTCCATTCCGCTCATGGCCGCCACCAGACAGCCCTGGGCCACCGCGTTAAGGGGCTCCGCGGCCAGCCGGATCTTCTTGACCTCCAGCGGGAACTCGATGCGCTTGAACTCCTCCGTGAAGAGGTCAATGAAGCCCGTGGGCTTGCTGGTGCCGCCGGAGCAGACGATGTCCACCGCGTCCGGGAAGGTGGGCACGCCATCGGCGGACTCGAAGCGCTGCTTGATGTTGACCAGCGTGTAGTTGATCAGGTTCCGGTAGTAGATGACGATGGCCTCTTCCTCCCGGTTCTTGGGATGCATGAGGTCAATGCCCTTCTCCTTGATGGCCGTGACCCGGGGGCCCTTCATGCCCAGGACCATGGCCGCGTTGTTGTCCACCCAGTCGCCGCCCCGGCTGGTGGAGAAGACCACCGCGGGCACGGTCTTGTAAGCCACGCAGATGTTGAACATGCCCGCGCCGCAGGAGATGCCGATGCCGGTGAAGTCGTCGTCGGCCAGCTCCGCGAAGACCAGCGCGTGACCCTCGGCCATGGGCTGCGGCTGGAAGCCCAGCTTGCGCAGCAACCCGTCGAAGATGTCGCGGTGATAGACCACGTTCATCTGCGAGTCGACCGGCTCGCCGGGGATGGAGTAGAAGCAGAGCTCGTTCTCGCGGGCCGGCGCGCCCAGCACCTGGGTGATCAGCAGGCGGATGATGGGCAGCGCGTCGGCCTCGTTGGGGGAGATTAGCCCGGAGGACATCGGCCGCCGCGTATCGCGGTTGAAGATGTTGGCCAGCTCGAAGGCCGGCGAGCCCAGCACGTACATGCGCCGGTTGTGCATAACGTACTGCACGCCCAGCTTGGTGAGCATCTTCTTGGTGAAATCGTTGATGTCCACGTCGAGGAAGGCGTTGCGCAGCGAGCGGTAGGTCAGGGTCTCGTCGCTGGTGCGCTGCGCGGCGCTGACCAGGTTGCAGGTGCCGATGTCCAACCCCCGGCCCATGGCCAGCTCGTCCTCGCCCCCCCCGGCGGAGGCCTTGCTGGGGGCATCCTTGGCTTTAGCGGCGACTTTCTCTTTGGCCTTCTCTTCCACGGCAGTAACCTCCTCAGCTTGCTCGGAGGAAGCGGCGCCTTCCGCGGCGTCCGCCTCGCTGCTCTCCGGGGTCCCGTCCTCGACTTCCGGGGGCTGCTCCTGAACGTCCTGGCGGTCTTCCTTTTCCACCGGTGTCCTCCCCTGCGCCATCTAGCTCTGGCCCAGTCCCTGGTTCCGCGCCTCGCGGAGCTTGGCCAATTTATCGGTAAGGGTCTTGCCCGTGCGCTCCTCGATCTTGACCGACTCGATGTTGGTTTCGATCTCCTGGCTGAAGAGGGCCTCGAGCTGCAGGCCCGGGTCGATCCCGGTGGCGCCGGTCTTCTGGGCGGAGAGCGCCCAGGATATCTGCCGGGCGATCTCTTCGGTGAGCGAGCCCTTCATGCCGCTGATGGCTTCCATCAGCTCGCCACTGCTCTGCGTGCCGCCAGTCTGCACCTCGGCCAGCTTGCCAGCCATGTCCGTGACCTGGTCGCTGGCCGTGCGCTCGCGATCACGATACTCCTCGATGCGCGCCATGAGCAGCTCGCGCTCGCTGGTCATCCGCCGCACTTCGCCGGAGAGCTCCGCGACCTTGCCGGCCTCCTCGCGGAGGTGCTTGGTCTCGTCGCGCAGCCGGCGCTGCTCCAGCGCGGCCATGGTCACGTCCTGCTCGCGGGCGTCGAACTGGCGCTCCTTGTCGCGCAGCTCGTCGCGCATCTCGTCGAGCTGCTTGCCGAGGCGCTCGACGACTTCCTTCTGCTTGCGCCGCTCGCCGGCGGCCACGGCCAGGTCCTGCTCGCGGCCGTCGAACTGGCGCTCCTTGTCGCGGAGATCCAGGCGCAGATTCTCGCCTTCCTTCTTGAGGCGCTCGATCTCGTTCTTCTGGCGATGGTGCTCGGCGGCGGCCATGGCAATGTCCTGGTCGCGGCCGGCGACTTCCGCCTTGGCTGTCCCCAGCAGGGTGCCCAGCTTCTCGACGCGGCGGTTGAGGGCTTCCAGCATATGTGCGGCCTGGACCTCCTCGCCGACGGCGACCACCGGCAGGTCCGCAAGCTCCTCCTTGGGGATGGACTGGTCGGCGCGCTCGAGCATGCCCCGCAGGGCCTTCTCGTAGGCGCCCTTCTTCTCCTCCAGCCCCTGCTGGGTGCTCTTGAGCAGGCGCTGGAATTCCTTCTGGCTGTCCGCGGCTATGCGCTGCTTCTCCGTCTCGATGACGGCGGTGCTTTCCTTCAGCTGGCCCTGCAGCCCGGCGACCTCGACGCGGAGCTTCTCGACCTCCTTGCTGGCCAGCGACTCCACGTCGAGACGGGCCTGATGCTCGGCGAGCTGGGCTTCGAGCTCCGCTTTGGCCTTCTCGGCGGCCTCGCGGCGGAGGCGTCCGGCGGAGTCGGCGCCCTCGCGCTCAATGGCGTTCTGGACGGCCTGGGAAATGAGTTCGTTGATGCGGCGCTCGTCGATAACCCGGACCTTCTTGTGACCCAGCTTAGCCAGATCACCCAGGTCCATCTGGCGGGACCCGCTTTGGATAACTTTGCCGATGTCAATGTCGTCAGGCATGCGATTCCCGGCGGCTGCGTGCCGCCTCCCCCTCCGGCTGACCAATCTAATGACCCGCAAACGTGCTGTCAAACGCCTTTCGGATGCCTCGGTTTTCGCACTTTTCGCTTAGTGCGCGGCACTTGGGAGCCGAATGACGACAACGTCGTAACCACGGGGACGCGACCGGCGCCCGATCAGTTCAGGGGTGAAAGAACCTACTCAGCGCCGTCCCAGCAGTAGGTGCAGAGCTTCTCTTTCGGCAGGCCAATGGCCTCGACCAGATCGTCCAGGCGCTGGTAGCGCAGGGTGGTGAGCTTCAGCCGGTCGGAGATGGCCCCGACCATGGCCTTGTGCTTGTCGCTGTCCGGGTCGGCGTAGGCCGGATCGATCTCCTCGGCCTGCCCTTCCAGTATTTTGACGCCCTTCCTGGTGGCCAGGTCCATGATGCTGCGCGAGCGCGAGAAGTTCAGGAACTTGCACCCGTAGCACAGTGGCGGGCAGGCCGGGCGCATGTGCACTTCCTCCGCCCCGGCATCGACAAGCCGCTGGACGGTGTCTTGCAGTTGCGTTCCGCGGACGATGGAGTCCTCGCAGAACAGCATCCGCGAGCCCTTGACCAGCTCGCGTACGGGGATCAGCTTCATCTTGGCGACGAGGTCGCGTATACGCTGATCCTGGGGCATGAAGGAGCGCGGCCAGGTAGGCGTGTATTTGACGAAGGGCCGCCGGTAGGGAACGCCGGCCTCTGAGGCGTAGCCGATGGCGTGGCCGGTGCCGGAGTCGGGGATGCCCGCGACCATGTCGATATCCACGTCGTCGCGCCGGGCCAGGGCCGCGCCGCAGCGGTTGCGAGACGCCTCCACGTTGATGCCCTCGTAGCTGGAGGCCGGATATCCGTAGTAGACCCACAGGAAGGAGCACATCTGCATGCGGTCGCCGGGAGGTCTTACGCTTTCGATGCCCTCCTCGGTGATGCGCACGATCTCACCGGGGCCCAGATCCCGGTCGACCTCGAAGTCCAGGTTGGGGAACGCGCAGGTCTCCATGGTGGCCGCCCAGGAGCCCTTCTTCTTGCCCAAAATGACCGGGGTGCGCCCCAGGCGGTCGCGCGCCGCGTAGATCCCCTCGTCGGTCAACAGCAGCATGGAGCAGGAGCCCTCGACCGCGTCCTGCGCGGCGGCGATGCCTTCGGTGAAGCTGGCCTCCCCGTTGATGAGCGTGGCCACCAGTTCGGTGGGGTTGATCTCGTCGCCGCTCATCTCCGAGAAATGGGTGGTGCGCTTGCTGAAGGCCTTCTTGGCCAACTCCGCGGCGTTCTGCACGACGCCCACGGTGACGATCGCGTAGGCCCCCAGATGCGAGCCGATGATCAGCGGCTGGTCGTCGTAGTCGCTTATGACTCCGATACCGCGCCCGCCGTTCATCTTGCCGATGTCGTCCTCGAACTTTGCGCGGAACTGCGCGTTGGTGATGTCGTGGATAAAGCGGGTGATGCCTTCGCCGTTCCGGACCGCCAGTCCCCCGCGCACGGTGCCCAGGTGGGAGTGGTAATCGGTTCCGTAGAAGAGGTCGACGACGCAATCTTCCTTGGACGCTACCGCGAAGAAACCACCCATTGTCCTGCGACCTCCTTACTGTCCGTCAATCCCCCCGGTCAGAGTTCTCACTGCGCCCGAGTCTATCCATACAACTTTTCGCGCGCAAGTGCGTGAAACGGGATGAGTGATTGAAAATTGGATAGATGCCTATCCATCGACGCCGGCACGCTGAGGAAGGCGGCAAGTCACGGCCAAGCGAGGGGGCAAGTAGCCGGCGGGGCGGCCTCAGTCCCGTCCACGCAGCTTGCGGGCGCGGTCCATGTCCCGCTTGGTCTCTCTTTCACGGATAGTGCGGCGCTTGTCACCGGCGGTCTTGTGGGTGACCAGGGCCAGCTCGACCTTGGCCCAGCCGCCGCTGAAATAGATAGAAATCGGCACCAGCGTGTACCCCTTCTGCTGCAAACGGGGAATCAGCTTGTCCAACTCCCGCCGGTGGAGCAGTACGCGGCGCGGGCGGGTCGGCTCGTGATTGGCGAAGGAGGCCGGGTCGTAGCGGGAGATGTTCAGGTTGTAGAGGTAGAGGTTGCCGCCCCGGAACCGCGCGTAGCTGTCCGTGAAGCTGACGTTCCGCTGGCGCAGGCTCTTGACTTCGGTGCCGCGCAGTTCCATGCCGGCCTCGAACTTCTCGATCACCTGGAACTTGAACAGACCCTTCTTGTTGACGGCCACCCGCCGCCGTCCGGGCTCTTCCGCCTCGTTCCCGGTCGGCCGGGCCTTGCGCTTCTGCTTGCTCACGCCGGGGCCTCCAGCAGCTCGGGCAGGGCGGAAAGGTCCTCTATCTCCCAGTCGGGACGCGGGCAGTCTTCGGGAAGCCGGCGCCCGTAGCGGTTCACCCAGGCGACGCGCATGCCCGCCAGCCTGGCCCCGGAGACGTCCGCGGGCGAGTCGCCGACGTGGACCACCGACTCAGTAGGCAGGCCCAGCCGTTCGGCGGCGCGCCGGAAGATGAGCGCATCGGGGTGATGCTTGTAGCACCTCTGGCCCTCGCTGGTCAACACGAACTCGAAGTCCCAGCCCAGGCGCTCCAGCGCAGGCGCGATCACCCGGTCGTCTATGTCGCTGACCATCGCCAGCGGGAAGCGCTGCGAGAGGGCCTCAAGCACAGCCGGCACCTCGGGGAAGATGTGCACCCCGCCCAACCGGTCGAGCCACAGCTCGGTCCCGCGGCCCGGGTCGAGCTCCAGGCCGTGCTCCCGGTAGGTGTCGGCCAGGGCCTCCGCGGTGAGCTTGGCAATGCTCACGAACTTCTCGCACCCCTGGCGGCCGCATTCCTCGTAGCGCGCGTGGAAGTTCACTCCCCAGGCGTCCGCGAAGCTCTCCGGGCTGTGCTCGGGCGCGCCGGCCATGTGCAGGATGTCCCGGACCGCGTCCGTCCGGAGATCCCCTTCGAAGTCGAAGAGGGTCCCGTAGGCGTCGAGGGTTACCGCGCGGACGGGGCGCACTGGCGCGCGACCTCCTGGCGATAAGCCTTCTGTAGTCGGGCGGTCAGCTCTCCGGGCACCGAGCCCGCGATGCGCCGCCCGTCGAGTTCCGAAACCGGGCAGATTTCCAGTATCGAGTTCGTCGCGAATGCCTCCTCGGCGCCGGCCAACTGCTCGGGCTCCAGCCGGGCCTCGCGCACGGGAATCGCCATGTCCTCCGCAAGCTCCAGCACCAGGCCGCGGGTCACCCCCGGCAGGGGACCTTCCTCCAGCGAGGGGGTCAGCAGCTGGCCATCACGCACCACAAAGACGTTGGCCGCGGCCAGCTCGGCGACGCGGCCGTTGGTGTTCAGCATCAGGGCCTCGTCGGCGCCCTTCCCGGCGGCCTCCCGCCTGGCCAGGATCGAGGTGAGATAGTTGGCGGTCTTGTGCCCGGCCAGCGGCGAGAGCTGCGTCCTGGGAACCGAGCTGGTCACCAGGCGCAGCCCGCGGGCGTAAAGCTCTTCGGGATACGTCAAGAGCGGCCGGGCGACGATCACCGTCCGACCGTGCCCCTCCCCCGCCCCTTCCCGGGGCCAGGGGCCGAAGCCCGAGCCGCGGGTTACTGCCACGCGTAGATAGCACTCGGGGCCGACCTGCTCCATCAGGCCTGCCACTGCCTCGACCAGCTCGGCGCGGCTCTCCCGCGGGCGGATGCCCAGGTCCCGACAGGAGGCCAGCAGTCGTTCGAGGTGGCGCTCAAGCAGGAAAGGGACACCGCTATAGGTTCGCAGCGTCTCGAAGAGCGCATCGCCGTATAGAAAGCCGCGGTCGGCCACCGGCACGCGGGCCTCGGCCTCGTTGCAGCACTCCCCGTCGATATAAACGCGTCCGCCGCTCATCGAACCACCTCGCCCACCGGAGCGCGCTCCAGCGCGGCTATCAGTCCGCGGGCCTTGTCCAGCGACTCCTGGTACTCGCCCGCCGGGGTGCTGTCGGCCACCACCCCGCCGCCCACCCCGAAGTGCGCCCGGCCGTCCGCCACGGTGAAGGTCCTGATCGGCAGGTTGAGCTCAGTCGTGCCCTCGAAGCCGATGAAGCCCACCGCCCCGGTGTAGACTCCGCGCGCCGAACGTTCCAGCTCGTCGATGATCTCCATGGCCCGCACCTTGGGGGCGCCGGTTATCGAGCCGCCGGGGAACGCCGCCTTGAGCAGGTCCACCAGGTCACGATCCTCGTGCAGCTCGCCAACGACGGTGGAGGCCAGGTGGTGCACCGTCGGGTAGCTCTCCAGCTCCAGGTGGCCGGCGACGCGCACCGAGCCGTAAGAGCAGACCCGCCCGAGGTCGTTGCGCTCCAGGTCCACGATCATGGTCAGCTCGGCGCGGTCCTTGGGGCTGGCCTGCAGCTCCGCGGCCAGATGGCGGTCCTCGTCGGGAGCGCTGCCCCGCGGGCGGGTGCCCTTGATCGGCCGGGTTTCAACGCGCCTGCCCGCCACGTGAAGAAAAAGCTCCGGCGACGCGCTGACCACCTGCCCCTCGCCGAAGTCGTAATAGCCCGCGAAGGGAGCGGGGTTGACCGCGCGCAGGCGCTCGTAGAGGTCCAGCGCCCCCCGCGGCCAGTCGGCGGTGAAGCGCTGGGTGAAGCTTGCCTGGAAGATGTCCCCCGCGCGGATGTACTCGATGACCCGGGCGACGGCCGCCTCGTACTCCGGGGCGCTGAAGTTGCTGCGCAGCGACTCGGCCGCGGAGGCCCCCTGCTCGGACCCGCCGGCGGCAGCCACGGCCGGCGCGGCCAGCAGCGCCGCGGCGGACTCAATCCGGACCTCGGGGCTGCCCCCGTCGAAATCGACCGCCGAAGCGTGCCAGACCCCGGCCCGGTGGTCGAAAGCTAAGACGCAGTCGTAGAAGCCCAGGTGCATGTCGGGAAGGCCCAGCTCGTCGGGGACCCGGCCGGGGAGTTTTTCGATCAGGCGGCCCAGCTCGTAGCCGAAGTAGCCCACCGCCCCGGCCAGGAACTCGGGAGCATCCTCCGCGGACGGCCGAGCCGCCCTGAATCCGTCGAGGAGCGGGCGCAGCTCGTTGAAAGCGGTGCCGCCCAGGCCGGTGCGGTCCCCGTCCCGCGCAGTCCAGGTCTCGTGCCCCTTGGCGGCCAGGGTCAGGAACGGCTCGGCGCCCAGGTAGCTCCAGCGCGCGCGGCCGGCCCCCCCCCGCAGGGCGCTTTCGAGAAGAAAGGCTCCGGGACGGTCCGCCAGGGCGCGCAGGACCAGGTGTGGCTCCGGTCCGGGCCCCAGGCGGCGGGTGAGTATCCGGGCTTGGCTGCTCATCACCGGCGGATTGTACTCGCCCGGAGCCCGGTCTCAAGCGGAAGGAGCGGCCTCAGCGCTGGAAGCTGGGCAGGTACTGGTAGGGAACCGCCAGGGCCAGGACCTGGCAGGCGGTCCCGTAGACCTGCCCGCGACCGCTGGTCCAGCTGCCGTCCTCCTTCTGGGCCTTGATGATGGTGTCGCGCAGCCCGGGGTAATGCGCCGACCACTCGGGCTCGCCCGCCTGATAGAGGGCCTGGGCCATGTACATGGTGGTGTAGGGGTCGAGCCGGTTGTAGGGATGCACTTTCCCGTTCCTGGCCCGGGCCCGGCCGGCCAGCATGCGGCGCATGTAGCCGACCGCCCTGCGGGCTTCGCGGCTCTCGCGCTTGCCCAATCCACAGAAGACCATCACCCCGGCCACGCTGATGGCCGGGCGGCTGCCGAGTTTCTTGCGATTGAGCGCGTAGGCGATGCCCCCGTCGCCCATCTGGCTCTTGCGCATGTAGCCGATGGCCTTGTCGATGGTCTTCTGGGGGACGGTGATGCCCGCCTGCCGGGCGGCCCAGATGGCCTGCACCTGGGTGACGGTGATGGAGCCCTCGTGCTGGCTGCCCGCAACCGGCTGGTACCACCACCCGCCGGAGGTGCTCTGCGTGCGGCAGGTCAAGCGCACGCCGGCCTTCACACTTTCCCGCAGCTTCCGGGCCAGCCCCGGGTCGCGGGTCATGCCGTAGGCCTCAGCCATGAAGTGCAGCGCGTATCCGTGACCGTGCATGGTCCGCCCGCCCGGAGAGGCGAAGCAGCCCTCTTTGTCCTGAATCTTGAGCAGGTACCTGGCCGCCCGCTCGACGACCCGACCGTGCCGGCTCCGGCCCGGAACGTGCCCGGCCGAGAGGAAGGCCATCCCCGCCAACCCGGTGATGGCCGCGCGGTGCCGGCCGCCCCGTACGGAGAACGAGCCGTCCTTGTCCTGGCGCTTCGACAGAAAGCTTACCGCCTTGCGTATGGCCCCGGCAGCGTCACGAGTGACCTCCAGCCGCGGCTTGGGGCCCGCGTCTCGAGAACTGGGCAGACCGATATCCGGGCGATCGTCCCTGCGTTCGACGTCCTTGTGATCGTCCGCGCGTGCGACGTCCTTGCGCACGGCGACGGCCAGTCTCGCAGCGCCGCTTCGAGGCTCTGCCGCCGCCGCGCAGAATCCGCTCCAGGCCAAGAGAGGCACGACCAGCGACAAGTGCTTGAGCACGGCGATTCCCTCCCCTGTGTCTGTTGAACGCTGGCCCGGGAGAGAGCTCCGACCGGCCCGCTGCCGGCCGGAGCCCGTCGCGGGGTCGAGACTACTTCTTGCCGTTGGCCTTCAGGCTGAAGGCCATGACCTTGCGGTTCCACATGGTCGCCCGGTTGAACTTTCCGGGTTTGGTGTAGCAGACGATCTCCGGCTTGCCGTCGCCGTCGAGGTCGGCTATGCGGGCGTCCTCGATGGCCACGCCGGCTATCGTAAGCTTGAGGCCCAGGTCCTTCGCGATGTCGTTGCCCGCCTTGTCGTAGACGCGCAGCGTGTACCCGTCACCGTCGGCGCCGTGAACCAGGTAGATGATCTCCTTGGTCTTGTCGCCGTTCAGGTCCCAGAGCATCGGCTGGGTTATGACGTGCTGCTTGTTGCCGTGGCGCACCGGCTGCGGATAGCCTTCCAGAGAGCTGCCGTCGGCCTTGACGGCGTGGAGGTAGGCCGCGGGGTCGACCCAGGTGATCTCCTTCTTGCCGTCGCCGTCCACGTCACCCAGGCTGACGACCGGACCGGTCACCGCGTACCGGCCGCCCAGCATGTTCTTGCGGACCGGGACCACGCTGTAGGGTATCGGGAAACCTTCGCGAGGCTTGCCGCTGCGGTCCAGGACCAGCAGCTCGTAGTCCCGCGAGCCGGCCTTGCTGCAAACCTGCGCGAAGATCTCGTCGACGCCGTCGCCGTCGAGGTCGGCGCCCATCTTGCCGCCCCCGTAGAAGAGCTTGCCGGCCTTCTCCACCGACACCGGCCAGCCCCGGGCGAAGCGCCCGAAGCCGTTGATCAGCACCAGGCCCCCGCCACCGTGCATGGTCAGGATGTGTCGCCGCGAGGAGCCCTTGTCCACCTTGGCCAAGGCCATGGTGTACATCACGTTGTCACGCCACTTGGGGAACTTCACGGGGAAGCCCTTGAGCGCCTTGCCCTTCGCATCCCAGGCCTTGATTTCCCTCTGCATCCAGCGGGAGACGATGATCTCCATGCGGCCGTTGCCGGTGATGTCCGCGACGTCGATGGACTTGAACGTCCCGCCGCCGCTGTTTACCGGGAAGCCCTTGACCGGCTTGCCGGCCAGGTCCAGCACCTCGATTTGGTTGCCCATGAGTCGGACGATCTCCGGCTTGCCGTCGCCGTTGATGTCCACCACCCGCGGCGCCACGGCGCCTTTCAGCTTCAGGGGGAACCCCTTGGCCGCGCTGCCGTCGGGCTTGCAGGCGTAAATCGTGGTGGACTTGTCAATCGAACTGGCGAAGTAGGCCAGGATCTCCGGCTTCCGGTCGCCGTCCACGTCCAGGAAGTCGAGGAGCCCGTGCCTGCCGCGCGCCGGCCCCGGCACGTTGGTCTTGTTGACGCCCAGCGAGACAACCCCTTGGCAGTCGATCCCCGCCTTGATCCCGCTGCCCACGGCCGGGCGACCGAATTTGAACGGCTTATCGTCGGGCCCCTTGGCCAGAATCTCCCGCGGGCCGCGGTGGGCGCCGGGGTCCTTGAAGGCCTTGAGCCGTTCCCGCACCTCCGGATCCTTGGCGGTCTTCAGCGCCGCCTCGCACAGCGGGATCACGATCTCCCCGTGCCCGTCGGCCAGTTCGGCCAGTTCCTTGGAGGCCTTCTCGCGCACCGCGAAGTCCTTGTGGCTGAGCAGGGCTATGAGCTTCTTCACCTTCTCGGCGATACCGCTCTTGGCGGGCTTGGCGCCGGCCTCGCTGGCCGCGGCCTGCCCGGCGTCCAGACGCAACTCGCCCCACTGATTGGCCAGCAGGACCGCCCCGCTGATCACCACCACGTTCACCAGTCTCTTGCTCACGGATTGTCCCTCCTCTGTCCGGTCCCGGCTCAGGACCACGAACTCAGTACCCAGGGCGCGAACGGTGGTCCCGCCCGCGGAAACGACGAATGGCTTCTTCTCGTCGGGCCGGACCTTCACGCGCACCGCGCCGGACTCCAGCTCCACGCGGCGCCGCTCGGGCACCGAGACCCGGCTCTCCGGAGCTATGGTCAGCACGCTCTGGTCGGCGAGTTGGACCTCGACGGGCTCCTCCCAGATGGTGCGCAGGATCTCGCCGTACTCGAAGGACTGCTCGGCCCCGTAGAACACCGACTCGGCGGCGACCCGGCCCGCCGCCGTCGGCTCCTGCCGCTCGGGGAGCAGCGCGAAGTAGAGACCGGCGGCGATGACAACTGCTGCCGCGGTCCCGGCGGCAGCCAGCAGCCAGGTCCGCCTGCGCCGCCGCGGGCGCCCGCCGAAGGCCAAGCCGCGGCCCAGGCCCTCCATCAGGAGTTCGCGGGTCAGCGAGTGCTGCTGCAGATACTCCCAGTAGCAGCGGCGCAGCCGCGGGGAGCCCAGCAGCGCCGCCTCCATCTCCTCCCGGCCGACCGGCTCAAGTGAGCCGTCCAGGCGGGCGTCGAGCAGTTCCAGCAGCCGCGTCTCGTCCACCTGGTCAGCCCCCGTCTCCGGCGCCCAGCCTGCGCTGCGTGCAGTCGCGCAGGAACCTGCGCGCCCGGCTGAGGGCCACGTTCACGGCGCCCACTTTCCAGGAGATCCTGTCGGCTATTCGCGAGGGCATCAGGCCCTCTACGTAGCGGAGATGCAACACCTCCCGAGACCGCCCGCGGACCTCTTGGAGGCAGTTGGCCAGCGCCGCCCGGCGGGGCTCGAAACTCTCGTCCATCTGGGGCGCGGCCTCGGCCAGGACTTCCAGGATCTCCGGCGAGAGCTGCTGCGGCGACCGCTTCCGCTTGCGAAGATGTTCCATGACCTTCCTGCGGGCAATGGCCCGCGCCCAGGCCAGGAAGTCAGTCCCGGGAGCGAAGCTCGCCGCCTTCAGAGTGGCGGTCAGGAAGACCTCGTGGAGCAGGTCGTCGACGGCGTCCAGCGCCGGGATCAGGCCGGCAATGAACCCGCGTAAGATGCTGGAATTGCGTAGGAAAAGCTCCTGCACCCGGCGCTCGCTGTCGGCTCGTCTCATGCTGTTCCCTCGGCCCTCATATTTACATGATCAATGCCCCCCGAAACTTAGCAAGAGAAAGCTAGCAATCGGCGGATTTCCTCACATGCAAAAGGGGGAGGCGTTCGCCTCCCCCTTGATACCACCGGAACTCTGGAGCCAGCTGCTCAGAACACCTCAGCGCCCGCCGCGGCCTCCGCCTCCTCGGCCCCCACGGTCGCCACCACCGCCGCCACCGCGCCCCTTGCCTTTGCCTTCTCCCTCGCCGCCGGCACCGGGTTCCGCGTCGCCGCCTCCCTTGCCGTGACCCTTGCCCTCGCCGCCGCCGCCTTTGCCATGCCCCTTACCCTCACCATCGCCGCCTTTGCCATGCCCCTTACCCTCGCCGCCACCTTCTCCCTCGCCGTGCTTGTGTTGGTGCTTCTTGCCCTTGCCTTCCCCGTCGCCGTCGCCCTCACCTTTCTTGTGCTTGTGTTGGTGCTTCTTGCCCTTGCCTTCCCCGTCGCCGTCGCCCTTACCTTTCTTGTGCTTGTGCTTGTGCTTTTTGCCCTCACCCGTGCACTCGCCGCCTTCGCCGTGAGCGCACTTGCCTTTGCCGCCGTGCCTGGCTCTCTTGCGCTCCTCCAGCCGCTTGTGGATGGCGTCCGCCAGCTCCTTGCCGCGCAGACCCTCGGCCAGCTTTTCCTGGACGAACGTGCCCAGGCCCTTGAGCTCTTCGTCACCCAGCCCGGCGGTGCCTTTCTTGCCGCCTTTGTCCTTGTCCTTGGCTCCGCCCCCCCTGGACGGTCGCTCGCCGCCCTTGCTGACGCCGGCTTCCCCGGCGGCCAGGCGGATTTCCCCGAACCCGTTGGCAACCATCACCGCCCCGGAAAGAACCACCACGCTGACTACTTTCTTGAACATCTTCTTCTCCTTCTCGTGCGGAGAGCGGGAGGCCCCCCTCCCGTCCCCAGCCTCGTTGTCCACCATCACCAGAAACTCCGTGCCCAACGCCCTGACCGTGGTGCCGGCGGCCGTGACCACGAAGGGATTGTCCCCGTCACTCTTACACTGTACCCGCGTCTGCCCGGAAGCCAGGTTCACTCTGCGCGCCGCGGTGACCGTCACCCGGCTCTCCGATCCGACCCGCAGGACGCTGGCGTCGGCGAGCTTCACCTCCACGGCGTCGCCCCCCAGGACGATCAGCGGCTGGCCGTAGGCCAGCGGAGCACCCTTGGAGACCACGTACCCGGCGGGCGCGGCGGGCGCGGGATGCTCTCCGTCCCCCCTGAGCAGCCACCAGCCGCCGACGGCCAGCAGCACCGCGGCGGCCAGCGCCGCGACGATTTGCACACGGTGCCGCAGACGCGAGCGGGCCGGGCGCCCGACCGCTTCTTCTGAGATGCTCTCCCCGGCGGGAAGCAGCACCACCGGCGCGGCCTCGGCGGCCAGGATCTCGGCGAGCATCAGGCGCCGCCGGACGAGCCTCGCGTACTCGCCGCGAAGCTCGGGCGACTCGCGCAGGACGGCCTTGACGCGTGCGGCTTCTTCGGGCGAGGCCTCGCCGTCAGCGTAGAGGAGCAGCAGCTCGCGCTCAGCGGCCATCAGCCCCCCTCCCCCACCAAGCCCAGCCGTCGCCGGACGCATTCGGCCAGAACCTTGCGCGCGCGGAACATGCGCACCTTGACCCAGGAGAGCGTGCGTCCCGCGGCCTCGGCCAGTTCAGCGTAACGCTTGCCCGCGGAGAAGTGGCCCCTGAGCAGCCCGCGGTCGGCTTCCTCAAGACCCTCCAGACACTCCCGCAGAGCCTCGCGCTCCCGCGCCCAGCTTTCTTCGGCGTAGTGGGCGGCGGAGAAGACCTCGTCGGCCAAGTCGTCGATGATCTCAGTCGAGGCCGGCCGCCTGGCCCCCGAGCGGCGCTCGCGCATCCACACGTTGCGGGCAATGGCCCGCAGCCAGGCGCCGAAGTCGGCCTCCGGGAAGTAGTGCTCGCGCTTCTGGAGTGCGATAGTCAGCGCTTCCTGGACGAGGTCCTCGGCGGTGTGATAATCGCCCGAAAGAGTGTATAGATAGGCCAGCAGCGGCCGCCGCTGGACCGCCGCGCGCTCCTCGAAATCGCTGGTCGTCATGCTTGCCATGGCACTAGATTATCACATTATTGGGGAAAAGGTTACAGAAATTCACAAGTGACAGGATGGCAGTCGGTTGCGATCTGTCCAGGGGATGGCCCGGCGCGACCTGTCCTAGTGAGCCGCCCATTGCTTGCGAAGCCGGGAGCCGGGAAGTACAATCCGAAGGCAGGAGGAAAGCTCACCATGAGACCACTCACATTGGCCCTCGTCCTGGTCCCGTTCGCAGCGGCCTCATCGGCCCGCGAGCGGCCCACCAACCCATACGGGCAGTGGACCCCGGAGCAGGTCTGCGGCTCCACGATTCGCGGCGACCTGGTAATTGTCGGCAAGGTCGTCGAGGCTGGCGCGCCCGCCGGCGCGGGCTGGAAGCGCACCGGCCATTTCTTCCGCCTCGAGACCAAGACGCTCCCCGTGGACGTGCAGCAGCAGGTGACGGTGGAAGTGAGCCAGGTGCTCCGCGGCCGGAAGCCCGGCGGCAAGCTGCGAGTATCCCTGAAGGAACTCAACCTGCCCATCAGACTGATGCGTCAGGTGGCGCGCAAGCGGCCGGGCGAGAAGGGACGCGGCGGCGTCTACCACGTCGGCCTTCCGGCGAAGAGGTTCGCGCTGGTGAAGGGCAAGAGCTACCTGTTCTTCCTGTCCGCCGCCAAGAAGGTGAAAGTCGAGGGGCCGCCCGCGGGCGAGCGTCTGGTGGCCGAGAGCGCCCCGGGCGCGGTACCCGTCGAGGAGCCCGACGAGAAGCTGGTGGCTCCGGTCAAGATCGTCTGCCGGCTGCTCAAGGAATGGGATCACCCCCCGAAACTGGCGCCGGCCGTGAAGGCCAAGGTCCGGGCCCTGGTCGCCGAACTGGGGTCGGATGACTTCAAGGCGCGCGACAAGGCCCAGGCGGCCCTGGTGGCCATGGGCCCCCGTATCCGCGTCCCCCTGGAGGCGGCCGCCAAGGACGCGGACGCGGAGCGTTCCGAGCGAGCCGGAAATGGTCTCCGGGCGGTGAGGCCGTCCCCGGAGAATCTGTGGCCCGCCGCCCAGAAGCTGCTCAAGGAGAAGAAGACGCCGCCCGTGCCGAAGAAACCCGCCCCGAAAAAGCCGGCGCGAAAGGACTGAGCGCGCCCCTCCCCCGCCCGCCCTAGCAGGCCGTTGAAAAATGGAGCAGTCGTGATTGGGGGCAGAATGGTTCAG
>CBDUSI010000003.1:0-77711 GCA_965370045.1 uncultured bacterium | reverse complement strand
ATGTACCGGAAGTCCGCCGAAGGCGGAAGCGGTACGTGTACCCCGAATCGCGCGGGCATCACCCTAACATATCCGCCATCCGTGACTCAGGCCGTAGTCGCCATCCCTGGCGACGGCTCGCTTAAAGTCGCTCGCCGCTCCGGGCCGGCCCGTTCCTACGGAACGGTGCGTCCCTCCGCCTCCTGGGCGCGCGACGGGCCCGGCTGAGCGCGGGCGACTGAGCGGTGCCGGCCCTTTTTTCATTGCGAAGCGGCGGCCACTGGATAGGCTGTTGGGCGCTCGGTGGCGGTAGAGAGGGTTGGATATAAGAGCTAAGCTCGCGGGCCGCTGGAACGCCCCTGATAAGCGGGTGGAGGAGATCGCGCATGGCCAGGAACCTGCATATCGTTCTGCTGCTGGGGGTTGCGTTTGCCGGCTGCGCGCCGCGCGCGGCATACTACCGCCCGGCGGACCGCCGCGCGCTGGGCCGCGACGGGTTGGTGGGCACCTACTACCGCGTACCCGCCGGCGCGCGTGACAACCAGGCCGGAGCGGTAGTCGCGCTCGCGCCGCTGGTGTGGGAACCCTTCAAGAGTAACAAGCATGGCTACTGGAAGCTCGGAGCAATGATCGAGTTCCGCAACAAGCGCAAGGCGTCGATCATCTTCTTGCCGAAGTCTGTGAAACTGTCCTGGAAAGACTTCGGTGAAATAGAGCAATGGGGCGTGACTAGATCAGGCGGGTCGAAAAGGCTCTCCGCGCCCGTCGAGATTCGCCACTGGCGCCGGGCGAGTTTCCTGGCCATCTGGATGCTGCCGGCCGAGAAGGCGGCGCCCAGAGAGCCGCTGACGCTCACCTGGAAGTACCGCTACGCGGGCAAGACTTACGCCCAGAAGACGCGCTTCACGGCGACTGACTCGAAGCTGGCGGAGCGTTCGCGTTCCGGCGTCCCCGAGGGGCTGGTTACGGGGAGCAGTTCCCGGAGCACCAGCGGCGTGCCCTTCCTCATGAACATCCCCTTCGTCGGGGGGTTGTTCCGCGGCAGTACGGAAGTGCGTTCGGGTACGGTGACGACCGTGGGCTCCCGGGGGAGCGCGCGGGGCACCTGGTGGCCGTTGGAACCGGAACGCTCCAGATAGGAGAATTCTATGGTCGAACAGCAGACGCCCTCTCCCGACCGCGCCGAACAGAAGATGATCGACGAGGAGATGGAGGACCTGCGTCACGAGATCGAGATGTTCCACCGGGAGAAGGAGCGCGTTCGCAAGATCGTCGGGCACATCGGCGGGGTGCCCACCTTCAACACCATGACCATCAACGTGATATTCGCCGCCGTGGTGATGGTCTGTCTGGTGGTTTCGCTGTTCACCTCCGCCACCGTCCAACTGGGCATGATCGAGTTGGCCGTGGCCCTGGTCAGCATAAAGTTGATCATCCTGATACACAGCCAGGGCAAGGTCAACCACCTCCAGCTCTGGATACTCTCCAGCCTGGAGTGGCGGCTCAACGAAATAATGAAGCTGGTCAAGCAGCAGAAGAAGCCGGACTGACGGGGCGTCGCCGCCGGCTATTGACTATGGACGAACCGATGACCGAACAGGAATCGCCCGAAAAGCGCGGCGGCCCCTCGACGCGGAGCATCGTCCTGTGGGGCGTGGGGATGCTGATGGTGCTGGGCTTGGCGGTGCCGGGTGCTTATGTTTTCCTGGCGGTGCGCGACGTGCGAAAGGCGCTGGCGCACCTGTCTGTCAGGAAGTGGTCGCTGGCAGTTGGCGACTCGCGCCATCCCGGAAAAGTTTACAAGGGCATCAGTTATAGCTGCAGAGCCTTCTTTCCCGATCCCGAGCAGGCCATTCTTCGGGAGGAACCAGGAACTGTGCGGGGACTGGGAGGGGAGGCCGCCGCGATCCGGAAGCTCCGGGTCTACCTGGCCATGCCGGAAAAGCTGGCTCCCAAGCGCATGGAAGCGGTCTACGAGCTCAGCTCCTGCGGTTCGCGGGCGGTGCCTCTGTTGACGGGGCTCCTGAGAGATAGTGACGCCGAAATCCGCTGCATCGCCGCCTGGGCGCTGGGGAAGATTGGTCCCGAGGCGGCGAGCGCTCTTCCTGTCTTGGAAAGGCTCCTCAACGACCCGGATGAGGACACCCGCTTCGCTGCGGAGCAGGCAATATCCGAAATATCGGCCGGTCACTCGCAGTCGAACTTGAGGCCCATGTTCTTCCTGAGCGCGTCCATGGTTCGGGCCTGGCCCAGGGAGTCGGCCCAACTCATCTGCGGCGCCTGCCCGGCCTCCAGGTGCTCGGCGACGGTCAGCGCCTCGTTGGCGTAGAGGTCACTGCCCAGCTTGACGTCCAGGGTCTGGACCTCGTCGCCGACGTTGACGATTATCGGCGCGCCGTCCTCCACCGGGCCCCAGGGATCGGTGACCAGGATGTTGCCCTTCGAGCCGTGAATCCGCGCCTCGGTGTGCACCCGCCCGCACTGGTTGCCACATGTAAAGGAGGCCACCGCTCCGCTCGGGAACTTCATGAGCCCCGCCGACTGCCAGTCGACGCGGGTGGCCGGGTCGATGCAGGCGACGCCCCGGGCGGCGGTCGGCTCGGCGCCGGCGGCCATGCGGCAGAAGGAGACGCAGTAGCAGCCCAGGTCCATCAGCGCCCCGCCGCCCATGGCGTTCTTCATGCGGTAGTTGGCGAGCTTCAAGCCCATGTCGATCTCGAAGCTGGTCTCAATAACCCGCACCTCGCCGATCCGCCCGTCGGAGAGTATCTCCTTGAGGCGCGCTATCCGCGGGTGGCAGCGGTACATGAGGGCCTCCATGAAGAAGACCCCGTTCTTCTTCGCGGTGGCCAGCACCGCTTCCAGCTCGGCGGTGTTGACCGTCGCGGGTTTTTCAAGAAGGATGTGCTTGCCGGCCTCGGCGGCCTTGGTTGCCCACTCGGCGTGCAGGCTGTTGGGCAGCGCGATGTAGACCGCGTCGGTGCTCTCGTCGCGCAGCACCTGCTCGTAACTCCCGTAGGCCCGGGCGAAGCCGAACTTCATGGCGAAGTCCTGGGCACGCTCCTTCTCGCGCGAGCCCACCGCGTAGCGCGCCGCCTGGTCCGTCGAGGCCAGGCCCCGCGAGAAGCGGTCGGCGATCATTCCGGTGCCCAGAACCCCCCAGTTGAGAACCTTCATGGATGCCTCCCGGCGCTCTGCGCCCCCCCTCCCCGGTCCGCGGCGTCTCCCGGTATATATCTCTATACACCGCCGGAACGCAAGGGTCTAAGCTGTTGCGCCGTCCTGTTTCTTTCCCGGCCGGCGCCCGCCGTCGCGCGCCGGCAGCTTGAGCACGATGGGCAGCACCACCCCGCCGAAGACCACCAGGGTCACCAGCAGCCCCCACCACAGCCGCTTGGGGCTCTGGACCTTGCTGCGCAGCCCGCAGTATTTCGTGGCGCTCACCGGGTAGACGTAGACGAAGTCGTTGAAGGACCCGTGCACGATGGCGGTCTCTTCACCGGCCTCGAAGACCGCCGAGGAGCCCCACAGGGTCTCGCCCTTGGCGACCTTGTCCCAGATGGGCGTGCCCGTGTAGTAGGAGGTGGCCACGTTGCCGGTGTCGGCGTACAGCACGTAGAGGTGGTTGTCCAGCGCCGCGACCGTCACCATCGCCCGGCCTTCCATGTGAAAGAAGCTCGGCGCGGTGTAGACCTCCCCGCCCAGGTGGCGCTTCCAGCGGAGCTCGCCGTCCGCGGCCCGGTAGGCGTAAACGTTATAGTCGTGCGAGCCCACGAAGACGTGCTCCTCGCCGTCGAGCGTGCCCACGCAGGCGCTGTTGTCGATCCAGTTGCCGGACATGCGCTTCCAGACGCCCTTCCCGGTGCGCGCGTCGATGGCGTGAAGGTAGCCGAACTTGGAGCCCAGGAACAGCAGCGGGTTCCCGGCGCTCTGGTTGAGGACCGGCGAGCCCATCACCTCGTGGGGCATCTGGTGGTCCCAGAGGAGCGCGGGCCTGACCCCCGAAACGTCGTAGGCCTGGAGCCGTCCCTTGCGCGCGCACACGAACACCGTGAAGCGCCCGTCGATGACCCGCCCGACGGGATGCCCCACCGGCCCCTGGCTGACCTCCTGCTGCCAGAGCACCTCGCCGGTCTTCATCTCGAGGCAGAAAAGCCAGCCCTTCTGCTGGCTGCGGGCCATGGCCCGGTCGAAGACGAAGCAGGTGATGTACAGCTTCCCGTCGTGGAGCAGCGGGGCCGAGAGGCTGACGTCGCCCTGGGTGCTGGTGGACTTCACCAGTTCGCGCATTCCCCTCCAGAACTTGCGGCCCTCGACCTCCCCGCGGCTGTCGGCGTAGTAGGCGTACACGAAGCGGTCCGCCGAGCCCCAGAAGACCACCTGCTCGCCGTCCACCAGCCCGACGGCCGGGGGGCCGGCGATCTCGCCGTTGGTGATGATGCGCCACAGGCGCTCTTTGCTGGTCAGGTCCAGCGCGTGCATGGTCTGGTCGTAGCCGCCGATGAATACCACCGGCCGGCCGTCGACTATCGCCACCGCCGGCGAGGCCCACACCGCCAGCCCCATCTTGTAGCGGCGGCCCCGTTTGGACTGGAAGTGCCATTCCTTGACTACCGGTGGGGGCCGGTCGGCGGGCCAGCGGCAGACCGCCCGCCCGGCGGGGTCTCCCCGCGGCGATCTCCACAGGGTGTCGGCCGCCCGCGCCGAAGCGGAGATCAGCGCGAGGGCGAGCAGGACTCGCAGTCGGACTCGCAAGTCTCAGGTCTCCATTTGTCCACCACGCTTATGGCCCCGGTGGGGCAGATGTCCACGCACTTCATGCACATGTGGCACTCGTGGGGGTCGATCTTCCCGTCGAGGACCGCCTCCACGCCACAAACCTCGGTGCACTTCCCGCAGTGGATGCACTTCTCATGATCGGTCTCCAGGCGGCGCACGCTGTGCTTGCCGGCCCAGGCGATGGCCTCGCGCCAGGGGCACAGGTACCGGCACCAGACGTGGGGCACGGTCAGCGCGGCCAGCGCGACCATCACCGTGGACAGCACCGAGGCCGGGTCGTAGACCTTGCTGAAGCCGAAGTGCACCGGCGAGGTGATCCTCATGCTGGCCACCGCCGCGGCCACGATGATCCAGAAGGAGAGCACCCTGAGCCTGCGCAGACGCTTGTCCCAGTCGCGCATCTTCCAGACCAGCACCAGGAGCAGGAGGATCAGCACCTCCGACCAGTAGATGCTGGCGTCCTCCACGAAGAAGATGCGGGTGGCCGAGAGGTAGGCCATCCACAGCAGGAATACCCCGGCGACGCCCAGGGCCATGGTCAACGATCCCCGGGAGAAGGGATAGCCGGCCCTGCGCCGCGCGCGGTGCCACCGGCCGGTGATCATGCCCACGAACTCCTGCAGCGCGCCGGTGGGGCATATCCAGCCGCAGAAGGTCGGCCCGAAGAGCATGGAGGTGGTCAGTATGGTGACCGGCACCGAGCAGTAGTACAGCGCGATGATGTTCTCGCGGCCGATCTCGCTGAGACCCCGGTGGAAGTTGCGGATCATCCCGAAGACGCCCAGGCAGGTGAAGACCACGAATACGAAGACGGCGATCCCGAATATCTGGTTGAGATGCCGGTAGAACTGCCGGCGCTTGGCGGGGACCACCGCGGGAATCACCGCCAGCAGACCCAGCGACAGAATAGTGAGCAGCTCGACGTAGCTGCCCTCCAGGCCGGTGAGCGCCTGGTCCACGAACTTGATGTTGGCCGAGGCGCTCTCGATCCACTCCTCGACCCGGCGCAGCCACTCAGGCATGGCCTTCACCTTCGATGGCATGGGGCGGGTCCGCCAGGCGCATCATCAGCATTTCTCCGGGCGCCGGCACCCGCTCACCGGTCATGACCGCGTGACAGACCAGGACCTTCCCGCTGCGGGTCGAGGCGCGAATCTCGCGGTAGATGCCCCGGTCGGTGACCGAGAGTACCGTGACCCCGAAGGCCTCGGGGCACTCCGGCCCGGCGACCAGCAGGCTCTCCGGGCGGATCTGCACCCAGCCGTCCGCGAAGTCGACCGTCCCGGCCAGTGGGAGCTCGGCCCAGTCCAGGACCGCGAAGCACTTCTCGCCGCGGCGCTCGAAGCGCGCGGAGAACAGGTTCTCGCCCCCCAGGAACTCGGCCACGAAGCGCCGCGCCGGCCGGCGGAAGAGCTCCTCGACGCCCCCGCTGCCCTCGATGCGCCCGGCGTCCATCACCGCGCAGCCGCCGCCCATGGCCCAGGCCTCCTCGCGGTCGTGGGTGACGTGGATGGTGGCGGTGCCCAGCCGGTCGTGGACGATTCGCAGGAGGTCCAGCATCCGCCGGCGCGCGTTGTGGTCCAGCATGGAGAGCGGCTCGTCCAGCAGCAGCACCCGGGGGTCGACCACCAGGCTCCGGGCCAGGGCCACGCGCTTGGCCTCTCCGCCCGAGAGCGTCGCCGGGTTGCGCCCCAGCAGGCCCTCGACGCCCAGCACCGCGGCCATGTCCCGGGCGCGCTCGCGGCGCTCCGGGCGGGAAAGCGGCAGGTAGCTCAGCCCGAAGGCGATATTAGCGGCCACGCTCCTGTGCGGGAAGAGGTCGGCGGTCTGCGAGACGTAGCCCACCCGGCGCATGTGCGGCGCCAGCCGGCCGACGTCCTGCCCCTCAAGAAAGAGCTGCCCCGGCTGGTTGGGGTAAATGCCGGCCACCGCGCGGAGCAGGGAGGTCTTGCCGCAGCCCGAGGGCCCCAGGAGCACCAGGTAGTCCCCGGCGGCCAGCTCCAGCGAGAGCGGCCCCAGCCGGAACTCGCCCAGCGCGAGACGCAGGCCGCGAAGCTCCAGCAGCGCGCTCACAGCAGTCGCTCCCGCGTGCCGTGCACCGAGGGCAGCGTGCGCGAGACGAACTGCAGCAGGAAGAACATGGCCAGGCTGAACAGCAGCAGCGCCGCGCCCATGGGGGCGGCCTGGACCACGCCGTCGCTATGGAACTTGTAGTAGACCTCCATGGGGGCGGTCCGAGGGGTCGCGGCGATGAGCCACAGCGCGCCGAACTCCCCGGCGGCCCGGGCCCAGGCCAGCACCGCGCCGAGGAACACCCCGCGCGAGGCCAGCGGCAGGGCGACTCGCCAGAAGGCGCCCCAGGAGCTGGTGCCCAGAGTCCGCGCGGCCAGCTCCAGGCGCTCGGGCACCGCGTCGAAGGCGGCCACCGCGCTGCGGGTGATGAAGGGCATGGCCACGAAGACCTGCGCCAGGCAGATGCCCGCCAGCGCGCCGCTGAACTTGATCCCGAAGTAGCGGGAGAACAGCTCGCCCAGGAACTGCTCCTCGCCGAAAACTCTCAGGAGCGCCACCGCCGCCACCGACTGGGGTATCACGATAGGGATGTCTATCAGCGAGAGCAGCAGCGTCCGGCCCCGGAAGCGCAGCCGGCTCACCGCGTAGGCCAGCGGGACGGTGAAGACCACCAGGAAGAGCGTCGAGAAGGTGGCGGTCTTCAGGGTGGTCCACACCGCCTTTCGGAATCCGGGGTCCTCGACGACCAACTTCATGCTGTGCAGGCTCTCACTGCGCACGATGGCCACCACCGGGAAGAGCACCAGGAAGGTCAGGGCCAGCCCGCAGGACAGGAAGACGATCGCCGTGCGAGATGGCGCCCGGCCCCGCGCGCTGAAGACCGCGGTGAGCGAGAAGAAGGCGATGAGCACCGCCTCCCAGGCGTAGGGCTGGCAGAAGGTGAAGCTGATGACGATGGCCCAGAAGTAGGCCAGCAGCCGGAAGGAGCGCGCGCAGGCCGCCAGGCCCAGCAGGAAGAGCAGGAGCAGGGGCACGGCGTTGGCGATGCCGGTCCTGGTGATGCCCATCTCTCCCAGCTTCGGGAAGAGCGTCGCCCAGTTGATTTCCACGAAAATGAAGAAGAGCAGCAGGTAGCTGATCACCAGCGCGTACCAGTATCTGGCGGGGAGCAGGGTGTTGACCTTGACCCCCACGTAGAGCACCATGATGCTGACCATCAGCAGCGCGCCGCTGTCCAGCGCCTGGGGCGCCAGGCGGTGCCCGACGAAGCCGTGCGCGGCCACCAGGAGCATGGTCCCCCCGCCGAGGAGCAGGTCATGCTCCCCGCGCAAGAGGACCGCCCCGATGAGGAAGTTGCCAGCCAGCAGCAGCACGTTGAAGAACTCGAATGGGTCTATGTAACCGGTAAGCCCGCAGGCGATGTAGGCGATCGAGTGCGCGCCGAGCAGCCCGGCCACCACCGCCAGCCGCGCGCGGGAGGAGTAGTACTCCTTCACTTCAGCTTCCCGGAGTTCCCGGCGAAGTCCTTGAGGGCGCCGAAGGCCTTCTTCGGTCCGTGGAACCGGGGACGGGCCAGCGGCCGGAAACCGTGCTTCTCGAGGAGCTTTTTCTTGTCGGACAGCAGCCAGCGCACGAAGCGCCGCGCGGACTCCTCGTCCGCGCTGCGGTCGGGGATGCTCAGGGTCCAGATGATCGGCGCGCCCTTGACGGTTATCTTCTTCCTGGCCTTCCCGTAGGTTACTTTTGCCGCGGAGTAGTCGTGGTCCGCCGAGCCCAGGTTCACGCGCTTCTCCAGGCGGATGTAGCGGACGTCATGGGCGATGCAGATCGAGCGGTAGACGAAGGCGTAGTCGATCTCGGCGGACTTGAGCAAGGGAGTAAGCCGGGCTACATGATCAACCACCTTGCCGCCCTTGGCCCTAAGGCGATCATGCAGGTTCTTCGCGCCCAGCTTTTCCTGAAGCTTCCAGACCATCAGGGTCCGGTAGCCGATGGGCCCCTGGTTCTCGTCCACGCGCCCGAGCTTGACCTTTCCGGCGGTCAGCACTTTCGTCCAGTCCTTCTCGGCCTCGGCGACGCGCGGCGCGCGCTGGCCCACGGCCAGCACCACCTCGTCGCTGGCGAAGTCCAGTCGCCAGGAACAGTTGCCTTTGAGCAGACTCGCGACCAGGCCCGCGTCGGCGAGCATGACCAGGTCGCACTTCCGGCCCAGCTCGGCGATCTTGCGGCAGGCCACCTGGCTGCCGGAGGCCTCGGTGCGCAGCTTGATGCCCAGCTCCTTCTCGCAGGGCTTGCGGACCGCCTCCAGGACCGGGGTGAGCCCCCCGGCGTGGAACACCGTCAGGTTCTTGAGTTTCTTCTCGGGAGCGTCGCCGTCCCCGCAACCGGCGGCGAGGCCCGCGACGAGCAGCGCGGCCGGAAGGAGCAGCCCGAACCTCATTCGGCGGCCTGCTCCTTCCCGCGCATCTTGCGGACCTTGCGCTGGGCGCCGATGGCCGCGCCCAGGGCGACGATAATCTGGGCGTCGGCGGGCACGTACACCGGCTTGTTGAGGGTTTCCTCCACCGCCCTGACCAGGGCGGCGTTGCGCGCGCCCCCGCCGACGAACGAGTACGTGCCGCGCTGGCCCACCCGGCGGATCATGGAGGCCACCCGCGTGGCGATGGCGTTGTGCGCCGCGGCGGCGATGTCCGCCTTGGAGACGCTGCGGGCCAGCAGGCCGACTACTTCGCTCTCGGCGAAGACCGCGCAGGTGGCGCTCATCTGGATCATGGTCTCGCTCTTCAGGGCCTCGGCGACGAAGCCCTCGTAGGTCATCTCCAGCTTGTCGGCCAGCATCTCCAGAAAGCGCCCGGTGCCCGCGGCGCACTTGTCGTTCATGCTGAAGTCTTCGATGTCCCCGCCGTCGGCCAGGGCGACCACCTTGGTGTCCTGCCCGCCGACGTCGATGACGGTGTGCAGCTTCCCGGCGCCGCCCGGGTCGCGGAAGAGCGCGCCCAGCGCGCAGGCCTTGATCTCGGTCATGACGATGTCGCCGAGGTCCACCATGCGGCGCCCGTAGCCGGTGGTGGCGATGACCTCCACGTCCTTCTCGGCGACGCCAGCCTCGCGCATGACCCGCGCCAGGACCTCCCTGGCGGTCTCACCCGGGAGGTTGCCGCTGGGCACCACCAGCGAGGCGCGGACTTCCTCGCCGTCCAGGACCACGCCCTTGGTGGTGGTCGAGCCGATGTCCACGCCGACGGAAATCACGTCGTCAGTCCTCCCCCAGCGTTTCCAGGAACGCCTCCAGGCGCACGCGGAGCTGCTCGGTGTCCTCCAGGCTGTAGTCGGTGCGCATGATCATGAACGGCACCTTGCGCTCCCTCATGATACGCGAGAGGCGGTAGGCTTCCATGTCAAAGAGCTGGCAGAGGCGCAGGCTGTAGTTGACCACGCCGTCGGCGTCGAGTTCATCGACGAGATCCAGCACCCGACTGAGGCGCGTGCCCTGGGAGATGAAGCAGGGGCAGGGCGAGGCGAAGACGTAGCGCTGGGCCAGCGCGCGGAGCAGCGCCCCGCGGCTCTTCTCGTCGAAGAGCACCGGATCGAAAACGCTCTGCGCCCCGCTGCACAGGGTGTCGGCGACCACGTCGGCACCGGACTCCTCAATGAGGTTAAGCGCCTTGAAGTTCGGCCAGATGATCGGCGCGCCGGTCAGGACCAGCCGCGGCCGGAGCCGGCGGCGCGAGGCCTCGAAACTCCGCACGCCGGCCAGCACCTTCTCGGCCTGGCGCAGCCACTCGCCGAGGTCCACCGCCGCGAAGGAGCTCTGGAGCACCACGAACATGTCGCGGATCGAGAGCGCGGCGGGCCTCGCGGCGCGGGCGGCCTGCAGCTCGCGGACCAGCAGGGCGCGGTCGTTGCCCAGCTCGATCTCGCGGAGCAGCCGACCCCTGGAGAGCTTTTCGCCGAGCACCCCCGAGAGGAAGTCGGCCATCCGCCCGAACTCCTCGGCGGCGCTCTTGCCGTAGCGGGCGGCGTCCTGCTCCGGCGGCAGGTTGAGCATGAAGGTCGGCTTGAAATCGGCCAGCACCTCGCCGAGCTTGCGCTTGGCGTCGCAGCTGGTGGGCACCAGCAGGGCGTCGCACTTGTTGGCCGCGCTCTTCTCGTCCATGAAGGCCGCGAAGGAGGCCTTGGCCAGCGGGCAGATCTCCCCGGAGAAGACCTCCTCGCCGGGCTGGACCAGCGCGGGGTTGCCGCAGCCCAGTCGAACCGGCAGCGCGCCCAGCGCGCGAATCATCTCCGGGGGAATCATGTTGCAGAAGTAGCCGACCAGCTTGCCGCCGCCGGACCCGGCCGGAGCGGCCAGGCGGTCCTCGAACCAGGAGATGTTCTCCGGGCGGTTCCTGATCTCGGCCTGCACGCGGCGCTGCTCGCTCTCCACGAAGCGCGCGCGCTTGGCGACCCCGGGGTCCTCGCCCCGCAGGGGCTCCAGGCGGTATCTCTCGTCGAACTGCTGGGGGTTCATCGGTTCTTCCCGTCAAAGCGCGACTCGGTGACCCGGACCCCGGCGTGCTCCAGGGCCAGGCAACCGTCGCGCGGGCATTTCTCGACGCACTTGAGGCAGAGCACGCAGTCGTAGCTGGTAACGTCGGTGTCGGTCATCTCCGCGCGGACCAGGTCGATGTCCATGGGGCAGACCTCCGCGCAGACCCCGCAGCGGTTGCACTTGCCGGGCTCCTTGCGCAGCGTAATCATCCCCCCGCGGTTGAATATTCCCGAAATGATGCCCATGGGACACAGCCGGCACCACAGCCGCCGGCCGATCATGAAGCTGATACCGAAGACCACCAGCAGGATCAACACCATGGTCCGGAAGAAAGCCCAATCCTCCCAGGAGGGCAAGCCGGGATAGTTGTCCGGCCCGCCGGCGACCACCGGGCAGACCTGCTGGCTGGGGCACATCTTGCAGAATGGATAGATGGGAATCTTGCAGCCGGCGAAACTTCCGGTCTTCTCGTCGATGTGCGGATAGGCCTTGGACATGGCCAGGGTGAGGGTCGCCAGCCCCGCGCCGGAGAAGAAATAGGCCAGCTTCACCGGCCGGACCGGCTTGAGGTGCGGCAGGCGCAGCTTGCGGCGGATCCAGTCGAGCACGTCCCCGATCGAGGAGAGCGGGCAGAGCCAGCCGCAGAACCAGCGGGCCAGCAGGAAGCTGACGATCAGGAAGAAGAGCAGCGCCCCCAGCGCCAGGCGCATGGCGCCCCGGTCGTCGGCCGAGCCCTCGCCGCGCCACAGCCTGGCCCAGTTCACCTGGAGGACGCGCTGGAAGAGCTCCATGTTGCAGCCCTGCACGTAGCCGCCGTCGGAGGTGAAGCGACAGGGCGCCGCGGGCAGGTGGGTCATGCGCTGGTCGTTCTGGAGCACCGGGATGGTCTCGGAGAGCTTCATCACGTCCTGCTCGACCTGGGGCCGTCGCTCGACCGTCGCGCGGTAGTCGGTGTAGCTGGCGCGCAGGGCCATGCCCCCGTAGACCAGCACCAGGAAGCAGGCGAAGCGGACCAGCCTGCGGAGGTCGGCCAGGCGCAGCAGGGGCTGGACCAGCACCAGCAGCGAGGCGACCCCGCCCATCAGCCACGCCGGACGAATCAGCAGCCAGTACCAGCCGTCCTTCCCGGCCGGCACCGCGCGGTAGTTCTCAATCACCGAGAGAGCGCCGAGCCCCAGCACCGCGGCGGGCACCAGCAGGAAGAGCTTGTACCACCGGTTGCGGGGCAGGTACATGGCCGGCAGAACGATCACCAGGAGGACGGCGATCAGCGGGCTGGTGGTCCCGGTCAGCCAGTCGGCGAAGCCCCGGCTGCGGCACAGCAGATGATATGCCGTCGAGAAGACCAGCAGGACGCCGGCCAGGAACGCGGCCTTGAAGGCGGCGCTTCGGCGACTCCCGGCCAGCCAGGGAATCAGCCCCACCACCAGCAGCGCCAGGAAGGGACTGGTCAGCGGGCGGGCCAGGTTAACGAGGGGATCGAGGAGTTGGACCACCGCTTGGTTTCCCGTCGTCAGATGGGCTGCTGCTGCCGCGGATCTTCCTCACGGTCAGCAGCACGAAGATCAGCGCCATGGGCACCAGGTACCACAGGAAGTAGTAGTCGGCCTTGCTGTCGGCGATGACCCAGAGGGCGGAGCTCTGGCCGTCGCCGCCGGCTGCGGGCGGGGGCTTGCGGCGGCGGAACTCGCGGTAGCCGGCCCGGCGGCCGGGGTCGAGGACTATCGCGGCGACCTTCTTGTTGGCGGCCTTGACCCCCGCTCCCCAGCGCAGCTCGAAGCTCCCCGCGGCGGGTGTGAGGTCCGACTTCGCGGCCAGGAAGTAGACGCGCAGGGAAACGATCTTGTTGTCGGCGACGGGGTCCCGGTATATCCTGGCCTCCTCCACGTGGAGCGGTACCCGCCGGCCGCCGGGCGAGAGCAGTTCCACCTGGCTGATGTCGTCGATGGCGAAGTCCGGGCCCTCGCAGCGGCCGACCACCAGCACGCGGCCGGGGTCGCCGGGCACCGCGGTGGGCTTCTCTCCGCTTTCGAACAGGTGGTCGCCTGCGGAGAAGAGCTCGAGCTTGGCGGATTCGACGGCGAGCGCCGGCGCGGCCGCGATGACGCCGAGCAGCGCCAGAAAGAGAGCGATCCGCGCGCGGCGGGTCAAGCTCTCAGTCGGAGACGGTGAACCGTCCGTAAACAACGGGCCTTCGCAAGGAGTAGGAGTTGCCGGCCGCGGCCCCTGTGCTCATTGTCACCTCCGCGCTTGAGTCCCGACTCGGGTGGAGCAGCCGCCCCGTTGCCTATTCGGCGACCTTGAAGTGGGCGAACTCCACCGGCTTGTCCGCCGAGTGCTTGTTGCCGCGCCAGTAGGTGACCAGCTTCTTGTCCGCCTTGGTCAGCGTGCGGGTGAAGTTGGCGTAGAAGCCCTTGGACCCGGCCACGCCGGCCAGCTTGCGCGGAATCTTGAGTTCGACGGCGGTCTTGCCCGCGCCCACCTTGCACTCCACGCCGGCGGTGCCCTTGGAGCAGGCCACCTTGCCGGTCAGGCGGTCAACGCTGAACTTGACGGGCGTCGCGTCGACGGTCGGGGCCAGGTAGAAGCTGGCCACGTCGCTGGTGGCGCCGGCGCCCCCCTGGAAGCCCAGGTAGAGGTAGAGGTTGTCCTTGTCGGCGGTGACCCGGAAGAGGCTCTGGTCCGCGGCGGGGACGTTTACGAAGAACCGCCCCTTCTTGACGTAGGAGTAGAAGCCGGTGGCCAGGAAGCTCTTGCCCCACTCGGTGGAGCTGGCGTTGCCGTCGACCGCGACCTTGGCGGCCTTGGGCACGTCGCAGATGCTGGCGGCCTTGCCCAGGTCCACGGTCTTGAAGACCATGGACTTGCGCTTGCCGTTGAAGAGGTGCAGGTCGATCTTGTAGCGGCCGTCAGGCACCCCCGGATTGCGCGTGAGGGTCACCTCATAGTACTGCTTCTTCCCTCCCTTGCGGACGCACTGCAGGTAGGGGGCGCGCTTCCAGCCCGGCCCGGGCTTGACCGCGGCCCGGAACTTCCCGGAAGTGCGCACCTCCAGCTTGATGTTGACTATGCCCCGGTCCATGGTGTTGAGCAGGTACACCCGGAAAGAGGCCTTCTTGCCGATGCGCAGCTGCCCGTCGCGCACGTCGACCTTCACGGCCAGGTTATCCTTGGCCTGCACGAAGACGTCGTTGCACAGATGGGCCAGGGCCGCGGCCGGGAAGGACAGGCAAACCACTACCAGAACGAGCTTGCGCCACATGAAGCTTTCTCCTAAATGACTCGATGAACTCAAGCACATTCATTATACACTTACAAGCCGGGGCCGGTCAATGTTATTCCCGGGCGCTCGACTCCACGTGCCTGCGCGCCAGGTGTTTAGGCCTGCCGCAACCTATTTCTCCGCCGCCTTCTTCTCGCGCAGCCGCACCACGCAACGGAAACCGGTGGCGTCGTTGCTCTTTTCCGGGGCCAAGCCCTCCCAGTAGCTGGACTTGGCCTGATACGGCTCACTGATCCAGCATCCGCCGGTGATGCCGCGCTTCCCGCTTCCCTTGTTGTAGTTGAACCAGTCGCCCACCCACTCCCAGACGTTGCCGCTGAGGTCGTAGGCCTCGCCCCAGGGGCTCCGGGAGCCTTTCCACTTGTCCTCGCCGCAGGGATCGGGCTTGTCCTTGTCGGCCATCTTGAAGTCGATGCAGAGCTTGCCGGGCTCGTGCTCCCTGCCGAAGGGATAGGCCAGCAGGTCCGGGCCGCCGCAGGCCACCCGCCACTCCTTGAAGGTGGGCAGACGCTTGCCCCTGGCCCGGGCCAGACGGCTGGCCTGATCCCAGCTCACGTCGGTCTTGGGTGGCTTGCCCTTCTCGTTGGGATACTCGTACCTGTCGATGCAGAAGGCGTAAGGCACCAGCTTGTGGGCCTCGGTGCCGGGTTTAGGGCGGATCAGGACCATGTCCTTGGGGCACTCCGTGACCCAGACCTCCTTGACCTCGGCGCCGATCTTGGGCTCCTCGGGAAGGGCGCGTGGCTTGCCGGGCACGGCCTTTTCGCCCTTCTCCAGCGTGCAGCGAAAACCCACCATCGGTGCCTCGTCCGCCCCGGTGTACAGGCGCACGTACCGGCTCGAACTCTGGTCCGGCACCCGCGAGGTCCAGTTGCCGCCGCAGGCGTCGTGGATTTCCTCCTCGCGGTAGTAGGGAGGAGGCTCGTCATCATCGTCGTCCTCGTCCTCGTCATCGTCCGGGTCGTTTCCCGCGTGGCCCCGGTCGTCCCGTCCCGGTATCCGGACCCATTCCGAGGCGTTCCCGCTCATGTCGTAGATCCCGAACGGGCTGCGGTCTCCGGGCTTGCTCCCGGCGGGCAGCGGCCCTTCCTTCACGGTCAGGTTCACGGCGGCGCGCTCGCCGTTGAAGTCGTTGCCGTAAGGAAAGCGCAGCTCCTCGGACCCGGCGGCGGCCAGCATCCACTGGGCCCGGGTGGGCAGCTTCTTGCCCGCGGCCTGCGCCAGGGCCTGGGCCGTGCGCCAGCTCCAGTCCTGCTTGTCTTCCGCGCGGGTCTTGCCGCAGACCGGCCTGGCGCCCAGGAGGTTGGGATACTCGTAGCGGTCCATGTAGAAGGGCTTGACCACTTCCTCGTTGCCGTCCTCCAATACCACCTTGCCGCCGGGCACCAGCACCAGGTTGGCGGCGGCCTCCCGACCGCCGACCGCGTCCGCCCTGATCAGCTTCACCTTCCCGAGGACCACGTCCCGATTGCGTCCCACCATGACGGGCAGTGACTGGCGGCCGTGCCCCTTCATGACCAGGGTGACGCGGTGAAGGCCCATGGGCACGTCCACGGGGTCCTTGAAGGGGGTCGTCTGCTCCAGCAGCTTGCCGAGTTTCGCGGGAGGGGAGCTCCGGGGAGGCTCGGGGAAGGCGTCGCCGCTGGCCAGGAAGACCTGGGCCCCCGGCGGATCGGAGCTGACCCGCAGCGTCCCGGTGCCCCGGGCCACGCGCAGCCCCTTCTCGGCCTCCCGGCTCTGAGGGTCGTATTCCCTGAGGACCACCGTGAACATGTCCGCGGCGGCCTCGTAGTTCTGTCCCCTGATGTACTTGTGGCCGCGGTCCAGGAAGAAGCGGATGCGCCGCTCCCGCCGGATCTCCTCGATGCGCCGCAGCCCGTGCCGGGCGTCCTTCTCGGCGGCCCCGCCGGGGTCCAGGTCCAGGACCCTCCGGTAGGAGGACGCGGCCCGCTCCAGCTGGTCTTCGCCGGGGGAGGGGTCGGCCAGACAGCCGGCGGCGTCGCGGAGCATGTCCGTGATGTGCCCGCGCTTGAGCGCTTCCGTAAGCAGGCGCTCCTGCCGGTCCTGCCAGGCGCGGTAGCCGCCCCAGCCGCCCAGCGCCAGGACCGCCACCAGCAGCGTGGCGACCAGCTCGCGGTGCCGCCGGACCCAGCGCCGGAACATCCGCCCGGCGCCCGGCTGCGTGGCGGAGATGGCCTCGCCGGCCTTGAAGCGCCGGATGTCCTCCCGGAGCGCCTCTGCCGACTTGTAGCGCTCGCGCTTCTCCTTGGCCATGGCCTTGAGGCAGATGGTCTCGATGTCCGGGTGAATGCGCGGGTTGATCCGTCGCGGCCGGCGGGGCTCCTCCTCCAGGACCTTCATGAGGATGGCCATGGTGGTGGGCCCCTCGAAGGGCGGCCGGCCGGTGAGCATCTCGTAGAGCAGCGCTCCCAGGGAGTAGACGTCGCTCTGGGTGTCGATGCCCTCGAGGTCCCCCTCGGCCTGCTCGGGGGGCATGTAGGTGGGGGTGCCCATGGTGGTCCCCACCTGGGTGAGCTGGGTTCGGTCTCCGGCGTCCATCTCCTTGGCCAGGCCGAAGTCCATGAGCTGGGGCCGGCCGTAGCGGTCGATGATCACGTTGGCCGGCTTGATGTCCCGGTGGATGACCCCCGCCGCGTGGGCGTAGGCCAGGGCGTCGGCCAGCTGCTCGCCGTAGTCCAGGGCCTGGCGGGGGCTGACCGAGCCCCGGGTTGCCAGGGCGTCGAGCTGCTCGCCCTCGATGAAATCCATCACGAAGTAGTGCAGGCCCTCGCAAACCCCCACCGAGTGGATGGGCACTATGTTGGAGTGCTGGAGCTTGGCGGCGGCCTCGGCCTCGCGGCGGAAGCGCTTGCGCTCCTCTTCGCTGGCGTTGCCCCCGCGGATCAGCACCTTGATGGCCACGGTCTTCTTGAGGCTGGTGTCGCGGGCCTTGTAGACGATGCCCATGCCCCCGCGGGATATCTCCGTGATCACCTCGTAGGGGCCGATGCTCTCCAGGGAGTTGCGCAGGTTCCTGGCGGGCACCGTGCCCGGGGCGCGCTTCACCTGGCGGGGCACGCCGGTGAACTTGACCTTGATGCGGGCCTTGCAGTGCGGGCAGCGCCCGCCGGCCGCGCGGATGGCCTCCAGCTTGGTCTCGCCCCCGCAGTTGGGACACTTGGCCGGCAAGGCTTACTCCTTCTGCGGCGGTGGGGGCGCGGGCAGTTCTCCGGTGGCTGGGTCGCCCTCGGGCGCCTCGGCGGCCTGGCCCAGTTCGCGGTAGGGCATCAGCCTGACGGTTCCGCCGGCGATGTCCTCGACCATGGTCAGGGGGCCGGTGGCGTCCTTCTTCAGGAGCAGGCGGCAGTCGCTGACCTCCGCGGTGACCCCGGTGAAGACCGTGTCCTTGACGTTGATCTGCTTGACCGCCTCCTGAGACTCGGGCGCGGCCCCGCTCGTGCGCTGCCCGCTCAGCACCTCGCGCTTCTCCTTGAGCTTCTTGAGGTGGCTGACCAGATTGAGAACCGCCTTCTTCTTCTCGATCGGCAGGGCCTGGACCTTCGTGGGGTCGGCCAGCAGGGGGCCTATGGCCGTGCTGATGCGCTCGATCTCCTTGTCGGTGGCCTCCAGCTCTTCCGCCATCCGGCGGCGGCGCCCGGCGCTGCGGTAGTCGATGCCGGCGCACAGCTTGGTGGCCACGCCCAGGTCGCTGCCGGCGGTGCCCACCTCGATGCCCTTGAGCGCGGTGATGTCCCCGCCGAGCACCTTGCCGCCGGGCGAGCGGTAAGCGCCCCCGGTACGTATGATCGAGTTGTAGGCTTCGCGTTCCACGGTCACGCTGCCGCCGGCCTCCACGGTGACCTCGTTGAGGTAGCGGGCGCGCACGTCGCCGCCGGCCTTCACGCTTCCCTTGGTCTTGCCGGAAATGCCCCCGGCCAGGACGATGTCGCCGGAGGACTCCAGCCGGCAGTTGCCCACCGGGCCGCGCACCTCCAGGCCCATGTCGGCCTTGACGTTGAAGTCGTCGAGTATCTCGCCGGTGATAGTCACCTTGCCCAGGAAGTCGATGTTGCCCACCGAGTAGTCGACGTCGCCCTTGACCTCGAACTCCTGGCTTATTTCCAGGGAGTCGTCCTCATAGACCAGCCGCCCGGGCACCTCGGCGAGGAAGACCTCGCCGTTCTCGGCCACGGTCACGCTCTTGCCGGCGCGGGCTCGCGCCGGTTCGCCGTTCCGCGAGGCCATCACTTCTCCGAGCACGGTGCTGCCGGCCACCCCCGGCTTGGGGGGCAGGAGGCGGGCCAGTTCCTGCTCCGGGGCCACGTTCTCGATGAGGTTGAGCTCGTGGTAGTTGACCCGACCGGAGGCGTCCTTGGCGTAGCGGGCCTCCTCGCTGGAAGGCTGCACGTAGAACTCGATCTTGCCGTCCAGGCCGTCCTCCGGCTCCCGGCCGCGGGCGATCTCCACGATCTCGATCTTGCTCCGCGCCGCGGCGCGGGCCAGGCAGCGCTTGACCGCGTTCTCGTCCACGCCGAAGACGATGCCGCCGGCCTGTATCTTGGCCTGGACCTCCTCCAGCTCCAGCTCCAGATCGGACTGCTTCTTCTCCAGGAGCAGGAAGCCCTTCGTCCGGTCCTGGTTGGTGTAGCCGGCCAGGCGGTAGTTGTCGGTCTCTTCCTCGAACTCCGGCTCGGGGCGCAGGCCCAGCTTCTCGGCGCCGGGAGGCAGCGCGTGCGCTTCGGGGCTCACGGTTTGGTCCCCAACAGGTGCCGGGCCAGGGCGGCGGTGAAGGCCGCGAACTGGACCAGCTCGCGCACCTCCACGGATTCGTCGGCGGTGTGCGCGGCGCCCTCGCGCCCCGGCGCGAAGCCCACCGCCGGAACGCCGGCGGTCAGGCACGACTTGCAGAAGGTGGCCCCGCCCAGGCCGATCAGTTCCACGGGACGGCCGGTCACCTTGGGGGCGATTTCGCGCACCGCGGCGACGATGGGGCTGGCCGCGTCCACTTCGCTGGGGGCCCAGTCGACAGAGACGTTGAAGTCGAAGGTTATCCCCTCGCGCCGGTCGGCCACCCGCCGGGCCAACTCCTGGAACTGGCCCACGACGTCGCCGGAGTTCATGCCCGGCAGGTAGCGGCAGTCCACCCGGGCGCGGGCCAGGTCGGGGACCATGTTGGGGGCGCTGCCGCCGTGGAGCTCGCCCACGTTGGCGGTGGGCCGGCCCAGGAGGGGGTGACGTTCCTGGGGTGCCCAGGCCTCGACCTCGGCGAGGAGTTCGGCCAGGGCCAGCACCGCGTTGGCGCCCTGCTCCGGGGTGGAGCCGTGCGCGGCCCGCCCGCGGCACTCGATCTCGACGAAGGCCACGCCCTTCTCGGCGATGTCCAGCGCGGCCATGGAGTGGCCGATGTCCGGGACCAGCGCCCAGTCGCCTTTGATCAGCCCCTCGGCGATCAGGTAGTCCATGCCCGCTTGGTTGCCGCACTCCTCGTCGGCGGCGGCGATCAGCACCAGCTCGCCGCCGAGCGGCTGGCTCTCGGCCAGCAGTATCTTCATGGCCACCAGCACCGCGGCCAGCGGGCCCTTGTCGTCCACCGCGCCGCGGCCCACGATCAGGCCGTGCTCGGCGCGGGGCTCGAAGGCCGCATCACCCCACGAGTCGCCGGCGGGCACCGTGTCCAGGTGCAGCGGGACCAGCAGGCGCCGCCCGCCGGCCGTCCCGACCGAGGCGATCAGGTTGGTGCGTCCGGGCGCCGCTTCGTACTTGCGGCTCTCGACGCCCAGTTCCTTCAGGAAGGCTTCGACCACCTTTGCGGGGCGGTGCTCGTCGCCGGGAGGGTTGACGCTCCTGGCCCGGATCAGGTCACAGGTCAGCTGGACGATCTCCGCTTCACGGCTCTCCGCTGCGGCGATCAGGCGGTCGATATCAACGTCTGTTACCGGCAACTGAGAACCTCCTAACCCAGCTTGGCCTCCGCGGCCACTATTTCCTCGTCCTCGATCTGCCTGAAGAGCGGCTCCGGCTTGCCCAGCGTGGTGTCGGCGGCGAGCCCGTCGCCCAGCGCGTCCCAGCGGCGGGGCAGCTCCCGGCCCGAGCGGCCCAGGAAGCTCTCCAGTTTGGCCGCCGAGAAGGGCAGAAAGGGATACATCAGCGCGGCCAGGCGGTCGACCAGCGCGAGGCATACGTTGATGGCCGTCCCGCAGGCGGCCAGGTCGGTCTTGCGGGTCTTCCAGGGGGCGGCGGCGTCGAAGTAACGGTTGGCGTTCTTGGCCAGTTTCATGAGCCGCTGCAGGGCGGCCTTGAAGCGGAAGGCCTCCAGCTCGGCGGCCACTTCCCTTCCGGCGGTCTCGGCCTCGGCCAGGGCGGCTTCGGCCTGGCCGTCGAGCGCGCCGCGCTGGGGCACTTTGCCCTCGAAGTACTTGCCGGCGAAGGAGAGCGTGCGGTGCACGAAGTTGCCCAGCGCCGCGGCCAGTTCGGTGTTGTTGCGGCTCTGCAAGTCCTCCCAGCGGAAGTCCGCGTCGCGGCCCTCGGGGGCGTTGGCGGTGAGGTAGTAGCGCAGCGGGTCGGGTGGGAACCGTTCCAGGTACTCGTCGAGCCACACCGCCCAGTTGCGGCTCTTGGAGCTCTTCTGCCCCCTGACGTTCAGGAACTCGTTGGCCACCACGTTGGCCGGCAGGTTGATCTCCCCGTGGCCCATGAGCATGGCCGGCCAGCTCAGCGCGTGGAATACTATATGGGCCTTGCCGATGACGTGGATCCTCGCGCTTTCGGGGTCGCACCAGTACTTCTTCCAGCCCGCCGCGTCGCCGCGCTCGGCGAAGAGTTCCTGGGTGAAGGACATGTAACCGATGGGCGCGTCGAACCACACGTAGAGCACCTTGCCCCGGGCCTCGGCCAGCGGCGCGGGGATGCCCCAGGTGATGTCCCGGGTGATGGCCCGGCTCCTGAGTCCCTCCTGGAGCCAGCCCTTGCAGAAGCGGCCGATGTTCTCGCGCCAGTCGGTCTTGGTCGCCAGCCACTCATCGAGCTTCTTCTGGAAGTCGCCCAGCTTGATGTACCAGTGGCGGGTCTCGCGCGGCTCGGGGGTCTTCTTGCATATCTCGCAGCGCGGCGCGACCAGCTCAAGCGGGCTGAGCGTCCGGCCGCAGGCCTCGCACTGGTCGCCCTTGGCGTCGCTGAAACCGCAGGCCGGGTTGGGGCAGGTCCCGGAGACGTAGCGGTCGGGCAGGAAGCGCTCGCAGGCCGGGCAGTAGAGCTGCTCGCCGACCTTGTCCTCGATGTGCCCGGCCGCGTGGAGCTTCAGAAAGAAGTCCTGGCTGACCTTCGCGTGGTGCTTGCTCGTCGTCCGGCCGTAAACGTCGAAGTCTATGCCCAGGCTGTGGAAGGCGGCCTCGTTGGCCGGGTGGAACTTGTCGACTATCTCCTGGGGCGAGACCCCGGCCTTCTCGGCGGTGAGGGTGATGGGCACTCCGTTTTCGTCCGAGCCGCAAACGTAGATCACGTCGCGGCCCGTCGAGCGCAGGAAGCGCACGTAGATGTCCGCCGGCAAGTAGGCCCCGGCCACGTGGCCCACGTGGATGCGCCCGTTGGCGTAAGGCAGGGCGCTGGTTACCAGGTATCTGGCCGGCGTGCTCATGGGCGTAAAGACCCCTCCCCATGGGATGTTAGCTCCAGGGAGGCGACTTGCAAGCAAGAATGATGCCAGGGGGCCGGAGGCGTCGTTCCTCAGCCTCGCAGCCGCCGGGCGTAGTCCTCGACCGCCGTTTCCTGCTCCTCGGTTTCCACCGAGAAGGGCCGGAGCTCGCGGACCCGCTCGATGGCCGCGCCGGGCGCCATGCCCTCCCTGACCAGGAAGGCCGCGGCCACCGTGCCGCTGCGGCCCAGGCCCGCGCCGCAGTGCACCAGGACCAGCCGGCCCGGTTTCTCGCTCTGGCGGGCGATGAACTCGATGATGCGCTCGAGCTGTTCGGGAGCGGGCGCGGTGAAGTCCGTCACCGGCTCGTGGAGGCATTCCATCTCGGCCCCGCGGAGCTCCGCGGCGTCCAGCGCGGAGACCGTCAGCGAGACGATAGCCACTACGCGCTCCTTGCGCAGGAAGGCCAGGTCCTCGCGCAGCGAGGTGTACATTCCCGGGCGGTGCATCACCGCCAGGCGGCCGGGGACGATCACGGTGAGGCCGCGGCCGTTCATGCCGAGCGACCGTCCTTCCCGGCGAGCTGCGCCGCCAGCGCACGTTTGTTGACCTTGCCGGTGGGGAGCTTGGGCAGCTCGTCGGCGATCAGGACCCTGCGGGGGACCTTGTAGCCGGCCAGCCGCTCGCGACAGTGGGCCTTGAGCTCCTCGGGGCGGAGCTCGACCTCCGGGCGGGCCACGGCGAAGAGCACCACGTGCTCGCCGCGCTGCTCGTCGGGCTCGCCCAGCGCCGCGCACTCGGCCACCGCGGGGTGGGAGGTGGCGGCCTCCTCCACCTCGCCGGGGTGCACGTTCTCGCCGGCGACGATGATCAGCTCCTTGATCCGCCCGGTGATGGTGAGATAGCCGTCCGCGTCGAGGCGGCCCAGGTCGCCGGTGCGCAGCCAGCGCTCGGAAGAGATCGCGCCATCGGTCTCCTTCTCGTCGCGGTGGTAGCCGCACATCACGCTGTCGCCACGCACCCATATCTCGCCCTCCTCGCCGGCCGGCAGAGAGAGGCCGTCCTGGCCGACGATGCGCACCTCGAGGTGCTCCAGCGGCTGGCCCACCGTGCCCGGACGGTTGGCGCCGGGACGGTTGATGGCCACCACCGGCGAGCACTCGGTGAGCCCGTAACCCTCGTGGATCTCGGTGCCGAAGACGGCTTCGAACTCCGCGCGGATCTTCTGGGGCAGGCGCTCGCCGCCCGAGAACACCATGCGCAGGCCGCGCAGCTGCCGCGGCCGGGCCTTCTGGGACCGGGCCATCAGCCGGTACATGGAGGGCACTCCCAGGATGACCGTGGCCTCGCACTCCTCGCAGAGGTCCAGGGCCCCCTCGGGGTGAAAGCGCGCCAGGGTGCTCACCGCGGCCCCGGTCAGCAGCGGGGCCAGCAGCGTGGCGGTCAGCGCGAAGCTGTGAAAGGGCGGCAGGGCCCCCAGCACGCGGTCGTCGGAGCGGAAGCCGGCGGCCTGGGCCGCGGCCCGCGCGTTGGCCAGGAGGTTCCGGTGACTGAGCCTGACGCCCTTGGGTTGCCCGGTGGAGCCGGAAGTGTAAAGCAGCACGGCCAGGTCGTCGGGCTCCCGGGAGGCCGGCTCGGCGGCGTCCTCGGAGGAAATCAGCTCCTCGACGAGGATTTGCTTCGCGGCGCCGGCCGGCAGGCGGTCGGCCAGCTCCCCGCACGTAATAACCAGGTCGGTCTCGGCGTGTTCCATGACGGCGGCCAGTTCGTCGGGCGCCAGGAACAGGTTGAGCGGCACCACCGCCCGGCCGGCGGCCAGCACGCCCAGAAAGGTCACCAGGAACCCGGCGGAGCTCGGCAGGTAAACCGCCACGTGCTCCCGGTCGGTGGCTCCGGCGATGCGCAGTGCCGCGCGCCGGGCGAGGACCGCGAGTTCGCCGTAGGTCAACAAACGTTCACCGTCCAGGACGGCGGTGCTCCCCGGACAGCGGGCGGCGGTTTCAAAGAAGGCGCGGGTTATGGGCATGGTGAATCACCCCACCGGTTCGAACTTCGACTCTACATCTGTTGCCTCTGTCAGTTGATGGGTCATACTCTCAAGTGCCTTCGAGACGGGTGAGTCCCATTCAATGCCTTTCTTGTAGAGGAGCATCATCTCATACCATGCTGAAGCTCCACGCAACCGACCGACGCATCCGGTAACTTTATCTCGCGTGAGTTCTGCCAGTTTAGTCCTGAAGGAATCGTAGTTCTTATGGAAGCGCATCTTGTTGTAAAGGAACAGCAGCGTGGGTGCATCTTCTGCTGCGCTGACAAGTCCGCCGATGTGTTTTTCCCAGTTACTTCGCGGAAGGAAATTGTAGGGATCAAGCAAGAGTAGGTCTGCTCGGTGCAACAAGGTAGCGTCGTCCAGAATATCATAACCCGACTTGAGGTCGAGCAAGACCGTGCCGGAACCAGTAAGAACTTCGCAACGCCCCCCGTCCGCGTCGTAAGCTAGTATTTCCAACGGCGCAGATGCCTCTTTGCAGACAAGACGGACTAAGGTTGTTGACCCAGCGTACTTGCCGCGGAGTTCGAAATCTTGTTGGAGCCTTGCTAGAAGGCTTGTCTGAATCTTGCTTCCCCAAGCGGTCCACCCCTTGTCTCCGGAAGCAAGCGGATACTCAGGGCAGCCAGCGAAAACATCGGCATACACAAAAGGTTTGTCTCTCACCCCGTACAGCAAGATACGGGTGACTTCTATTAACCAACTGTGCTTAATAATATCTCCCAAGTTCCCGGGAGCATATGTGCCTGTCTTGCCACAGGTCAAAGGTTCAACCATGCAAATCCCCAAACCCCAGATCGCGACCCTCAGAATTCCGTGGCGCCGGTGAAGCGGAAGTCCCGGATCTTGAGCGCCGGGCAGCGGGTTTGCCCCGCGCCCCAGTCGCCGCCGACCCCCACCATCTCGGAGCCGACCATCTCCACGTTGCCCAGCGCCTCCAGCACCGACTGGGTGAAGCGCAGGTTGCAGACCGCCCGGCGGAGCTTGCCCTTGGTCACCAGGAACAGGCCGTCGCGGGTCATGCCGGTGATCACCGCCTTGGCCGGCTCGGCCACGTTGGTGTACCAGAAGCGGGAGACGAAGAGCCCCTTCTCGGTGGAGGCGATCATCTCGTCGAGCGAGGCCTCTCCCGGGTCCAGGACCAGGTGCATGGGCATTCCTCCCATGGTGGAGGTCGGCCCGAAGGAGTGGCCGGTGAGCTCGGCGCCCATCTTCCTCGCCGTTCTCGTGGAGTGGGGCAGCTCTTTGGCCACGCCCCTCTCAATGAGCGTGAGCGGCCTGCGGGGCACGCCCTCGAAGTCGAAGGGCAGGGGTAGCCCCTCCGGCGCGAGCCCGTCGTCGCGCAGGGTGATCTTTTCGCTTACTACTTTGGTGCCCATCTTGCCGGCCAGGCACGAGCGGCCCTCGACGTGCGCCTGGGAGTTGAAGCCCAGGTAGGACAGGAAGTCGAGCATCTCGGAGACCGCGCGGGGAGCCAGCACCACGGTCCACTCGCCGGGCTCGACGCGCTTGGGCTTGCGGGCCTTGAGCGCGGTCTTGACCGCTCCGGCGCCGAACTTGCCGAGCTGGGCCTTGAGCGCGGCAGCCGAGCCCGCCGACCAGCTCTCCGAGCCGGCCGCGCCGTCGATCATCGCCGTGGCCGTCGCGCCGAAGCCGCTCAGCGCGCAGTACTGCACCGTCCCGGCGCTGTTGGCCACGGCGATCTCCGTTGCGCTGGAGGAGACCTTGCCGGAGGCCGAGGTGCCCTTCTTGGCCGAGCGCTTGGTGGCCCGCGCGACGATCCGCGCGCGCCCCGCCGGGCTCATCCGCGCGGTCTTGGCGTCGAGGCCATCGGCCACTTCCGGGGCGGCCCCCGACTTGACCATCCCCGGGAAGTCGGGGTTCTCGACGGACTGCCGGGCGATGGCCACCGCCTGCTTGGCGCAGGCCGAGATGCCCGCGCGGTCCAGGCGGTTGGTGCCGGCGCTGCCCAGGCGCTTGCCCAGCGCGGCCACCAGGCCGAGCCCCGCGTCGTTCTCGCTGACGTTCTGGTGGATGTAGTTGTTGGCGAAGCGGGTCAGTCCCTGCTCCTCGACGAAGAGGGTGACGTGGGACTCCTCAGCGCCGGCGCGCTCCAGGGCCGACAGCGCGCTTTCCAGAATCTTCTCGGCTCTCGTTCGACCGATCATTTCACTACCCCCACCCGGACGTTCCGGAAGCGGGACGGCGCGGTGCCGTGCCCCACGTGAGCGGCCTGGCCCGGTTGTCCCTTGCCGCAGTTGGGCGTGCCCCACATTCGCCAGAAGTCCCGCGAGCAGACCGCGTCGCAGGAGTTCCAGAACTCCGGGGATATCCCCGTGTAGGTGGGGTTCTTGTACATCTTCCCGAGCTTGCCGCCGGAGATATCCCAGGCGATCTCCGTGCCGAACTGGAAGTTGAGCCGGCGGTCGTCGATGCTCCAGGAACGGTTGGTTGCCATGTAGACCCCGCCGTCGGTGTCGGCCAGCAGATCGGGCAGCGTCCACTCGCCGGGGAGCAGGTTGATGTTGGACATGCGCACGATGGGGATGCGGTTCCAGCTCATGGCCCGGGCCGTGCCGGAGCTCTCCAGGCCCAGCCGCGCGGCGCTCTCCCGGTCGGAGATGTAGCCCACGAACTTCCCGTTCCTGATGACGTCGATGCGCTTGCCCGGGGTGCCCTCGTCGTCGAAGCCGAAGGTCCCCAGGCCCAGCGGTTCGGTGGCGTCGGCGACCACGTTGACGTGCTCCGAGCCGTACTGGAAGTTGCCCAGCTTCTCCGTGGTCAGGAAGCTGGTGCCCGCGTAGGCCGCCTCGGTCCCGAAGACGCGGTCGAGCTCTATGGGGTGGCCGATGGACTCGTGCACCTGCAGGGCCAGCTGCCCGCCCTCCAGGATCACGTCCCGCGTTCCGGCGGGCAGCTGCGGGGCGTCGAGCAGCCCCCTGGCTTCGGCGGCCACCCGCTCGGCGTTCTCGGCAAGCTGCATTCCGCGCACGAACTCAAACCCCGCCGCCGCGAAGTTGCCCCGGAAGCTGTTGGGGTAGCTGCGCACCTGGACGTCGCCGCCGCGGACCGCGGTGGCGGCCAGCCCAGCGCCGCTCTCGGTGATCCGCTGCTCGAAGCTCACGTCCTCGGTGTTGGCGAACCAGGTGTGCTTGCGGTAGAGGTTCATGAAGGCCTGGGTGACGGCCAGCGCCTCGCCGTGAAGCTTCTTCTCGGCCTCGGCGAGCAGGCCCATCTTCTCGTCAACCGGGACGGCGAAGGGGTCCTCCGCGACGGGGGTGGCGTACTCCCCGCTGCCCGGCGGGTTGGGAGCCAGCTTGGCGGGCTCGGCGGCGGGCGCCAGGGCGCTGGCCCGGGCGACCTTGACGGCCAGCTTGGCGACCCGCGCGGCCTGGGTCTTGCGGGTCACGTCGCCCAGCGAGGCGAAGCCCCAGCAGCCATCGACGATGGCGCGCACCCCCAGGCCGCGGTCGACTGAGTTCGACGCCCGGGCGGGCGTGCCGTTCTTGACCTCGTAACCCTCGGCCCCCGTCTCCACGAAGCGGGCCTCGACGAAGGAGGCGCCGGCGGCGCGCGCGGCGTCCAGGGCGCTTTTCAGTATCTCTTGCATGAAGGTCCTCCGGAAGGGTGACAGGGGAAACGACTAACCCGGTGGCCAGGTCATCCGCCGGCCGCCGAGCAAGTGCAGGTGGATGTGAAAAACGCTCTGCCCGGCGCCTTCGCCGCAGTTCATCACCAGGCGGTAGTCCTCCAGGCCCTCGGCCGCGGCGATCTTCCTGGCCGCCAGGAAGAGCCTGCCGACCAGCCCGGCGTGCTTCTCCTCGAGGTCGCTGACCCGGGCGACGTGCTCGCGGGGGATTATCAGGACGTGCGTGGGCGCGGCCGGGTTGACGTCCCGGAAGGCGACGGTGACTTCGTCTTCGTGGACGATCTGGCCGGGAATCTCCTTGGCGGCTATCTTGCAGAAGATACAGTCCATCGGGAGCCTCCAGACGGCCGGAACGGCGGGGATTATAGCCGCGCGCAAGCGCGGCCGCAAGCGGCGCGCGCTTCGCCCCTTGCGCCGGGAGCCGATTCGCGTCAGAATGTTACCAGAACGGTTTTGGAGAAGGCTTCGTGGACGCCCCCGATAATCTCCTCGACAGGGACGAGCTGGTGCGCCTGCCCGGCGAGAGCGAGGCGGACTGGTACGCGCAGGTCGCCAGGGCCGTCCGGGCGGCCAATCCCGGACCGTTCACGCTGCTTGCCGATCGAAAACACCCGCTGGTGGCGCTCGGCCTGAAGCGGAGCCGCCGGAACATGCTGGGCGTAGCCGGCTTCGGATTCGCCGCGCTGGGGATGGCCGCGGCGCTCTTTGCTCTTTCCCTGGCCGGGGGCAAAGGGAACTTCGCGAGCACCCTTGCGGCCCTGTGGGTGAACCTTCTGCCCCTGGGCGTGGTCATCGGCGCGTTCCTGGGCTCGGCCGGATCGGTCCTGAACGAGCGGGAGAAGGACACCGTCTGGCAACTGGTGCTCACCCCCATGCCCCGCAGGGTCATCGCCGCGGGCAAGGTGCTGCCGGCGGCCTTCCGCACGGCGCTCTGCTGCCTGCTTTGCCTGCCGCTCTACGTGATGGGTGGAAGCCTGGCGTACCCGGATTCGCTGGCCGTCGTGCCCCTGGCATTCCTGCCCCTGCGCCTGCTGGGTCTGTTCGGGTTCGGGGGGGTGTTGGGAGGCGGGGGATTCTCCGCCACCGGGGCGCTGCTGGGCCCGGTGATGTGCGCGGGCGACATGGTGCTGGCCTGGGCCGCGGCGCATTGGGGCGCGGCCTGCGCGGTGCGGCTGGGCAGCTTCGGGCGGGTGGGCCTGGCCATGATCGGACGGCTGGCGCTCGTCGGCCTACAGATCGCGGTCTGCCTGGTTCCGCCGGTGGTGTACCTCCTTGCCTGCATCCCCGTCTTCGGGTGGATGTTGGAGCACCCCTCTGAGCTCGGGGTTCTGGTCATCGCGGTCATCTGCGGCATGGTGGGGTTGGGGATTCTGGTCCTCTGGGGCACCTTCGTCCTCTACCGGCGCTGGCTGCTGCGCGCGCCGGTTCGCGCGGTCATCAGGGAGTTCGCCCTCTTCGACCGGCTGGCCGACGACGACTTCCGCCCGGGCTACTTCAAGCGCTTCCGGCGGGGGCCGCGGGGCGAGGGCCCGGCGCGCTCGTGAGCGCCTTGTGACCGGCGCGCCGGGCGGTTAATCTGGTGCAAGAATGAAAGATGCCTCGTCGAAAAAGCCCGCCAAGCCGCGCCCGGCGCGCCGGCCGGGGGAGGACTGGGTCGAGCGGCTGGGGCGCTGGCTACCCTGGTGGTTCTCCCGCCGGGCGGGCAGCCCCTTCGAGCTGCTGGCCGAGCGGAAGCACCGGCTGGTTCGCGCGGAGATGCTCCGCACCCGGCGGGGACGGCGCATCGCCACGGCGATATGCGTGGCGATCCCGCTCTTCCTGTTCGCGGGCGTCGTCCTGTGGATGCATACTGAGGGCAGACTGTGGGATTCATCGCCAATCTACTCATTCGGCCTGCCGGTTCCGGACTACCCGGAGGCGATCGCCGCCCTCTTCGTTTGCCTGTGGCCGCTGCTCATGTACCTGGGCGCGGCCTGGAGCACCGCCGGGGCGGTGACCGAGGAGATAGACGGCGACACCGCCCTGCAGCTGGTCCTGACCCCCCTCGCCGCGCGGCCGCTGGCCGCCGCCAAGATACTGCCGCGAGTCCGGCCGTATCTCTGGGGAATCCTGGCCGCGTTGCCGCTCTATATGTGGACCGGCGGCTCGGAGCCCTTCCTCATCGAGGGAGTCGTTCCCACTCCGTTTATCCTCTGGCCGATCAGGGCCCTGGCGGCGCTGTGGCCGATAGACTGGCGCTTGCGGGCCAGCGGCGCGGGGGTCATGGGCGTGGGCCCCTTGATGTGCCTGACCGACCTATCCCTGGTCTGGGGCGCGGCCCTGTGGGGCGCGGCCTTCGCCATCAGGGAGCGCTCGCTTCTGCGGGTGGCGCTGCGCCTGGCGCTGCAGCTCTTCTTCACGGCGATCATCGTGGGGCTCTGCCTGCTGGGAGGCGTGGTAGTCGGGCTGCTTCCGTTGGCCTGCGCCGGGCTTTCCTCGGAGATCGGCGGAGAGGTGGCCCTGGTGATAGGGATGGTGCTGGCGGTGCTGCTGGGGGCGACTTTCTTCACTTTCCTGTGGTGGCAGACCCTGCTGCGCCGGCCGGCGGACGAGGCCCTCACCGCCTTCCAGGCCTTCGACCGCCTGGCCAACGAGGAGTTCCGGCTGGTGGCCCTGCCCTGGCGCAAGCAGCCCGGCTCCGGCGAACCGGTCACCCGGCAGCCCGAGACGAGCAGCGAAGGCCCTGGCGAGTCCGAGGGGGAAACGAAGTGAGCGCGACCAGGACGACTTCGGCCAAATATGTTGACTGGCGCCCGGTCCGGCGCTAAGGTAGGCGCTGGACAGAAATCCGACACCGTTGGGAGGGAGCCCGTGGCCAAGTTCAGCGTTGCCGAACGCCTCCAGAAGCTGCCGCCGTATCTCTTTTCGGAGATCGACAAGAAGAAAAAGGCGGCGATGGCCGCTGGTCGCGACGTCATCAACCTGGGCATCGGCGACCCGGACACGCCCACGCCCAAGTTCGTCATCGACGCGCTGTACAAGTTCGCCCAGGATCCCAGGACCCACACCTACGCCCTGGACGACGGCCAACCCGAGCTGCGCCGGGCCACCGCCGGCTGGTTCGCGAAGCGCTTCGGCGTGGAGCTGGATCCCGACGCGGAGGTATTCCCGACCATCGGCAGCAAGGAGGCCATCGGCCACTTGCCGCTGGCCTTCCTGAACCCCGGGGACGCGGCGCTGATCCCCGTGCCCGGCTATCCGCCCTACCGCTCGGGGACCATCTTCGCCGGCGCCGATCCGGTCTACATGCCCCTCAAACGTGAAAATGGCTTCCTGCCCGACCTCTCGGCCATCAGCGCGGCCGACGCCAAGCGCGCGCGCCTCATTTACGTCAACTATCCCAACAACCCCACCGGGGCCGTCGCGACCGAGGAGTTCTACAAGGAGCTGGTGGCCTTCGCCGGGAAGCACGACCTGATCATAGCCAGTGACGCGGCCTACGCGGAGCTGGCCTTCGACGGCGCCGAACCCATAAGCCTGCTCTCGATTCCCGGCGCCCGCGAGCGCACCATCGAGTTCCACTCCTGGTCGAAGACCTTCAACATGACCGGCTGGCGGGTGGCCTTCGCGGCCGGCGCCGCCGACCTCTGCGCCGGGCTGGGGCGCATCAAGAGCAACCTCGACAGCGGCATCTTCACGGCCATCCAGCTGGCGGCCATAAAGGCGCTTGAGAAGTACGACGAGTTCGTGCCCCGGCTGCGCGCCATGTACCAGAAGCGCCGCGATGCCTTCTGCGACAACCTCGCCGCTCTGGGCCTGGAGGCCCCCAAGCCGGCGGCCACCTTCTACGTGTGGTTCCCGACCCCCAAGGGCCTGCCCAGCTTCGACGCCGCGGGGCGTATCCTGGAGGAGGCCGACGTGGTGCTCATCCCCGGGGCGGGCTTCGGCGAGCCCGGCGAGGGCTTCCTGCGCGCGGCGCTGACCGTCCCGGAGGAGCGCTTGGCCGAGGCCGCCGAGCGCATCGGAAAGATAGCCTGGTAGCCGGCGGAACCGGCAACCGGTAACTGACAACCGGCCACTGGAGTAAACATGCCCACAGTCTACCTGGGTCTGGGTGCCAACCTCGGCGAGCGCGAGGCCAACATCCGCCAGGCCCTGGAGGTGCTCGGCGCGCGCGGGGTGGGCGTGCGCGTGGTCAGCGCGCTGATCGAGAGCGACCCGGTCGGCGGCCCGGCGGGGGGCCCCCGGTTCCTCAACGGCGCGGCGCTGGTCGAGACCGACCTCTCTCCCCGGGAGCTCCTGGAAGTCTGCCGCGAGGTGGAGACCGCTCTGGGCCGGGACCGCTCCGGCGGGCGCGACGCGCCGCGCACCGTGGACCTGGACATTCTGGTCTACGGCCAGCGGGTGATAGACGCCCCCGACCTCACCGTACCCCACCCGCGCATTGCCGAGCGCGGCTTCGTGCTCGGACCCCTGGCGGAGATCGCGCCCGGCTTGGCCGTGCCCGGCACGGGCAAGACCGTCGCCGAGCTGTGGGCGGCCTTCAGCGCCGGGCGCGGGCCGGCCGAGAGTCCGCATGCCAAGCTGGCTTTCAAGCACATCGCCGTTGAGGGCCCCATGGGCGTGGGCAAGACCACGCTGGCCGCGCGCCTGGCCCACGAGCTGGGCTACCGCCTGGTGCTGGAGGCCCCGGAGTCGAATCCCTTCCTGCCGCTGATGTACAAGGACCGGCGGCGCTGGGCCTTCCACGCCCAGGTGGCCTTCCTGCTCGACCGCTGGCGGCAGCTCTCCGAGCTGGCCCAGGGCGACCTCTTCAGTCCCGGCGCGGTAGCCGATTACTTCTTCGCGAAGGACCGCATCTTCGCGAGCATCAACCTCTCCGTCGAGGAGCTGGTCCTCTACCTGCGCCTGGAGGAGGGTATCAGCCAGCGGCTGCCGGAGCCCGACGCGGTCATCTACCTGCGCGCCGGGCTGCCGGAGCTTCTCGACCGCGTCCGCCGCCGGGGCATCGCCTACGAGCTGGGCGATGAGTTGCCGGCCTACATCGAGCGCCTGTCGATGGCTTACGCCGAGCACTTCCGCCGGCCGGCCGGCCAGCCGGTTCTGGTCATCGACACCGACCACATGGACCTGGTCCGCGGCTCCGGCGAGCTCGCCGCGGTCCTCGAGGCCCTCGGCCAGCTACGGCCGGGGCTCAACCAACTTCCCTGGCCGCCGGCGGGGACGTGAGCGATGGCGGCTCCCCGCGAGATCGCCGACCCCGCCGCGATGCGCGAGCTATCGCTGGAGATGCGCGCCGCGGGCAAGACCGTGGGGCTGGTGCCTACTATGGGCGCCCTGCACGCCGGGCACATGTCGCTGGTGCGCCGCGCCCGGGAGGAGAACGACTTCCTGGCGGTCAGCGTCTTCGTCAACCCGGCGCAGTTCGGTCCCGGTGATGACTACGGGAAGTATCCCCGGAAGCTGGAAGAAGATATGGAGTTGTGCGCCGCCGAGAAGGTCGACGCGGTCTTCGCGCCGGAGACCGGGGTCATGTATCCGGCCGACGCGGTCACCTTCGTGGAGGCCGGCGCGGTCGCCCAGCGCCTCGATGGCATGAGCCGCCCCGGCCACTTCCGGGGGGTTTGCACCGTTGTCGCCAAGCTTTTCAACATAGTCCTTCCGGACCGGGCCTACTTCGGCCAGAAGGACGCCCAACAGGCCGCGGTCATCAAGGGGATGGTCCGCGACCTGGACTTCGGTGCCAAGATAGTGGTCTGCCCCACGGTCCGCGAGCCCGACGGCTTGGCCATGAGCTCGCGGAACGCCTATCTCTCGCCCGCCGAGCGCGAGGCGGCGCTGGCGCTCCACCGCGCGCTGGAGAAGGCCGCGGAGATGGTCGCGGGCGGCGAGCGGCGCGCTACCACTATCGCCGCGGCCATGGCCGAGGAAGTAGTCATGGATCCGCTCTGCGAGCTGGACTACGCCGCGGTGGTAGACCCCGAATCGTTCGAGGACATGAGCGGGCTCGACCGCCCGGCGCTGGCCGCGCTGGCCGTGCATGTCGGGAAGGCCCGGCTGATCGACAACCAGCTGCTGGCGCCGCCGGGGCGAGAGGCCTGAGCCATGTACCCGGAGCTCTTCAGAATCCCGCTCATCAACAGGGGCGTACCCGCCTACGGGACCATGCTGATGATCGGGTTCCTGCTGGGGGTCCTCTTCACCCGCCGGCGGGCCAAGTGCCTGGGCCTGGAGAAGGCCCAGATTTTCGACCTGGGCTTCTTCGCGGTGATCGGCGGCATCCTCGGCGCGCGGCTGCTGCACGTCGGCCTCAACCTGGGCTTCTACTTCGAGTGGCCCGAGGACGTCGGCTTCTTCAAGTGGGTGGGGGCCAGCTTCGTCCGGGTCATCTCCACATGGAGAGGCGGGCTGGTCTTCTACGGAGGGCTCGGCGGGGCCATGCTGGCGCTGTGGATCTACGCGCGGCGCAGGAAGATTCCCCTGGTGGACATGCTCGACTTCTCAGTCCCCGGCGCGGCGCTGGGCCTGGCCATGACCCGCATCGGCTGCTTCCTGAACGGCTGCTGCTTCGGGAAACCCAGCTCGCTGCCCTGGGCGGTGCGCTTCCCGGAGTACTCCCACGTCCACACCCAGCAGCGCATCGCGGGGTTGATCACCTACGGCGACCCGCCGCTCCCGGTGCACCCCGTGCAGCTCTACGAGACGCTCGCCGCGCTGAGCATCTTCCTGACGCTTTGGCTGCTGTACCCGAAACGCAAGTTCGCCGGCCAGATCGCCGCCATTTTCGGCCTGCTCTACTCCGCCTGGCGCTTCTGCAACGAGTTCTTCCGGGCGGACAGCGGGCCCTGGCGACCGGAGTTCGGCTCCCTGACCGTCTTCCAGTGCATGAGCATCCTGCTCTTCGCCGGCTTCGCCGTCGCGCTGGCGGTCGCCTGGCGCCGCGGGCGCGCCCCGTACCAACCCCCGCCGGAGGGCGAGAAGCCCCGGCCCGCACGGAAGGAGGCGTCGTGAACCAGGAGAGCGCCGAGCGCGCGCCGCGCCTCTCGGTGATCGTGCCGGTCTACAACGAGCGGCAGACGCTGTCGGAGCTGCTCTCCCGGGTGGAGCGCGCCGAGCCCGCCGACAAGGAGATCGTGGTCGTCGACGACGGCTCCACCGATGGCAGCCGGGACCTGCTCTCCGCCTACGAGTCGCGGCCCGGCTACCAGGTCCTTTACCAGGAGAAGAACGCCGGCAAGGGCGCGGCCCTGCGCCGTGGGTTCGCCGCGGCCCGGGGGCGCATCGTGATCATCCAGGACGCCGACCTGGAGTACGACCCCGCCGAGTACGGGAAGCTCATCGCGCCCATCGAGTCCGGGGCGGCCGACGCGGTCTTCGGCTCGCGCTTCCTGGGCGGCTCGCACCGGGTGCTCTTCTTCTGGCACTACGTGGGCAACCGCCTGATCACCCTGCTCTCCAACGTCCTCACCAACCTGAACCTCACCGACATGGAGACCTGCTACAAGGCGGTCCGCCGCGACCTGCTCGTCAAGTTCGAGCTGCGCTGCGACCGCTTCGGCTTCGAGCCGGAGGTCACCGCCAAGCTGGCCCACGCCGGGGCACGCATCTACGAGGTGCCCATCAGCTATCACGGGCGCACCTACCAGGAGGGCAAGAAGATCACCTGGCGCGACGGGCTGGCCGCGCTCTACTGGATCGTCCGCTACCGGATCGCGGACTGAGGGGTCCGCGTGCGCCGGCCGCTGAGCCTCGCCAGCCGCCTGGCCCTGGCCTTCGGGGGGCTCTTCCTGGCGGTCAGCGCGGCCAGCGCCGCCCTGGCCTTCTGGCGGGCGGGCGAGGCCGCCGAGCGCGCCTACCACGAACGCATGGAGAAACTGGCCCGAGGCCTCAGCGGCGCCGGCTTCGCGGTCAACCGGGACATCCTGGTCAAGATGAAGAGCGTGGTCGGCGTGGACGTGGCCAGCTACGACCCGGAGAGAAACGAGCTGATCTCCTCGCTTTCCTCGGCGGACCACTTCGAGCTGGTCTATGTGCTGACCGCCGACAAGTCCCCGTATATCAGCGAGACCCCGGAGGCCTACGTGCCCGGCCCCGTGGCCAAGGACCTGCCACGGGCTTCCGCCGGCCCCCGGCTCAGGTTCCAGATATTCGGCGCCTGGCAGACCGAGGGCGGCCGGCGCAAGCTGGTGCTCCTGCTGGTGCCCCAGGAGGAAATTGACCGGGTGCGCTCCGCGGCGGTGACGCCGGCGCTCCTGGCCGCGCTGCTCGGCGCCGGCGCCGTGGTGCTGCTGGCCTGGATGCTGGCCGCCGGCGTGGCCCGGCCGGTCCGCCGCCTGGCCGCCGAGGCCGGCCGCGCCGCCGAGGGCGGGCTGGAGTTCCGCCATGTGTCCGGCGGCGGCCGGGAGATAGAGGAACTCTCCGAGAGCCTGGAGCGCATGACCGCCGCGCTGGCCAGGAGCCGCGCGGAGCTGGTCAAGAGCGAGCGCGCCGCGGCCGCCGGGCAGATGGCCGCCGCCCTGGCCCACGAGGTCCGCAATCCCCTCACCGGCGCCAAGATGACCGTGGAGATGCTGCTCGCCGAGGAGCGGGACGAGTCGCGCCGCGAGGAGCTTCGCTCGGTGCGCGAGGAGCTCGGGCGCCTGGAGCTGGTGGTCGATGAACTGGTCTCCTTCGCGCGCCCGGCGCCGCCGGTCTTCGCCCGGGTGAAGCTCGCCGAAGTGGCCCACGAGGTCCTGGAGTTCATGAGGCGGCAGCTGGAACACGCCCACGTGAAGGCCGAGGTGGTCGAGGCCCAGAGCGCGCCCGCGGCGCGTGCCGACCGCAACAAGATCAAGCAGGTGCTGGTCAACCTGGTCTTGAACGCCATGCAGGCCCAGGCCCGGGGCGGCCGGGTCAGCGTGCGCGTCGAGCCGGCCGGCGAGGGCCGCGTCAGCGTCGAGGTCGCCGACAGCGGGCCGGGGGTGGGGGCCGCCGAGCTTGAAAAGATCTTCGCGCCATTCTATACAACCAAGCAGAGCGGCGCCGGGCTGGGCCTGGCCGTCTCCCGCGGAATAGCCGAAGAGCACGGCGGGTCGTTGGTCTGCCGCACGGCGGAGGGCGGCGGCGCGGTCTTTCGCCTGGAGCTCGAGGCCTGGAAGGAGTAGAGCGTGGCCACGGTCCTGGTTGTCGATGACGACAGCGGCGTCTCCTGGGCTTTCGCGAGATTCCTCGAGAAGGAGGGGCATCGGGCGCTGGCCGCCTCCAGCGCCGAGGAGGGCCTGGAGCTGGCCGAGAGCGAGAAGCCGGACTTGGTCTTCATGGACGTGCGCCTGCCGGGCATGGACGGCCTGGCCGCCGCCGAGAAGCTCCGGGGGATGCTGCCGGGCACGCCGGTGGTGGTCATGACCGGCCACGGCACCCTCTCCACCGCGGTGGAGGCGGTGCGCGGGGGGGCCTTCGACTACCTCTTGAAGCCGGTCAGTCTGGAGACGGTGCGCGCCACGGTCCGCCGCGCGCTGGCCGCGCGCGCTGGCCAGCCGACGCTCCAGGCCGCCCGCGAGCAGCTCGCCGACTTCCCGCCGGAGGCGCTGCTGGTCGGCAGGAGCGCCCTCATGCAGGAGCTCTATCGCCAGATCGCCGCCGCCGCGGCGGGCGCAGCCACCGTGCTGCTCCTCGGCGAGAGCGGCACCGGCAAGGAGCTCACCGCCCGGGCCATCCACCTCCACTCCCAGCGCGTCGGTGGGCCCTTCGTGGCCGTCAACTGTGCGGGGTTGCCCGAGACGCTGCTGGAGAGCGAGCTCTTCGGCCACGCCCGCGGGGCCTTCACCGGCGCGGTGGCTAGCCGCACCGGACGCCTGGAGGCCGCCGATGGCGGCACGCTGCTCCTCGACGAGGTCAGCGAGATGAGCCCGGCCATGCAGGTCAAGCTGCTCAGGTTCCTGGAGTCGCACTGCTTCGAGCGCGTGGGCGAGTCGGAGACCCGCGAGGTCGATGCCCGGGTGGTCTCGGCCACCAACCGCGACCTCCGCGAGCTGGTCTCCGCCGGCCTCTTCCGCGAGGACCTCTACTACCGCCTGGACGTCCTGCGCATAGAGCTGCCGCCCCTGCGCGAACGCTCCGAGGACGTGCCCCTGCTGGTCGCTCACTTCCTCTCCGAGCGCGTGGAGATCAGCCCCGAGGCCCTCGCGGTCATCGAGCGGTACGACTGGCCGGGCAACGTCCGCGAACTCAAGAACTGCCTGGAGCACGCCGCCGCCCTGGCCCGCGGCTCGGGGACCGTGGCCGTCGAGCACCTGCCCGGCCACGTGGTCCGTGCGGCCGGCGGCGCGGCCGCCGCCGCCGGGGGCCTGGCCGGGAACATAGAACGGCTGGTCGGCCGCCTGGCCCGCGAGCGCTTCGAGGCCGCCGGCGCGGAGGGCAAGGAAACCGCCGACATCCACGCCGAGGCCGTGCGCCTGGCCGAACGGGCGGCCATCGCCGAGGTGCTCGCCGCCGTCGGCGGCAACCAGGTGCGGGCCTCCAAGCTGTTGGGCATGCACCGCACCACGCTGCGCAAGAAGATAGAGGAGTTCGACTTGGGAGAAAAGTCTTGAGCAAGAGGAAGTCGCCCGCCTTCAAGCTGCGCGGGGTCATGCTCGACCCCGGCCGGGTCGTCGAGCGCAAGGAGTACTACACGCTGCTCCTGCCCTGGCTGGCCGAGTGGGGCTACAACCTGGTTCACCTTCACCTCATCGACGACGAGCGCTGCGCGCTGCGCTTCCCCGCGCACCCCGAGCTGGCCTCTCCCGGCGCCTTCACGGCCGATGAGATGCGCGAGTTCGTGGAACTGGCCCGCTCGCTGGGCATCGCGGTCATGCCCGAGATCGAGGCCCTGGGCCACTCCCGGTTGATCTTCACCCACCGCCGGCACCGGCAGCTGGCCGAGCCGCCGCCCCGGGGGCTGCCCGACCACGACTACAACGCCCTGTGTCCCGCGCACCCCGGGACCCGGGAGCTGATCTCCGAGCTGCTGGCCGACGTGGCCGCGATCTTCGACTATCCCGTAATCCACGTGGGCCTCGACGAGGTCCAGCTGGGCAACTGCCCGCGCTGCCGCCGGAAGTACGGCGCGCGCGCCCCCGACTGGAAGCGCTACGCCTCGCACGCCCGCTGGGTCCACGCCGAGGTCCGCAAGCTCGGCCGCCGGCCGGCCATGTGGGGTGATCACGTGGTCCACCATCCCGAAATCATGAAGCGCCTGGAGCGCGACGTGCTCATGTTCAACTGGGACTACGCCGCCGAGTACAACGAGCGCAACGCGGACCTCTTCCTCTCCGCCGGCTTCGAGGTCGCCGCCTGTCCGGCGCTCAGCAAGGCCGGCACGGTCTTCGCGCCCTACGCCGAGAACCTGGCCAACATGCGCACGGCCAGCTCGCGCAGCCTGGCGGCGAGGAAGCGCGGCCTGGTCGGCCTGGTCAATACCGTGTGGTGTCCCTGGCGCTACCTGCCCGGGGCCATCGACTACGGCTTGGCCCTGGGCGGGCACCTCTTTACCTCCAACGCCGAGGACCCGGACCTCGCCACGCGCTTCGCCGCGCGCTTCTACGGCCTCAAGAGCGGCCGGGCCGTCGGCGCGGCGCTGGCCGGCCTCTACGACTCGGGCCTCGACCAGCGCTTCCTGCAGCGCCTGGCGCTGGGCCGCGACCGGCCGGGCAACGCCTTCGGTCGCGAGGACCTCCGCCGCTGCCGGCTGATGGCCGAGAAGATGAAGACGGCCGTCGCCGCGCTGAAGCGCGAGCGCCCCAAGGTCCGCCGCAACCGCGAGCGCTACGGGGACGTGGTCCTGGCCGCCGAGAACATTCTGGCCCTGGCGCGCTACGGTATGCGCGGCAGGAAGAAGGGCGTCCCCGGGGCGAAGGCGCTCTACAAACGCGTTGAGAAGGCCTGGGGCCGCGACCGCCATCCGGGCGACCCCCTGCGCTTCGCCAAACCGCATGGCCGCGCCAGTCAGTCCATGCTGTACATCCTCCGGGCCATAGGCTAGGTTCTGCTTTTAAGTTCGATATTGCCGCGGCCCGGTCACTTGACCGGGCCGCATTGTTTTCACGTTCAGAAGCGCGCGCTACTCTTCGGCCTTCTCCTCTTTCTTCTCGGGCTTCTGGATGGGGCCGTACTCGCGCACCGAGCGGCGGATGAAGAGCAGGCCGCCGTCCGCGCCGGGCACCGGGCCCTTTACCAGGAGCAGGTTCTTCTCAGCGTCGATCTTGACCAGCCGGCAGCGCAGGGTGACCCTTTCGGCGCCCATGTGGCCGGGCATCTTCTTGCCCAGGAATACGCCGCGGGAGGTGCTGCCCGCGCGGCCGATGCCCCCGGGCCGACGGTGACTCTTGCTGGCGCCGTGCGAGGCGCGGCCGCCGCCGAAGTTCCAGCGCTTCATGACCCCGGCGAAGCCCTTGCCCTTGCTGACTCCGGTGACGTCCAACTTCACGACGCCTTCGAACACGTCGACCTTGACTTCCGCGCCAAGCTCGAGGTCCGGCTCGACGTCGGCGGGGTAGCGGATCTCGCGGTGGTGGCGCTTGGCGGCGACCCCGGCCTTCTTGGCGTGGCCGGCCTCGGGCATGCGGACCAGCCGCTCGGGCTTGTCGATGAAGCCCAGCTGCAGGGCGTTGTAGCCGTCTGTTTCGGCGTTCTTCACCTGCGTTACGTGGCAGGGCCCGGCCTGGATGACCGTGACCGGGATGCGCTGGCCGTCCACGAAGATCTGGGTCATACCCAGCTTCTTGCCGAGAATAGCGGGTTTATGCATGGCTTCTCTCCAAACCGCCTGACCCGGTGCGGGGGAGGGCCGGTCAGTTTGCGGGGTGAATCTTCAAGGGGCCGGCTCACTCGCCCCCCCGCGACGAAAGCCGGATTTGACGAAGAGGGCATGATAGCACACCTCTGCGGCGATTCAAGGGGAGATTGGAACCGCAGCAGTTGGGAACCGCGGATGAACGCCGATGAACGGTGATAGTTCCGCGGCGGGAGCCCTGGCTTGACCGAGCTGGCATGTCCGCGATCTAAATCCTAATCTGCGCTATCTGCGTCCATCTGCGGAAAACAGGCTGTTGGAACCGCAGCAGTTGGGAACCGCAGATGAACGCAGATGAACGCCGTTGAGCTTCCGCGGCGGATGACTCGGGTGAACCGTAACCGTTCATCCGCGGTTCAAATCCCTCTATCTATTCTATCTGCGCTATCTGCGTCCATCTGCGGAAAACAGGCTTTGGGAACCGCGGATAAACGCAGATGAACGGAGACAGCTATCCGCGGCGGGCGTCTTTCGCTTAACCGAGTGCCGAAATCCGCGACCCAAGCCCCTCTTCGTGTCTTGGTGTCTTGGTGGTTAACAATCCACGCTATCTGCGGAAGACAGGCTGTTGGAACCGCGGATAAACGCCGATGAACGGTGATAGTTATCCGCGGCGGGAGCCTTCCGCCCCACTGGCATCGTTATCCGCGATCCAAGTCCCAATCTCCGTCTATCTGCGTCCATCTGCGGCTAATCAGTTGGGGCTTGCCCGCGAATTAGGGCCCCAGCCGTCGGGGGGTTCGGGGTCGCCGGTTTGCCATGCATCTGGCAGCGGTTTCACTCTCAGATCGCGCAGCTCTTCGTCATAGACGGCGTACCATCTGCCGGAAACCATCTCTTCGGGCGGCGGCCAGGGAATGTTGTCGCGACCGGCGATGCGCTCAAGGTGCGTCGTAAGCCAGTGGCCGTACCACATGAACTCCACGCCGGGCTTTTCGCCCTGAACGAGTTCGCGAATGTACTCGTCGGCCTCCGCGCCGGTCTTCTCCCATGACTCGCTGGAGACGCCGGGCCGCGCGAACTCTACTACTCTGCCCTCCTGGCCGATCAGCGCCCCGTTCTCGTGGATTGAAATCCTGTCGGGCGGCGGCGGTGCGTCCTCCTCCTGCCAGGGCAGGATGGCCTTCCAGTCGGGTTCTTTGCGCGTCTTCGCCGCCCGGCCACGTCGGGAAATGACCGCGTTCGACCAGTGCCAGTACCTGTAATGCCGCAGTATCCCCTCGGCGGCGCGCAGCGCGGTGGGCGGCGCCTCGGGCAAGAGTTCGTCCAGCCGGCGCATGGCCCGCAGGGCGATCTCCCTGATTTCTTCGGGGGAGTCGGTTGGCGGTTCATTGCCGTTCTGCGGCCCCTCCCCAAACGATGTCTCTTGACCTCCTGTCAAGCCGTCGAGGTTCCGCCCTCCCTGGCGTGGTTCAGGCAAGAGAATCGCCTCCCCTCGGGCGCCCAGGGGCGCCGCTCCGGGAGTCGACAGTTCCCTCTCCCCGTTCATACGGTCCAGGTGGCGCTGGTGGAGCAGCACCGCTTCCGAGGCGCGGGCGGCCAGCGACTCATCGCCGCCCGTCATGACCTCTTCAAGAATGGTCAGCGCCCGGCCGGCCAGACGGCGCACCATGTCGCGCTCGGCGCGGGCGCAGGTTTTCTCCCAGAGCTCTTCGTGTTCCCAGCAGATGTCCAGAAGCTCGTCGGCGGACAAACCATCGACCTGCTCGGCCGCACCCGCCCAGTGGACCCCCTGCAAGCGCAGGCAGGCCACCTGGCGCAGTACCCGCCGGACCCCGTCCTCAACCGCTTCAGGCATGTCAACTCCCCAGACCTACCAGTATTGTACACCGAAGTCGCCAGAGTGTCAAGTAAATTTTGATATAATATTCTCCCGGTCGGCCCCACAGTACGCAACTGACTGATATACTGGCATATACGCGAAACGGGAAGCGCTGAAAGAATGAACTTGCTCGTCGGGCCGGGACGGAAAACTGAAAACCGAAAACCGAGCTGCCACGTGTACCCCGAATCGCGACGCATGGCGGAACTCGCAACGCGAAACTCGAAATTTCGTTGCGAGTCTTGACTTCCGGACCTCGGCGAGCTATATTACTGAGAGGGAAACTGGGAGCGGTTGGCTTCAGATAATAACGGGGGGTGTGGACTTGGCGGTGATCGGGAGGAATAGGTTTTGCCCGAACTATTGAACTGCAAGCACTGTGGACGGAAGGTCTCCAGCGAGGCCGCGCGCAGAATCGGCGGCGTGGTGGTCTGTCCCCGCTGCGTCCCGGCCGTCAAACAGCAGCTCAAGGACGAGAAGAAGCGCGCCCAGGTCGAGCAACAGCGCCAGCGCGAGGCTGACCGCCAAGCCAAGCTGGCCCGGCGGACGCCCAAAGTCGAGATACTCCCGGCGCAGGTCGTCGAGGCCGAGGTCATCCCCGTAGCCCAGTCACCCGCGCCAGCCCCGAGGAGGGCCGGGCCCTTCGGCTGGGGTTTTGGAATCACATGCGGAATCATTGCGGCGATCATTTTCGTGATTGCCCTGCTTGTCGGCGGTTGCGTTGTGCTCACTGGCGGCTGCGTGGCCGGCACAGGCGCGGCGGTCAGCGAGGCCATCGATGAAGCTGAAAAGCAAGAGGAGAAGGCCCGCGAGGAGGCCCAGAGGAAGGTTGGCAAGACTAGGTTGCCTGAGGGACCGACTTCCGGAGAGCGGGAGAAACCCGGGCCTACGCATGTCCCTGACGAAAAACCGCCCTCCGCTGAAGAGACCTGGGTCGTGGCGGGCAAAGAAGCAGCCACCTGGGAAGCTGTCCAGGTTTCGGTGAGGGAGGTCAAGGTAGGCCACGTCAAGGTCAAGGACCTGTTCGGCGAGGAGTCACGCTCCAAGGATAGATTGCTCAAGATTGTCATGCGCGTCGCCAACAAGAGCAGTACCAAGAAGCTCGACTTCAAGGGATGGGGCACCAGGGAGCGGTTTTCGCTTGCGAACAGGGCAGCCTCGCTCAAAGACAACGCCGGGAATTCCTACAAGCGGATTACCTTCGGCGTGGGCACAAAGGTCGAAGGACAGATTCGGACGGCGACTTCTGTATATCCAGGCAAATCGGTGAGCGATGTCCTGGTGTTTGAAGTGCCGGTCGAAGCCGCAAAGCACCTGGACCTGCGCCTGCCAGTTGCGGCCTTGGGCGGCAAGGGAGAGATGAAGATAAGGATTCCCAAGAGCATGATTGATCGCGAATCGGCCAAAGCGCAGGTAATCGCTCTGGGGATCAAGCTCATTGAGAAAGCGTTCTCCGATGTGGACATCGGCGCGGGCCGTTACAAGGCCCGCATTTCCCTTGAACTAGAGGTCGCTAACAATCTCAAGAAGCCCATCCGCGCTTTCAAAGGGACCGTGATCTTTAAGGATCTGTTTGGAAAAGTGATCATGCGTGTGGGCTGGACCGAAGAAGTGAACATCCCTGCCGGTGGTACCGCCAGGGTCAAAGGCGGCGTGGCATACAACCAGTTCATGAACTCGCATACACGACTAAGGACCATTGCCAAGAAGGATCTGAAAGTGGAGTTCGAGACCGACCAAGTCATCTACGCGGACGGCAAGAAGGAGTCCTTCGGCGGCTAGAGTATTCGGGCCCGCCGCGGTGCGCTTCTCACCTACGCGGCTGTTTTGCAAACATGACAGGTGGACTATTCCAGCCACCGAACATCATAATAGCGCCGCGCGGCGTGGCCAGCACGCTTTCCCCCTCCTTCCATCCCCCCTCACTTGCTCCCCGTTGGGCGAACGCTATAATCCGGCGGAACTGGAGGAACTGAAAAGAATGGCCGAGTACGAGACGGTAATCGGGCTGGAGGTTCATGTCCAGCTCAACACCGAGAGCAAGCTGTTCTGCTCCTGCTCGACGAAGTTCGGCGCCGAGGCCAACACCCAGGTCTGCCCGGTGTGCCTGGGCCAGCCCGGCGTCCTGCCGGTCCTGAATCAGGACGCCTTTGAAAAGTCCATCAAGGCCGCGCTGGCCCTCGACTGTGACATTGCCCCGCAGACCAAGTTCGACCGCAAGAACTACTACTACCCGGACCTGCCCAAGAACTACCAGATCTCGCAGTACGACATTCCCCTCTCGCACGGGGGCAGCATCACCTTTGACGTTAATGGCGCCCAGAAGACCGTGCGCATCACCCGCGCGCACCTGGAGGAGGACGCCGGCAAGCTGCTCCACGACGACCCCCACGGCGGCAGCGGATCGCTGGTCGACCTCAACCGCACCGGCACTCCCCTGCTCGAAATCGTCACCGAGCCGGACCTGTCCAGCGCCGAGGAGGCGGTGGCTTACCTGGCGGTCCTGAAACAGTTGCTGAGATACCTGGACGTCTCCGACTGCGAGATGCAGGAGGGCTCGCTGCGCTGCGAGCCCAACGTGTCCATACGGCCCAAGGGCCAGGAGAAATTGGGCACCAAAACGGAGATCAAGAACCTCAACAGCTTCAAGCACGTGGCCGCGGCCATCAAGTACGAGGTAAAGCGCCAGGCCAAGCTCCTGGAGGAGGGCGAGCGCGTCCGCCAGGAGACCATGCTCTGGAATGTGGACGCCGAGCGCACCGAGGCGATGCGCTCGAAAGAAGAGGCCCAGGACTATCGTTATTTCCCGGAGCCGGACCTCCCTCCCTTCACGGTCAGCAAGGAAGACGTAGCCAGGATCCGCGCGACGCTTCCCGAGCTGCCGCGCGCGCGGCGGGCGCGCTTCCAGAAAGAGCTGGGGCTGGACGCCAAGGCCGCCGCGGTGCTCACGGCGGAAAAGCCGGTGGCGGACTACTACGAGGCAGTGGTTGCCGCCGGCGCGCCGGCCACCGAGGCCGGCAAGTGGGTGGTCAACGATTGCCTCCGGGAGCGCGAGGAGCGCGACCTGGACTTCGCGGACTTCCCGGTGCCCCCCTCCGAGGTCGCCGCGGTGATCAATCTCGTCCGGAAGAAGACCATCAACAACTCCATCGCCCGGCAGAAGCTGATCCCCGCCATGTTCGAGACCGGCAAGGGCGCCGCCCAGCTGGTGAAGGAGCTCAACCTCGCCCAGGTCACCGACGCGGGCGCCATCGAGGGCGCGGTCGCGGCGGCCATCGAGAAGAACCCCAAGGCGCTGGAGGACTACAGGAAGGGCAAGAAGACGGCCGTCACCTTCCTCATCGGCCAGGTGATGAGGGAGACGCGCGGCAAGGCCAACGCCGGCGTGGTCCGCGAGCTTCTCGAGAAGAAGCTCGACGAGCTCTGCGGGGGATGAACTGCACGGGATGAATCCACAGATGACGCAGATTGCACGGATGGACTTGATACGCGGGGAAGCGCGAGCGGTTTACCTGACCTCGCCAGCCGCGCTCAAACCTCCTGATCCGTGCCATCTGTGAAATCTGTGGATTGAACTTTCTGTGGTTAGAGGGCAACTGCATGGCTGATTCGGCCACTTGCGACCGCTGCGGAGCCGACCTGCTGGGCGCTGAGGTGCGCTACGTGGCGGAGATGAGGGTCTGGGCGGCCTACGACGTCATCGAGATCGGCTCGCGCCGCAAGCTCGGAAAGCGCGACCTCCACGGCGAATACGTCAACACCCTGATAGACGCCGCCAGGCAGACCCGGCAGGAGGCCGAGGACTCCGTCCACTGGGCGCGAAAGTTCGACCTCTGCGCCGACTGCCGCAAGGAACTTCAGGCCGACCCGCTGGGCAGGAACGGCCAGGCTGAGGAAGTCGAGAAGGAACTGGAGTGACCATGCCTCAAACCATCACCGAGAAGATCCTGGCCGCGCACTGCGGCCGGGAGTCCGTCACCGCCGGGGAGTTCATCGAGGCCAAGGTTGACATGTGCCTGGGCAACGACATCACCGCGCCCATCGCCATAAGCGAGTTCGAGAAGCTCGGCGCGGAGTCGGTCTTCGACCGCTCGCGGATCGCCCTGGTGCCCGATCACTTCACGCCCAACAAGGACATCAAGAGCGCCGAGCAGGCCAGGCTCCTGCGTGATTTCGCCCGCAAGCACGAGCTGGAGCATTACTTCGAAATCGGCGAGATGGGCATCGAGCACGCGCTCCTTCCCGAGCAGGGCATCGTGGTCACCGGCGACTTGGTCATCGGCGCGGACAGCCATACTTGCACCTACGGCGCCCTGGGCGCTTTCTCCACGGGGGTGGGCTCCACGGACCTGGCCGCCTGCATGGCCACCGGGGAGGTCTGGCTGCGCGTGCCCGAAAGCATGAAGTTCGTCTTCAGCGGCCAGAGAAAGAAGTGGGTCGGCGGCAAGGACTTCATCCTTTACACGATAGGAAGAATCGGCGTGGACGGTGCGCTCTACCGGGCCATGGAGTTCACCGGCGAGGCGGTGGCCGCGCTGCCTATGGACGACCGCCTGTCGATGTGCAACATGGCCATCGAGGCCGGCGGCAAGAACGGCATCGTGGCTCCCGACGAAGTGACTGCCGGGTACGAGAAGGGCCGCGCCAAGCGCGAGCCGCGGCTTTACGCCTCGGACGCGGACGCCGAGTATCACTCGGTGCACGAGTACGACGCTGCGGAAATAGAGTTGCAGGTTTCTCTGCCGCATCTGCCCAGTAATGCCAAGCCGGTCGGCGAGGTGGTTGGCACGCACATCGACCAGGTGGTCATCGGCAGCTGCACCAACGGGCGGATTTCGGACCTGGAGGTCGCCGCGCATTTCATCGCCGGCAACAAGGTCGCCAAGGGGCTTCGGGTGATCATCATCCCCGCGACCCAGGCCATTTACCTGGACGCCCTGCGCCACGGGTGGATCGAAGCTTTCGTTGAGGCCGGCGCGGTGGTCTCGACGCCAACATGTGGTCCCTGCCTTGGCGGGCACATGGGCATTCTGGCCGCCGGCGAGCGCTGCCTGGCGACTACCAACCGGAACTTCGTCGGGCGCATGGGCCATCCCAAGAGCGAGGTGCTGCTGGCCGGTCCGGCGGTGGCCGCGGCCAGCGCGCTGACCGGGGAAGTCACCGACCCGAACGCCATATAGGAGAAAAGCATGAGGCGCGCCGGACTGCTGGTTCTCGCCGCCGGGCTCTTCTGCGGCTGCGCGTCGCGGCGGGGTGTCGAGGTTCCCCCGGTGGGCCGCGCCGGGAAGCTCTCCTTCATCGTCGAGGAGAACCGCACCGGACCGATAGTCCTCATCTTCCCGGGCCGCTCGGCGCCGACCGACGACGTTACTCTGGGCATCAGGCGCACCGCGCTGCTCATCGCCGAGAAGACCGAGGGCAGCACGGCCATCTTCAGCTGGAAGGTCTACGCCTCGGCGCGCGCGTGGGTGGGGCGCGAAGCGGCCAGGCGCCGCGCGGCCGGCGGGCGGGCGCGCCTCGCGCTGGTGGGCCACAGCTGGGGCGGGCAGGCCGCCGGCGACTTCGCCCGGGAGGCGATTGCCACGAAGCTCGTCGACGAGGTGACGCTGCTGGTGACCATCGACGCGATCAAGAAGGGCTACGTCAAGAGCGCCCTGTGCATGCTGCCCTCGGTGCTCAGCCTGGAGATGGTCTTCCCCCACCGGTTGAAGTTCGTCGCCTATCGCGGGACGCCGAAGCCCGACGGGAAGACGCTGCTGCGCCACGTCAACTACTACCAGGTCGACAGCCCGCACCTCTGCGGCGCGCCGATACCCACCGCCACCGAGAACCACGAAGTCTGGCTGGACACCGGCCGTGAGCCGGGCCACGGCAACCTCGACAACCTGATTGCCGAGCTGGTGGCCGAGGACGTCCGCCGGGCCTTTGTTGTGGGAAGTAAGAAGTGAGAACGCGACGCGCGCTGCTCGTCGCCGTCCTCGCGGCCCTGACCCTGGCCGGCTGCAAGCGGCGCGCTTTTTACGAGTGGCGCGACGAGCCTTACCTGCGCCCTGTTTACGCGGAGGGCGAGAAGGCCGCGCTGCGGCGCATGAAGTCGCGCTGGGCCGACGAGCGCGAGATCGGCTGCCGGGCCCTGGCGGTCATGGCCCGCGAGGCCCGCGCGGGGGGCGACGAGAAAACCGCCCGGCGTCACGCGCGCGCGCTGATGGACCACTATGCCACGGAGACCAGCGCCGAGACCCGCGCGGTGCTCCTGGCCCTCTGCCTGCGCGAGGCCGGGCGGGGCGACAAGGTCGCCAGCGCCTTTCTGGCGTCCAAGCTCAATTCCGACCAGCACCCCGCCTCGGCGGCCTACGCGCTGGCCGCGCTCCGCCCGCCGGGCGCGTTCGAGACCATCTCCGCGGCTCTTGAACGTTCGAAGAGTTTCGAGGTCCGCTACGAGCTGCTCGGCGCGCTGTGGCTCCTGGGCGACCCCCGGGCGGTGGCCATCTACGAGAAGACGCTCGCGGAAATCGACTCACGCTGGCCGGCGCGCGTGCACCACATGAAGAAACGCGACTACAGGAAAGCGCTGGCCGGCCGGCTGGAGACGCTCAGGGCGGCGTCGGAGCGATGAGACCCTGCCGCCTCCTGGGGCCGGCGCTGGCGCTCGTCTGGGCGGCCGGCTGCCTGCCGCCCTCCCCGCCCATCGATCCGCAGCCGGCCGCGCGCCGCACCGAGCTCGACTTCCACGACTTCCCAACGGTGGTCACCACCAGGGTCAGGCTGACCACCGGCACCGACAGGGAGCGGCATCATCTTGAGTGCCGGCCACGGCTGCTGCTGGCCGGGAGCCGGCGGGTCCGGGTGCGCGTCAAGCTGGAGGACACCAGCCTCCTGCCCGGGGACTACCGCTTCGACCCCCGGGACCGCATCGAGATACTGGGCCACGCCGGCGGCCGGGACGTCCCCGTCGGCCGGGTGCGCGTCCGCTTCGGACGGATGACCGTCGCCGTGCCCGAGGTTCCGGCCGACGCGACCGGCTACAAGAAGCTGGTCATCGACCAGACCGCCCGCGGCGGGCGGCGCCTTGAATTCGACTATGCCCTTCGCGTCGTCGAGAAGCTGCGCGTGGCCTTCACCTTCGACGACGGCCCCGACACCGATGGCGACCCCGCCGACGGCAAGGTAGCCGGCAGCTCCACGAAGAAGATACTGGACGCCCTCGCCGCCCATCGCCACGGGCCGGGGCGCTCCCGCCGGGGAATCAAGGCCGCCTTCTTCGTGCTCACCGGCCCGGAGGAGTTCATGGGCTTCAACCATCCCCGGGGCGAGACCCGGGACGGCCGCGTCCTGCTCGAGCGCATGGCCCGCGAGGGCCACCTGGTCGAGGTCCACTGGGGCGGGCGTTACGGCAAGCAGAGCCGGCACCACACCAGCCGCGTGGACTTCGACGGCGACGGGAAAGACGATGACGGCGACGGGAGGGCCGACGAGGACGCGCCCTATGACGTCACCGGCGACGGGAAGCCCGACGGCGCCAACGCCCTGGAGAGCGACCTGCTGGAGTGCGTCAACAGAATCAGGGCGACGACAGGCCTCCAGCCGGAGTTCGTCCGTCCCCCGGAGTGGGCCTGGCGTGATCGCGACCACCCCGAAACCGGCCCGGCGGTGCTGGCCACCTACCGGCGGCTGAGGCTCAAACCCACGCTCACCGACGCCCGGCTGGGCGACGGAGGCCACTCGGTGATCGCCGTGTTCGTGCCGGAAAAGTGGGAGTTGAGGCTCACTATCCAACGGGCGGTCGAGGCCGGGCACAGCGACATCGTGGTGACCATGCACGACTCCAACGCGCTGACTGGGCGACGAATAAAGGGCTGGCTGCGCCGGGTCGAGCGTATTCTGGGGGGCATCAGGCTCGGCGGCCGGCGGCTGCGTCCGGCCCGCGACGTGATCTTCGCCGCGGATCGCGAGACGCTGCGGGACATCCTGCGCGGCAAGCGCCGCTTCGCGCTGGACCCCAGCTTCCGCGCGGCCCCGCGTTAGTCCGTCAGGAAAAGGCGCGCCGCGCGCTTCGGACTCTCGCTCCGGGAGCAGCTTGCCCGGACCTGCCGTCTAATCCGCCGGCTTCCAGGGGTAAAGGTGTGCCAGCCCCACGGCGTGCTCCAGCCGCGCGGTGCTCAGGGCCAGCTTGAGGGGTACTCCGTGATGGGCCCGCTGCTTGCGCAGCTGGTCGTAGTGGTAGGTTATGTTCTTTATCCGGCGCCGGTCGTAGATAAGCCAGACCCCGCCCTCTTGTTCGGCGATGCGGAAGAGCTCCGTGTAGGTGGTGATCTCGGCGGGCGTACGGGTGCCTTTCCACGTGACGGTCCAGGCCGGTGGACGCTTGACGTGCCGCATCGGGCGCAGCGGTTTCGCCAGGTAGAAGCCGCTGCTGGCCACGTAGCCTTTGTAGGACAGCACTTTCTCGCCGGGCGGGAGGTTGAGCTCAATCCACCGGCAGGTCTCGCGCGAGGTGAGCCAGCTCTTGGCCGCTCCGTGCATGGGCACCGAGAGCGCCCAGAAGGCCAGCCCCGCCGCGAGGAAGCATCTCGTCGCTGCTCGGGGGTTGTCTCGAAGCAGGGCCAGGAGGCAAGCGGTCGCGCACAGCGTCGCCGCCGCCGCCGCGCAGGCCACCAGCGTCAGGGTGAGCCCGTCGACCTCCGGCCTGAACAGGAATGCCGCCATGCAGGCCGGGCCCGGCAGCAGCAGGCTTGCGCTCGTCAGGCAGGCGGCGAGCCGCTGGCGGCGCGTCGCCCCGGACCACCCGGAAGCCAGCCGGCTCCAGCCCAGGCCGGCCGCGACGGCCAGGGCCGGCACCAGCGGGGCAATGTAATTAGGCCGCTGGAAGTTGGCCAGGCTGAAGACCGCCAGGGGGATCAGCACGCTGGCGAGCAGCAGCCCGCGCGCGCCTCTTCCTTTCCCGTCTTCTTCACGCCGCCGACGGAATCCCAAGAAGGCCAGCGGGACCGCGGGGAGCGCTGCGAACAGCAGGAACAGAATGGCCGCCCCGTAGGCGTGCTCACCGGCCCGCGCGCCGACCAGCCGCTTGCCGAACTCCACGCCGGTCATCCATCCGAGCCACTCCGGGAAGGCGCGATGAATGCAGAGGTACCAGGGCAGCGCGATCGCGGGAAAGATCAGCCAGGTCGGCGGCCAGGCCAATCGGCGGGCCAGGCGCCAGCGCTTCCCGATGAGAATCCATGCGATCACCGGCAGCGCGGCCAGCAGGAGAACCAGGTGACCCTTGGCCAGCGCCCCCAGCCCCAGCGCGAGCCAGAAGACCGCGGCGGCGGTCCAGGGACGCCGGCAGTCCTCGCGGGAGGCCTCCCACGCGGCCCAGCAGGCGGCCGTAACCAGCGCGGCCAGCAGCATGTCAATGGAGATGGTGCGGGACAGGGCCAGGTACAGCGGCGAGGTGAAATACAGCGCGGCGGCGGCGAGGCCCGCGACCCGCCCGCCCAGCCGGCAGGCGAAGCCGGCCGCCAGCGCCAGCCCCAGCGCCGCGACTATCGCGTTTGAGAACCTGGCCCCGAACTCGTTCGCGCCGAAGGCCCGTATCCCCGCCGCGACCAGCCAATCGGTAAGCGGCGGCTTGGTGAGGTGCGGGCGGTAGTTGAGGGTGGGCACCAGCCAGCGGCCGGACTCCGCGAACTCAAAGCCGACCTCCGCGTGGCGGGCCTCGGTGGAGTCGGCCAGCGGAGCGCCCCCCAGCCAAACCAGGTTCAGCACGGTGGCCGCGGCGAAGACCAGCAGCACCAGACGCGCGGTCTGCCGGGTCTCTCTGCCTGGAACGGTATCCGCGTTCATCCGCCCGCCATGAACTCCTCGAGCCGGCGCCCGGCACGCCGGACAGCCGGAAACCACATCAGATGAAGGGTCCAGACCGCCATCCGTCCGCATGATAGGCCTCCGAGGGGCGGAATCAAGCGGGGCGGAACGCCGCCCTCCTTGATAATGGCCCTAATTGAGCTTAGGATTTCCCGCCGTTAAGGATGTGGACGTTCACAGTACTGTTGATAGGGCGAGCGCCAGGGGCGGAGCCGGGGCTCTTCCTCGCCCGCGCCAGTTGCAGCGGCTCCGCCGGGCGGCGCCGGGTGGCGCCGGTCGTGAAGGGAAAAGCCTGATGTTCGGCCGCTGGATCACGGCCCTGGCTGCTCGCCTGGATCGGGTGCTCCCGGACAAGGCCTACCCGCGTCGTTATCCCTGGCGAAGGCTCTACTTCGCGGTTGCCGTGCTGGCCGACCTGATCATGGTGGGCTGCGCCTACGCCGCCAGCTACGGCCTGACCTTCCACGTTATCGGGCGACGTCCGGAGGGCGCCCATTACCCCGCAGCTCTGATTATCCTGTTAGTCACGGCGTTCCTGGCGCTGAAGGCCTGCGGCCGCTACGAGGACCGCCGGCTGATGTACGAGGGCTCCGACCTCGGCGAGGTGGTCAAGGGTCTGCTGGCGGCCTTCGCGGTTTCGGTCATCCTGCTTTTTGGCATCAAGGGCCTGCACGTTTCGCGAATGTTCCTGGGCATCTACCTGCTGCTGTCCCTTCTTCTGGTCACCATGGCCCGCCGGCAGCTCAAGAGACTGCGCATGCGCCTGCGGGGGGCCGCGGGGCTGGACCTCACCCGGGCCATCATCGTCGGCCACAATCAGACCGCCGACCGGCTGCTCGAGAGGTTGAAATCTCATCCGGAGTGGCCGCTCACACCGGTGGCGGTGGTGGGCACCGAGTGGAAAGAGCGCCGACGCCACGAGGTCAAGATCCTGCGCCACGAGCGCGGCCTGGTCCGTTACATCAAGGCCGGCCGGGCGGACGAAGTGGTCATCTGCAAGCCGGACGCCCCGCTGGCCGAGCTGGCCGGGACGCTGGCGATGCTCAAGCGCCTGGGGATTCGCTCGCGAGTGGTTTCCCGTTCCTTCTCCGTCCTGCGCGAGAAGTTGGGCCTGCAGTTCGACGAGATTGACGGCATCCCCATCATTGACTACGCCCTCCGGCCCTTCGGCGGGGCGCGCGCGGCGATCAAGCGTGCGCTGGACATCGTCGGCGCCGGGTTGATTTTGATACTGGGCCTGCCGCTGTGGCTGGCGGTTGCCGCCGGAGTTCTCATCACCAGCGGCCGCCCGGTGATCTTCACCCAGGAGCGCGTGGGCACCGGGGGACGTACCTTCCCGATGTTCAAGTTCCGGACCATGCGCAACGGCGGGGGAGCCAACGGCGACGCGCCGGGCGGGTCCGGGAACGTGATGCGCGGGCCGATGTTCAAGGCGCCCGGCGACGCGCGGATCACCTGGTTCGGGAGGTGGCTGCGGCGCTTCAGCCTGGACGAGATCCCCCAGATGCTGAACGTCCTGGCTGGCCAGATGTCGCTGGTCGGCCCCCGGCCGCCGCTCCCCGGCGAGGTCGCCGAGTACGAGCCCTGGCACCGCGAGCGGCTGGAGGGCCGGGCGGGCATCACCGGAATGTGGCAGATATTCGGCCGCGACCTGCTGGAGTTCGACCAGGTGGCACTGATGGACATCTACTACCTGAGCCAGGGCTCGCTCTTTCTCGACTACCGCATATTGCTGCGCACCGCCGGGGTGGTCCTCGCCGGCCGCCCGGACCCGCGGGAACGCGCGGGCTGATGCCCGGGACGAAATCCCCTTGCGGCCCCGGGACGCCCGGCTAGCCTTGTGAGCGACGATGGCTGAGGACCCGACGAGAGCGACACGGAAGTGGCGGCACTGGGCCTGTGGCGCCGTCGAGGCGCTGCTGGCCCTTTTCCTCCTGTTAACGGTATGCGACAAGGCCCGGAACACCGCGAACTACGTCGTCACCGCCGCGGCGCTCATTGGCCTGGCCATGTTCTTCGTCCGCTCGCGTCGCGGAGGTCTGTCGCGGCTGCGTTGGGCCTTCGTCGGCGGGCTGCTCGGCTTCCTGGCGCTTAACATGCTGGCAGCGCTCCTCGCCGAGAAGTTCCCGAACAGGGGGAACTTCAGCTACTACCGGCTGCACGTCCCCGGGGTGGCCATCGCCCTGGCGGCGGGGGTCGGCCTGCGCGGCCGCGCCGCGGCCAGGCGCGTTCTCCTGACGCTCCTGGTGGCCTTCGGCGCCTGGTACGTCTTCGAGGCCGCCAGCCTTCCCTGGCGCGCGGACTCCGCCTTCGATGGCGAGCGCCTCAAGGGCTTTCGCAAGTACCACATGCAGTTCGCCAGGGAACTGGTCGTGCTGTGCTGCCTGTACCTGGGCTGCGCGCTGGCGGCCAGGCATCGCTGGCCGGGTCTGGCCTCGCTGGCCGCGGCGCTCTTGAGCGGGGCTTTGCTTTACCTGACCAGGGCCCGGGGCGCGCTCCTGAGCATCGCCCTGGTGTCCGTGCCCGGAGTTGCCTTCTTCCAGGCGCGGTTCGGCACCCGGAAACAGAGGATCATCGCTGTCTGCCTGTGGTTCTTCCTGGTGGTCCCGGCGGCGGGGCTCGCCTGGTGGTGCCTGGCCAGCCCCTCCCGCCGGTCGATGGACACGCTTAACTCTCGGCTGCGCGCCCAGAAGATATGCGCGCAGATCATGGCCCGGGGCCCGTGGTACCGGGTGGTCATCGGCCACGGGCGCAGCAGCCGGATATTCCCGGGGGCCGCCGCGCACTACCGCACGGAGCTCCCGGTTTCGGTGGGAGAGACGATGCTGCACTCTCACAACGTGCTGAGCCAGACTCTCATAGAGACCGGCGTTCTGGGGGTGGCCGCCCTGCTGCTGGTCTGGTGCGTGGCGGCCTGGGCGGCCTTTTCGGCCTGGCACCGCGGGCGCGGAGCCGCGGCCACGATCGCCGGCACGTTGTTCGTCACCCTTTTGACTATTGCCGCCCTGAGCCAAGTGGAGTACACGCTCTGGAAGATCGGCGGGCGGTTGACCTGGCTGGTGGTGGGCCTGGCCTTCGCCTGGGGAGTCGGGGGCGTTGAAGACGCTCCGCCGGAAGCCGGGCGAGAGACGGAATCGCCCGGCGCGTCCGGCGAGGTGACGGGAGCATGAGCAACACGGTTCTGGTCACCGGGGGCGCCGGCTTCATCGGCTCGAACTTCGTGCGCTTCCTGCTCCGCGAGCGGCCCGGCGTGGCCGTTATCAACCTCGACGCGCTGACTTATGCCGGCAGGCTGGAAAATCTCGCCGATCTAGAGGGCGAGAAGCGCCACCGCTTCGTCCGCGGGGACGTCTGCGACGCGGCCCTGGTCGAGGATCTGATGGCCGAGTGCTCGGCAGTAGTGCACCTCGCGGCCGAGAGCCACGTGGATCGTTCGATAGTGGATTCCCGGCCCTTCGTCAGGACCAACGTCGGGGGAACCCAGACGCTGCTGGACGCCGCCCGTCGCGCCGGCGGCCGGCGTTTCGTGCAGGTGGGCACTGACGAAGTCTACGGCAGTCTGCCGCTGGAAGGCCCGACGCTCAAGTTCACGGAGGACTCTCCGCTCAGGCCCAATAACCCGTATGCCGCCAGCAAGGCTGCGGCGGATATGCTGGTCCGTGCCTGCCACCGGACTTTCGATCTCGATGCGATAATCACGCGTTCCTCGAACAACTTCGGCCCCTACCAACTCCCGGAGAAGGTCATCCCCCTCTTCGCGACCAATCTGCTGGAAGGCAAGAAGGTCCCGCTCTACGGCGACGGCCGCAACGTGCGCGACTGGCTGCACGTCGAGGATAACTGCGAGGCGCTGCTCGCCGTTCTGGAGCGCGGCCGGGCCGGAGAGACCTACAACATCGGCGCGGACAACGGTCGCACCAACTTGGAATTAACCCGCGCCATTCTGGAAATCACCGGCCACGGCGAGGAGATGATCGAACACGTCGCCGACCGCCCCGGCCACGACCTGCGCTACGCCCTTGACTGCTCCAAGATAGAGCGCGAGCTGGGCTGGCGCCCGACGCGCTCGGCCTGGCCAAAGGCGCTGGTCGAAACCGTCCGCTGGTATCGCGAGAACCCCGGTTGGTGGAAGCCGGTCAAGGGCGGCGACCGCATAGACGGCTAGCTAGACGGCAAGGTCAGGAAGCCGGCAGTAACTGATCGACCAGCTCCAGGAGCCGGGGTTCCTCCTCCTCCCAGGAAAGCTCCCGCGCGGCGCGCTCCAGGACCTCCGGGGTAATCTTCCCCGATTCTTCACTGAGAAAGCGCCGCAGCGTGCCGGCGGCCGCCTCCGGCGTGGACATATCGCCGCAGACCCCGTTGCCGTTCGCGGCCAGGAGCCGGGCGATCATCGGCAAGTCGGAGGCCAGTATCGGCAGGCGGGCCTGGGCGTACTCAAAGAGCTTGTTGGGCGTGGCGATTCGGTGGTTGTAGCCCACCGCCTGATAGGGGATCACTCCGGCGTCCGCCGAGCCGGCCACCTTGACCACGTCGTCCTGGCGAACGTCCTTTCCCAGAAACACCTTGCCGGCCAGGCCCGGGCGGTCGATCAGGCGCCCCAGGCGCCCGGCCAGCGGGCCCGTGCCCAGGAAGGCCAAAACCCAACCCTCAGGAGCGGCCCGCTCGAAACCGGCCACCAGGGTTTCCAGGTTCCTGTGCTGAATGAGGGTTCCGACGTAAACCAGGACACGCGCGCCTTCGGGCACGGGATAAAGCTCGCGAATCGAGGCGCCGCTCAAACCCGCGGGCTCCACGTAGGGCGCGGCGTTGTGCAGGACGATGCCCGGTGCTTTCGGCGCGTAGCGCTCGCGGACGTAGTCCTGCACGGCTTCATTGACGCAGATGATGCCGTCGGCGGACGGCAGATATTCCTTCTCGACGGACCGCCAGTAGTTCCGGGCGCGCGTCGAGGTGAAGGTCTCCTCCATCTCCGGGAAGATCTCGTGCAGGTCGCAGACCAGCGCGCAGTTCCATTCCCGCTTGAGGCGCGCGGCCAGGGGCAGCACGGGAATGTCGTGGGCGAAGACGCCGTCGTATTTCTCCCGCGAGATGAGAAACGGCAGGTTGCCGGAAACGATCTGCTGGCAGCGGTCCACCGCCCAGTGATGCAGGGAATCCGTCATGCGGTGCAGCGCCGGGGAGGCCTCGCTGAGGAAGCGCTTGAGGCCGCGAAGCTTCACCGCAAGGCCCGCCGGCCCCCGGCCCTCGCGAGGATTGGCCAGCAGGCTCACCTCCTCGGGAAGGGAGGCGCCGTCGGTCCGCAGGGCGGGATTGGTGGGATAGATGTCGACCCGACATCCCCGGGAGGCCAGGGATCCGGCCTCCTGCACGATGCGCCGGTCGAGGTAGTAAACGTCCGGCGTGAGCATCAGGATGCGTTTCTGCGTCACGCCGTACTTATCGCGAACCGCGGCGGGATTTGCAAGCCGTGTTCGCCCTCGCTTGATTCTAATACGCAGGCCGATAGAATCGCCAAGATTAGGCGGAGCCCTCACGACCGCCAAACCGGGAACTGCGCTGGCAGCACGAAGGGGGGATGCTAACCGGCTGTGGATATTGGGGATAAGAAGATTCTCGTGATCGGCGGCGCGGGCCTGATCGGGTCGCACGTCATTGAGCAGCTGCTGGCCGAGCCGGTGCGCGAGGTGGTGGTCTACGACAACTTCGTGCGCGGCACCCGCGAGAACCTCGCCGAGGCTCTCAAGGATAAGCGCTGCGGCGTCTTCCCGCTCGGCGGCGACATCTGCCAGACCGACATTCTGGACCAGGCCTTCGAGGGCGTTGATGCCGTGGTGCACCTGGCCGCGCTGTGGCTGCTGCACTGCCACGAGTTCCCGGAGTCGGCTTTCGAGGTCAACGTGCGCGGCACTTTCAACGTGCTCCAGGCCTGCGTGAAGCACGGGGTGGAGCGGCTGGTCTACTCCAGCTCGGCCTCGGTCTACGGCGACGCGGCCGAGGAGCCCATGACCGAGGCCCATCCCTACAACAACTGGACCTTCTACGGCGCGACCAAGATCGCCGGCGAGCACATGCTCAGGTCCTTTCACAAGCGTTACGGGCTCCAGGGCGTGGGCCTCAGGTACATGAACGTCTACGGCCCGCGGCAGGACTACCGCGGGGCCTACATCGCGGTGATGATGAAGATACTGGACTGCATCGACCGCGGCGAGCGGCCCAAAGTATTCGGCGACGGTGCCCAGGCCTACGACTTCGTCGAGGTTTCCGACGTGGCCCGGGCCAACATCTGCGCGCTCAAGAGCGAGGCGCCCTTCGGCCTCTACAACGTGGGCCGGGGGGTCAAGACCTCCATCCGGGAACTGGCCGAGCTGCTCCTGAGCCTCCGCGGCTCGGACCTGGAGATCGAATACCAGCCCGCGGGGCGGACCTTCGTGACCAACCGCGTCGGCTCAACCGAAGCGGCCGAACGCGACCTGGGCTTCAAGTGGAGTGTGGATCTTCGCGAAGGAATGCAGCGGCTGGTCGAGTGGCGCCGGAACCACAGAGACACCGTGGAGTTGTCGCGCAAGACGCCGTAGCCTGGGGCACGGCTATCCCTTGGCGACCGAGGGTAACATGAGACTTCGTCGGGTACTGCCCTGGAGCGCAGCTGCCGCGGCCGTCGCCGCTATTGCGGCGTTGGGCTGGACCGCGCACCTCTACCGGATGAAATACAAGACTTCCCGAGCCAAACACAAGGCTCTCAGGACGGACCGCGGACGCCTGGAAGCAGAGGCGGCGGACCTCAGGTCTCGCCTGGTCAAGAAGTCCGACAAGGTCCTGTACACGGAGGGAGATTACAGTCGCTACTTCCTGACGTTCCAGGTGGCCTACCCGGACACGTCCCTTCCCAAGCTCAAGTTTGTCTCTCCGCCACGAAGGGGCGCCGTCGTTCGGGACCTTCATCCGCTGATAAGAGTTGCGCCGGTGGACAGGCAGGCGCTGGCGGCAAGCTTCACGAAGGGCGTCGCCGAACTCAACACCATATACTACTTCGAACTGGATACGTCCAAGGACTTCGACAGCCCCAACCTGGTCAGAATGCCTCTGCTTCTTCCGCTCACTCTTTCCGAAGACCTCGACTCTCCCCGGGGAAGATACTACTCCATGACCCGCAGCCAGCATCGCAGCGACATCGGTGGCGGACCGCGAGTCAAGCTTCCCTTCCGCGCCTTCTTGTTGCGTCTGCCGCGTGATCGCGCCAAGCTCAACAAGGAGGAACTTCAGAAGCAGGCCGTCGCGCTGGGTCTGGGACTTTCCAGGGAGGAAGCAGTCAGAGAAACCTTCTCCTACGTGCGCCAGACGTATTCCTGGGCGAGCGATACCTGGATGAGAAAGCCCCTGGACACGTTCAAGCGGGGCCTCGGAGAGTGCGGACACGTCAACGGGCTCCTGGCCGCCTTCCTGGAGTACCAGGGACTGCGCTGCAGGGGCGTGGCCGGGTATTGCCCGCGCCTGGAGCCGATATATCCCGACCGCGGGCACTCCGCGCTCGAAGTCCATCTCGACGGCAAGTGGCGCTACGTCGACCCGTACTATGACGTGCCCCTCTGTCGCCACAGCGCCCGCGAAATCGGCCAGAAGAACCTGGGCCCGCGCGTCTTGGTCTTCAAGGTGGAGAAGCAGTTTGACCATGCCGTCTACGGCGATGCCGTCTACCTCCAGGACCAGTTCGACCGGCGGACCTATCTCGACTACATGGGCAGGAAGGGCATGGTCAAGGGCGAGAAACTCGACGCCCGGGAGTCGAACTACGGGCTGGACTGGAAGCTGCCGAAGCTGTCGCGGAACTACGGAGTGGACGAGGTCATCCCCGACGAGCTGAAGATTCACTGTCGGGCCCGATATGTTATTGGACCCGGCATCCGCCTGGCTCCCGTGACCGAGCAGCCAAAGAGTTTTCGCGGCGCTCGGGTGTCCCCCTGGAGCCGCACGCATTTCGTGGTCGACCTGCGAGAAACGAAAGGCAAGCTGAAGGACAGGGCCGCTGCGGGGGGGAAGAAATAGCGTGTGCGGCATAGCGGGAATCGTCAGGCTCGGCGACCGTCCGGTTCCCACGGACCGGATCAAGGCCATGTGCGACGTCATGGCCCACCGCGGGCCCGACGATGCCGGTTACGCCTTCTTCCGGAGAGACGACAGCGGATGCTGCGCTTTCACTGACCCGGAGTTCCGCCACTCCAACGAAGACCTGCCGCCCCTCGGAGAGGGCCGCTGCCGCGAGGAACTGGCCGGCCACGACTTCGACCTGGCCCTCGGCCACCGGCGGCTGGCGATCATCGACCTCTCGCCCGCCGGCCACCAGCCGATGAGCGGCCCGGGCCAGCGTCTGTGGCTCTCCTACAACGGCGAGGTCTACAACTTCCAGGAGCTCAGGTCGCAACTGGGCGCCGCCGGGCGCGTCTTTCGCTCACGGACCGACGCGGAAGTTATTCTGCACCTCTGGGCGCAGCACGGCGCCGAGGGGCTGCCGCTGCTCAACGGCATGTTCGCCTTTGCGATCTTCGACCGCGATCGGGGGATGCTCACCCTGGCCCGCGACCGCTTCGGTGTGAAGCCGCTCTACTACGCCCGGACGGCGGATTTTCTGGTCTTCGCCAGCGAGATAAAGGGCATCCTGGCCAGCGGCCTGGTCGAACCCCAGCTCTCCCCCGACGCGATAGCCGCCTACATGACCTTCCAGAACCTCTACGGCGAGGAAACGCTGTTCTCGGGGATCCGTCTGCTTCCCCAGGGCTCGTATCTCGAGGTTCCCGTTGGCGGGAGAGCGGGGGCGGGGGCCAGCGAACCGCGGCGCTACGTGGAGGTGTTCCCCGGCGAGTTCTCGGAAGAGAGTCCCGAGGCTTCCGCCGAGCGGGTGGCCGATCTGTTCGAGCAGGCCGTCGAGCGCCAGCTGGTGGCCGACGTCGAGGTGGGTTCCTACCTTTCCGGCGGCATGGACTCAGGGTCGATCGTGGCCGTGGCCGGCCGGCACATTCCGCGCCTCCTGACCTTCACCGGCGGCTTCGACATGACCAACGTCAACGGCATCGAACAGGGCTTTGACGAGCGCCGGCAGGCCGAGCGGCTTTCCTACATCCTCCAGACCGAGCACTACGACGTGGTCCTGCACGCCGGGGACATGCCCGCCGCGATGGAACGGCTCACCTGGCACCTGGACGACCCCCGCTGCGGGATGTGCCACCAGAACTGGTACACCGCCAAGCTGGCCAGCCGCTTCGTAAAGGTCTGCCTCGCCGGCGGCGGCGGGGACGAGCTCTTCGGCGGCTACCCCTGGCGCTACCGGCTGTTCATCGACGCGCCGGACGGGAACGATTTCGAGAAGCGGGCCTTCCGCTACTGGCACCGGCTGCTTTCCCCCGAGCGCCTGCCGGAGATTTTCTCCGGGGACCTTCGGCCCCGCCTGGCCGGAGCCCGGGAGCGCTTCGGCGAGATGCTCCGGGGCGCTCCGGAGCCCGACGGGCGCCTCGACCGCGTTGGCAACATGCTGCGCCGCGCCTTCTACATCGACTACACCACCTTCCTGCACGGGCTGCTGGTCATCGAGGACCGCCTGAGCAGCGCCCATTCGCTGGAGGCGCGGGTGCCCTTCCTGGACAACGACCTGGCGGCCTGCGCGCTTTCAATCCCGCCGAGCCACAAGGTGGACGTCGAGAACACCCGCCGCAAACGGAACGACGCGCACATGGAGACCGCCGATGGCAAGCAGGTGCTGCGCCGGGCCATGGAGCGCTTCCTGCCGCCGGAGTACACCCAGCAGAAGAAGCAGGGCTTCAGTCCGCCGGACGCCAACTGGTACCGCGGCCCGTCAATGGATTACATCAAGGAGATTCTCTTCGACGAGCGAACCCTGGCGCGTCCCTGGTTCGACCAGGGGGGCGTGAAACGCACGCTCGACGAGCATTTCAACGGACAGCACAATCACCGGCTTCTGATCTGGTCGCTGCTGAGTCTGGAGTGGCTCCAGCGGCATTTCGTGGACAAGAAAGTGACAGCGTGGCCTTCCTGAGCCCCAGAGACCACTGGGCGGCGGTCCGGGAACTCGCCGGCCTGCCCAGCCGGCATCGCGAACTCACCTGGGAGATGACCAAGCGGGAGGTCCGGGACCGTTACACCCGGCACATCCTGGGCGCGGCCTGGGCAGTATGTCACCCGCTGATCCTCGTGGCGGTCTACTTCTTCCTCTTCGTGATCGTTCACAAGGCGGAGATGGAAGGCAGCAAAGCGCTCTTCACGATCTACTTCCTCAGCGGCTTTCTGCCCTGGCTGGCCGTACAGGAATCCATGAACAAGAACGCGGCGGCGATCACCTCTAACGCCAACCTGGTCAAGCAGGTGGTCTTCCCGCTGGAAGTGCTGCCGATAAAGGGCGCGCTCTCCTCAATGCTGCCGCAACTCGTAGGCACGGTTGCCCTGATCGTCTACGTGTTGGCGGCGCCGGACGGCAGGCTCTGGTGGACTTACCTGCTGCTGCCAGTACTGATGATCCTGCAGTGTATCGGGATGATCGGCCTTGGCTTTCTCTTGTCATCCATCGGAGCTTATTTTCGCGACTTGAAGGACGTCGTCCAGGTCTTCTCCTTCGTCGGCGTTTTCCTGATGCCGGTGTTCTACTTGCCCGACCAGGTGCCCGCGCTGTTCAAGCCGGTCATCTACGCCAACCCCTTCAGCTACATGGTCTGGTGCTACCAGGACGCCTGCTACTTCGGGAGATTCGAGCACCCCTGGGCCTGGGGCGTCTTCGCGGCGCTGAGCCTGGGGACTTTCTACGCGGGGTACCTGGCCTTTCGCAGGCTCAAGCCAATGTTCGGGAACGTGCTGTGAGCGGCGCGGGCGGCGACGTGGCCATAAGCGTCCGGGGCCTCTCCAAGAGGTTCAAGGTCTATTCCCGGCCGCGAGACATGCTCTGGGAGCTGATCACGCGCAGGCCGCGCCACACCGAGTGCCGGGCGCTGAAGGACGTGTCCTTCGAGGTGCGGCGCGGCGAGGTCGTGGGGATCATCGGCCGCAACGGCGCGGGCAAGAGCACCCTGCTCAAGATCCTGGCCGGGACGCTGGACAAGACCTCCGGCGACGCCGTGGTCAACGGGAAGGTCTCGGCGATCCTCGAACTGGGCACCGGCTTTCATCCCGAATACACCGGCCGCGAGAACGTTATCATGGGCGGCCTGTGCCTGGGCATGAGCCGCCAGGAGATCGAGAGCAAGGTCGATTCCATCATCGAGTTCAGCGAGCTGCGGGAGGTGATCAACCAGCCCTTCAGGACCTACTCCAGCGGGATGCAGGCCCGGCTGACCTTCTCGGTGGCCGCCAGCGTCGAGCCCGACGTCCTGATCATTGACGAAGCCTTGTCCGTGGGAGACGCGCTTTTCGCGGAGAAGTGCTACAACCGCATCCGCGAGATAGCGGCCGGCGGCGCAACAGTCCTGTACGTGACCCATGCATTTCAGTCCATATACGAGCTCTGCAACCGTGCCATTCTGCTGCACCAGGGCGCCCTGGTGGCCATCGGGCACCCCAAGGACGTGGGCGCGACCTACGAGGACGTTCTCCGCAGGGACCGGGCCAAGGCCATGCGCTGGTCTTGGGGCCCGCCTGGACCCGACGGAGGGGAGAGGCAAGCCGAACAGGCTCAGGCTGACCGGAGCGCCGAGCCGGCGGGCGAGATACAGTCTGACGGAGCCTGGGTAGAGGTGCCCAGGCCCGAGGATTCTCCCACCTACGTCGAGGGCATGGGGGTCTACGCGGCTGACGGAAGCGGCGCGTCCGTCCTGGAGCACGGCAAGCGCTACACGGTACGTGTGCGCTGCCGGAGCCTGGTGGACCACGACAACATCAGCGTCGGTTTTCGGATTCAGAAGCCCCAGGGGTCCACGCTGTACGGCACCAGTACTCAGAACTATGACATGACCATCCCCATACGCGCGGGGCATGCGGTGGAGGTGGACTTTGACTGGCAATGCAATCTGCAAAACGGGCAGTACGTCTTGAACGCCGGTGTCGCCAAGACGCTGGACCATCTGGGCAGGTTCGTGGTCCTTCACCTGGCGCACAGCGTCCTCGTTTTCACAGTGAGCACTACCGTTAAGTTCATGGGCGACTACAATATGAACTGCACCGTGAAGGTCCGGCAACTCACGGAGGGCGACGGGGACGCCTCCGCCGAGCTGACAGGTGGACGATGACATGCTGAAGCGCAACCCCCTCCGCCTTTTCACTTGCCTGAGCGGGTAGCCGGCCCGCTTACAGTCATGCCTGCGCAACGGAACGCCAAGCTCAAGGGCCCCCAGGGCCGCCCGCTTCGCGTCCTGTTCATAGGCAACATCGCCAATAACGCATATCTCAACGCCAGGTTTCTCAATGATGCCGGCTTGGACTGCGACGTCATCTGCCACGACTACTATCACATAATGGGCTGCCCGGAGTGGGAGGACGCCGATTTCGAGGGCGAGGTCGGGGAGCATTTTTCGCCGGACTGGTCGTCGATGAATCTCAACGGATTCGCCAGGCCCGAGTGGTTCGCGCAGGGCCCCTTGAAGCTGTGCGTTCGCTACCTGCTGGCCCGCCGGCGGGGCGATGAGCGCTGGGTGCGGATTTGGTGGAAGGCCCTCAAAGCCTACCGCTGGCTCAGGTGCCGGAAGTGGGCCCGGATACTTTCTCTGGGCAGCTGGGCGTGGGAACTCATAGTGTGGCTGGTGTTCCTGCCGACACGCAGCGCTCGCAAGTGGGCGCGGGCGCTGGCCGGCGCACCCCGGGAGCCGGGCGCCCGGCGGGCTCCGCCCGAAGGACTGGTGGCTCGACTGGCCGACGCCTACCGCCGGGCATTTCCGGATCGGCCGGACGCGGTGTCCGCGGAGGACCTGGTTTCCTGCTCCTCACGCCTGTCCCTCTGGAAGAAGCTCTTCGCCCGCTACGATATCGTTCAGGCCTGCTCCACCGATCCGATCTTTCCCATGATCTGCGGCGCGCGGCCCTACGTGGCCTTCGAGCACGGCACCCTGCGCAGCATTCCCTTCCAGGACGACGCCACGGGGCGGCTCACCGCCCTGGCCTACCGCCTGGCCGATGGCGTGGTCATCACCAACTGCGACAACATCGAGGCCGCCAGGAAACTCGAACTCGACAACTACCGGTTCATCCCCCACCCGGTGAACCCGGCGGGTGTCGACGGCACTGATGGCGTGTCTCAATTGCGCGAGGAGCTCGCCGGCAAGCTGGACGCCGACTTCCTGGTATTCCATCCCGCCCGCCAGCATTGGGAGGAGCGCCGGCACCCCGATTGGGAGAAGGGCAACGACATCTTCCTGCGGGGCCTGGCGCGCTTCGTCAAGGAAGTCAATCCGAAAGCCGGCGCAGTCCTGGTGCGCTGGGGCCGGAAGGTGCCGGAAACCGAGGCGCTGCTCGCCGAGCTGGGCATCGCGGACCGCGTTCTCTGGGTCCCGCCGCAACCACATCTCAAGATGGTCCGCTACGTAAAGGCCTGCGACCTGGTCGCCGACCAGTTCTTCCTGGGCGCCTTCGGCAGCACGCTGCCCAAGGCCCTGGCCTGCGGCCGGGCCTGCATGATCTACCTGAACGAGGACACCCACCGCTGGTGTTTCCCGGAGCTTCCGCCGGTGCTCAATGCGCGCACCCCGGACGAGGTCTTCGAGAGGCTGCGGCGGTTCAGTTCCGACGCGGACTTCCGACGGGAACTGGAGGAGACGGGTCGCGACTGGTACCGGCGCCACCACTCGGCGGAGGTGGTCGTCAAGCGGCACCTCGAAATGTACGAGAACATCATGAAGGGAAAGACCGCTCCCACGGAGATGAAAGTGTGAGTTCTCCCGGCGACTCGCCGCGGCGCTGCGGGTGCGCGCCGGCGCTCCTGGGCGCGCTCTCCGTCGCGATCCTGGCTCTGCCCTACCTCTTGCTTTGGCCGCTGGTGCGCCTGCTGGCCGTCCTGCGCCGATTGCGGCGAGCGCCCCTCCGCGTGCTCTACGCGCCGCTGCCCATCGTGAACATCATCTACGCCGCGCGCGCCGACCGGCTCCGCGGCCGCGAGGCCGACACCCTGGTCTACTCCACCTACTACATCACCCGGGACTTCACCTACGACCTGAGCCGCCTCTGCGGGAATCGCATCTCGCGGTTCCTGGTTTCCCACCTGGTCTTCCTCTGGGCGCTGCTGCGCTACGACGTCTTTCATTTCTTCTGCGACCGGGGGCTGCTGCCCGCCCTGGGTCACGCGGGTTTCAACCGCATGGAGATTCCGCTGCTCAAGCTGGCCGGCAAGCGGGTGATAGTTTCCACCTACGGCGCCGACGTCCGTACCCGCGAACGCACGCTGGAACTTGGCGAATACAACTGCTGCATGGACTGCCCCGCGGTCGGCGAGGCCTGCATCTGCGACCGGCACCTTGCCGAGCGCAACCAGCGCCACCTCGCGCGCTGGGCCGACCTGGTTCTCTCCATGGGCGACATGACCGAGTACACTCCCGGCAGCCGCAACGACCTCTTCTTCTGGCCGGTGGACACCGAAGAACTGGCCTTCGTCGGCGCCGAGCCGCGCGACGGCCCGGTGCGCATCCTCCACGCCCCCAATCACCGCCACTACAAGGGCACGCGTTTCCTGGAGGCGGCGGTCGCCGCGCTGCGCGCCGAAGGCCTCGCCGTCGAGCTTCGGATCGTCGAGGGCGTCCCCCGCGAGAGCGTGTTGCAGGCCTGTCGCGAGGCGGATATCATCGCCGACCAGTTCATCGCCGGGTTTCACGGATACTTCGCGCTGGAGGCCATGTCCTTGGGCAAGCCGGTGGTCTGCTTCATCCGCAAGCCGGACCAGTACCTGCCGGCCGAAGGGAACTGCCCCATCGTCAACGCCGATCCCGGCGGCCTGGAAGATGCGCTGCGCGGATTGATCACCGACAGCGATCAGCGCGCGGAGTTGGGCAAGGCGGGGCGCCGCTTCGTGGAGGAGGTCTTTTCCCTGGAAGCCTTCGGCCGGCGCATGGACGCGGTTTACGAGGAACTGTTCGGGAAGGCGTCATGAAGGTCCTGGTCACCGGAGCGGGTGGGTTCATCGGCAGAAGGCTCCTGCCCGCTCTCGTAGAAGCGGGCCATGAGGTCTGGGCAGCGGCGCTGCCCGTCGAGCGCGATTCGTTGTCCGGGGAATTCCCCGAGGCGACCTGGCTTTCGTGGGACCTCTCGCGGCCCGGCCGGCCGGAAGATATTCCCGCCACGCTCGACGGCGTGATGCACCTGGCGCAGTCGCCCGGTTACCGTGACTTCCCGGACGCGGCCCGCGACATATTCGCCGTGAACTGCGCCGCGACACTGGAGGTCCTGGACTGCGCCCGCGACGCCGGGGCCTCGAAGTTCCTGCTGGCCTCCTCGGGCTCGGTATACCGGCGCGCGGACTCGCCGCTCGCCGAGGACGCCCCCCTCGCGCCGGCCGATTTCTACTCGCTGTCGAAGTTCATGGCCGAACGCCTGACCGATTTCTACCGCGAGTTCTTCGACGTGCTGGTCGCCAGGCTTTTCTGCGTCTACGGGCCGGGCCAGCGGGACCGCATGGTTCCAAATCTCGTCGAGCGGGTGCGTCATGGTCAGCCAGTGTCCCTGGCCGGTGAAGATGGGATGCGCGTCAGTCCGCTATACGTTGACGACGCCGTTGAAGCCCTGATCGGCCTGCTGGCGGCAGAGGGCTCACATATCCTGAACGTTGCCGGCGATGAGGCTCTCTCGATACGCGGGATGGCGCTGGGGATCGGTCGCGCGCTCGGCCGCGAGCCGGTCTTCGCGAGTTCCGGGCCGGAGGAGGGCGACCTGGCCGCGGACGTCACCGCGCTTCGGACACTTCTCGACTGGCGGCCCCGGGTTTCCTTCGCTGAGGGGATCGCGCGAGCGCTCACGGAGCCGGAGCAGACCGCTCCGTGAAGATCCTGCACTGCCCGACCAGCACGGGCGGACATCCCACCGGCCTGGCGCGCGCCGAGCGCCGGCTGGGCCTGGACAGCACGTCGCTGGCCTACTTCTCCGAGCCGTACACTCAGCCGGCGGATATCTGCCTGGGCTTCGGGCGCTCGGGACTGCTCAACGAGCTCAAGCGCCAGCGTTTCTTCTGGAAGCACTGGCGGGAGTACGACGTCTTCCACTTCAACTTCGGGCTGTCCTTCTTCTACTACCCGTCCTGGCTCGGCTTCCTCGATTTCTGGGATCTGCCGCGCCTCAAGCGCGCCGGCAAGAAGATATTCGTGACCTACCAGGGCTGCGACGCGCGCCAGAAGAGCTACTGCATCGAGCACTTCGAGATATCCCCCTGCACGCGGGCGGACTGCCACGGTGGCCGCTGCGGGCGCTCCTCCGACGAACGCAAGCGCCGCCGCATTGCGAAGTTTCTTCATTATGCCGATCACGTGTGGACGCTGAACCCCGACCTGCTGCATGTCTTGCCGGGGGCCGAGTTCATGCCCTATGCTTCCGTGGACCTCGACGAATGGCGACCGGTTCCGGGCCGGACCGACGGGAAACTGCGGGTTCTCCACGCCCCCACTGAGCGGATTGTCAAGGGGTCCGACCACGTGGCCGAGGCGATGCGCCGGCTGATCTCCGAGCGTCCCGACGTGGAGTACGTCGAGGTCAGCGGCCAGCCTCACGACCGGGTGCGCGCGCTTTACGAGAGCGCCGACCTGGTGGTCGACCAGCTGCTGGTCGGCTGGTACGGCGCCCTGGCCGTCGAGGCCATGGCCCTGGCCAAGCCGGTGGTCTGCTACATCCGGGATGACGACCTCCGATTCGTTCCGGCCGGGATGCGCGACGAGCTGCCGGTCATACGCGCCCAGCCGGCAAACCTATACGAGGTGCTGCGCGCCGCGCTGTCGGACCGCGACGAGTTGCTGCGCATCGGCAAGCAGGGCCGCGCCTTCGTCGAGAAGTGGCACGACCCCCGGGAGCTGGCCCGGCGCACTCGCGGGGTCTACGAGTCAACCGGTCGGTAGCCCCGAGCGGGATTCGGGTCACCGCCGGACGCGGGCGTTGCCCTCCCAGATGCTCCAGACCTGCTCCTCGTCGGCCGGCTGCCCGTAATCGGTCAGCAGCGTAGTCGCCAGAGCGCCGCTGGCCCATCCGAACCGGATCCACTTCTCCGGTTCCCAGCCCCTGAGGATGGCGTAGAGCATGCCGCCGACGAACCCGTCGCCGCCCCCGATGCGGTCGAGCACCGTGATCTCGCGCGGCTCGACCACGTGCCAGTTGTCGCCCTCCGCCATGATCGCGCCCCACAGGTGGCAGTTGGCGCTCACCACCTGGCGCAGAGTGGTGGCGAAGACCCCGGCGTTGGGGTAGGCCTTCCTGACGCGGTCGATCATGCCCTTGAAGCCCTCGATCTTGGCGGCCAGGTCGGTTCCGCCCGCCTCGGGGCCGGCGATGCCCAGGCACAGCTGGAAGTCCTCCTCGTTGCCCACCAGGACGTCCGCGACGCCGGCGATCTCGGCGAATATCTCGCTGAGCTCCCCCTGGCGGTCCTTCCAGAACGAGGCGCGGTAGTTGAGGTCGAACGAGATGCGGCTGCCGTGCTTCTTCGCCGCCCGGGCGATCTCCAGGCAGAACCTGCCGGTCTCGGGGCTCAGCGCGCCGATCAGTCCCGAGAGGTGCACGATCTGGACGCCCTCCTTCCCGAATATCCGGTCGAGGTCGAAGTCCTTTACGTTGAGGGTGCGGCCCACTTCGCCGGCGCGGTCGTTGTGCACGCGCGGGCCGCGCGAGCCCGAGCCGCTGTCGGCGATGTTGAACTGGTGGCGGTAGCCCCAGGGGTTGCCCTGATCGACTTCCCTGCCCTCGTAGTCCATGTGCCGGCTGGCCAGGTTGTCCTTGATGAAGCGCGCGATGGGGCTGCCCTTCACGAAGGTGGTCAGCACCTTGACGGGCAGGCCGAGGTAGGACGACACGCTGGCCACGTTGCTCTCGGCACTGGTGGCCTGCATCAGGAATGACCCGCCGCAGTGCACCGGCTGGCCGCCCGCCGGAGTGATGCGGGCTCCCATGCTGGTGGGCACGAGCATGGCGTAGGCACAGCCATCGCGCAGTTCGATCTTCATGTGGCGCTCCTTTCCGGATGCCTGAGCGCGCACTCTAGTGCAGATGCCATCCGCCCGCAACGCGCGATTCGCAGGATGCACTTGAAGCCGGGAGAGCTCTCAGCTATGCTTGGTTCCGAGGACACGGCACCACGGTCTTGCACGGTCACAGTTAACGCCACCCTAGCTCAGTGGCAGAGCACGGCTTTCGTAACACTGTTGCCAGCACCGGAACACTAAGTCTCGCAGGCGCTTGTGCCCTGCGGGACTTTCCGTTGTACGCAGTTTGTACGTCGAAAGCGAAGCCGTGCCCTACCAGTATGCGGTCCAGCGCGAGCCGACACAAACAGAGCCCTGCGCACCGGACGAGAATGCTATATAGGTACCTCCGCTTCAGCGTCCGGGCTGCGCATGTGCCGAGCCTCTAGTGCCTCCCTGAAGTCAGGAGCCTGGGGCCATCCCCATTGAGGTCTGGTCGTAGGTCTGTTTTTAGGTCTGGTGAGGTGTCTGCTCGTTGTCTGTTTTCTAAGTCTGCCGCTACGGCTCTTTCAAGGCAGTGGCCTTGGGGCGTAGGGTGCTGCATCGCAGTCACTTGAGCAGAAACCTGAGATCGACTGTGCCAGTTATTGTCACGCTTCCGGTGGTCAGGCGGATGTGAGAGAAACTGGTCGGTTCGCCCGCTTCGCGGACGAGGTGCGTGCGCACGCCGGATTCCTCCAGTTCACGGCGTAGGCCCCAACCTGCAGGTTGGAGCCCGTGCTGATCAGGAAGGGGTAGTTCCCGGCAGTTGCGCCGGTAGAAGGACGCCAAACGAGCGAAAGCCACAAGGCAGAAACAGGTTAGGCAGCAGCCCCGGACCTAAGCCTGCGGCCACCGAGAGGGGGGGGTAGCAGTTCTCAGCGATGGTGCCCTTTCGGGAAGGGCATCACCCCACGCGGGAGCTCAGCGCCTGCGACGGCCGCGGCTTGGACTGCGCGTGACCCGGCCCCGGCCCGGTCCGCGACGGCCCTGCGGTCGCCCGCCCCCGCCGCCGCTTCCCCGGCCGAAATTCTTCGGGGCGGCCAGCTTGGACCGGAAAGCCTCGTCACAGTGATAGGCGTGTTCCATCTCGGGGGGCACGGGCTTTCCGAGCAATCTCTCGATTTCCTGCAGGTAGGCGCGCTCCTCGGCGCAGCAGAACGAAATGGCGTCGCCCCCTGCTCCCGCCCGGGCGGTGCGCCCGATGCGATGCACGTAGGTCTCTGCTTCCAGGGGAAGATCGTAGTTGATCACGTGGGTGATGTCATCCACGTCCAGGCCCCGCGCCGCCACGTCGGTGGCGACCAACACCCGGAAACGGTTCTGCTTGAAGCCGTCAAGCGCCTTGGTGCGTGCGGCCTGGCTCTTGTTGCCATGGATGGCCACGCCCTCAATGCCGGCACTGCCCAACTTCTTCACCACCCGGTTGGCGGTGTGCTTCATCTGAGTGAAAATGAGAGCCTTGCTGATCCGTGAATTGCGCAACAGCGAGGCAAGCAGGGCATCCTTCTTCTTCTTTCCCACGAAGAGCACCTTCTGTGCGATCCGCTCCACCGTGGGCTTCTCGGGCGCGATGCTCACCCGCACCGGGTTCCGCACCATCGTCCGGGCCAGCGTCTCCATGTTCGGGGCCATGGTCGCCGAGAAGAACAGGGTCTGGCGCCTGTCCGGGACGCGGGCCAACACCCGCTTGATGTCGGGAATGAAGCCCATGTCCAACATCCGGTCGACTTCGTCGAGGACGAAGACCTCCACCTCATTCAGGTGGATGAATCCCTGCTGCATCAGGTCGAGCAGGCGACCGGGGGTGGCCACGAGGATATCGACCCCGCGGTTCAGGGCCTTGACCTGTCCGGACTGGTTCACCCCGCCGAAGACCACGGTACTGCTGATGGGCAGGAACTGCCCGTACGTCTCGATGCTCTCGCGAATCTGCGCCGCGAGCTCCCTGGTGGGGGCCAGAATCAGCGCTCGGGGAGTTCCCCTCCGAACGCCCCGGGGGGAGGCAGCCAGTCGCTGCAGGAGAGGCAAGACGAAGGCGGCGGTCTTGCCGGTACCGGTCTGGGCGGTGCCCAGCAGGTCCCTCCCGTCCAACAGGGGCTGGATGGACTGCTCCTGGACGGGGGTGGGGGTCACGTACCCCTCGGCGGCCACCGACCGCTGAAGAGCCGGGATCAATGCCCGGAAGGCGCCTTGGGCCGGTTTCCTGGTCTGGGGTTGTGAAACAGACTTCCTGGTGCGCGCTCGTCGCGCGTGTGGGGATGCTCCCATGTCTTTCCTGTCTTTCCTGGGTCCGGCGTTGCTGCAATCTCTACCACGCCGGACGCGAGGGAAAGAGAGGACCGCGATGATCGCGGCAACCATCAGGGAATTCGCCCTGTGGGATGTAACCGACACACGCTCTGCGAAACGATCGCGGATAGTGAATCTTGATGAGCATGATACCACGACCTCCCGTCAAAACAAGTGACAAAGTCGTGCTGCGCGCGGGTTATGAATCATGAAACTGTTCCCCGTCATCATCATTGGGATAGATAGAGCCCGGCCCCAGCGCCAGTCGTTTCCGAAGAATCTATCTTTCCGGCAACCGTGCGCGCTGGCGTGTTGCCGACGCTCTCGTCAAGCTCGGCGACCCCAAAGCCATGAATCCCTTGAGAGAACACGGTCTCGAGGGCTTTGCCAGAAGGGCGAAAGGTCGCTTGAGCGAAGGGGCAAAATGGAGAAGATTGGAGCCAGTGCCGGTCGCACGGAAGGCCCGGAGGAGTCATCTGGGAAATGTCAGGGCAGACTTGATGGAGTCACGCGACTACGAAATGAGGACATACTCTACGCGCGTCGCAATGATGGTGTTGTTCTTGTCGTGGTGCCCGATCCTTCACGCCGCAGACTTTGAGGACGGCGACATGGAAAAGAAGGGTCGCGGGCCCTGGAATATCTATGGAACACCGGTGAAGGTGGAGAAGAGTACCTTCGCACGAGCGGGTCTCCGCTCACTTCGCGTGGTTACCGACAACAAGGGCACCATGGGGGGAAACTACGAAGGGACCTCGCGCTTCCTCGGCAAGTTCCGACCGGGCGACGAGATCAGGATTTCATTCTGGTACTGGGTCAAAGGCGGCAAGAAGATCGTGGTCGGGATGGGCCCAACCCATTTCGAGAACCGGTGGGTGTTGTCTGGAACCGACTGGACCCGAGCGCAGGTCTCACTTCGCTGCACAAAAGCCACCCGCTATAACATCTGGATCAGCCAAGCCGCCGACGCAACAGAATTCTTCCTTGACGACTTTGCGATGGAGATTGTCAGGCGTCCTGACCTTGGCATGGCCAAGAAGGCCCAACGGACTGAACTAAGAGGCGGACCGCTTCGGCTCACGCTGTGCCGGCAGACGGGAGCGCTCTGCGGCATTGAGAATACGGCTACGGGCGAGACGTACGCGCCGGTGGGGCAACGCCAGCCGCTCTTTGGTCTCGAACTGCTGTCGAAGGATGGCGCGGGCTATGAACGCGTCCCTTTCGGGAAGGCGAAACTCCGGTCGTTTCGCTCCGACTCGCCGAAGAAGGCCAAACTGGATTTTGAGACGGCTGGCCTGCCGGTGCAAATCACCGTCGAGATCAAGATGTCGGACGACGGCGCCGCACATTTCACCGGCCGGCTCCGGAACGGTTCAAAGCGCAATATTCTCTCCTTCGAGATGCCGATGGTATACGGTGTGCGTCCCGCCGAGAACGCCGCGGATTTGACTCTGGTAGACCCGCATGTCTGCGGCCGGATCATTCCCAACGCGGCCGCTTCGTCCGGATGTCAGACCACCTATCCGGGTAGGGGTGTGATGGGATGGATGGACCTCTCGGGAAAGAAGGGCGGAATCTATCTGGCCACTCACGACAAGTCCAGCACCGGCACCCTCCTGGCGGCCGTCCCGGCACCCGGGCCGACGTTCGACATGTCCTTGACGAAGCAGATCGTCGTGAAGCCGGGCAAGACGTGGCATTGCCCGGAGGCGGTACTGGCGGTACACGATGGGGATTGGCATGCGTCGGCTGACCGCTATCGCGCGTGGGCGCGGAGCTGGATGAAGAAGCCGGATCTCCCCCAGTGGATACGTGATGCCAACGGTTGGGTCCTCATGGGATGTCAGAACGGCGTTCCCTTTCGGCGCATTCCGGATGTCTTCCGCCAGGCACAGTGGATGGGCATCGAGTATCTGCACGTGCATGGAGAAGGCATAGACAGCACATGGCAGGACAAGAGCGGCAAACATCATGCCCGCTGTTCGCCGACGTATCTCTATCCCAGCCCGGCCTTCGGGACAGTCGCCGAACTCAAGGCCGCCGTTCGGAAGGTTCACGAGGCCGAGGGGCGCGTGATGTTCTATTTCCTCTACGAGCGCTGGACCCCAAGTCATTCGACCTCCGACAACTTTGGCGGCGGAAAGCGCTCTGAGGTCCCGAAAGAGTACCTCCCGCCACCGCTAGCCTTCTACTACAACAACGCGCTGCTCGACAATCCCGGCCGGAAGCCGCCCACAAAGCACCCGTTCATGGCGGAGCGAAACATGTGCCTTGCTTCGGCCGGATGGCAGGATTGGATGCGTCGCTGGGCAATTGATGTCTACGCAAAGCAGCTCGGCGCCGACGGGTTCTACTGGGACGTCATGGGCCGAAACGGGCCGTTCCGCTGCTTTAATGGCAAACACGGGCACGAGGGACAGAACGGGTGGGCCGGCGGCTGCGCGAAGGTCCTCGAGACGGTGATTCGCGAGGGGAGAAAGGTCAACCCCGATTACAGTTGCGCCATCGAAGGCTGTTCGGACGTGCTTGGTCAGTGGGTCGGTTTCCACTTGATGTCGGGGGCGACTAAACATCCCAATGTTTTTCGTTACACCTTTCCGGAGTACATCTGTGTCGATGGTTTCTCCAATACCTTCTGGAAGTTGACGAGGCCGCAGAAGGCGCATCGTGTTTTTCTGAATGGCGAACGATTCGATATTCATGGCTACGATCAGAGGGTTAAGCGTATCATCAACCTTCGCAGACGGATTAAGCCTTTCACGGACTGGCCGGCGGTATTTCGCGACACAGTCGGCCTCAAGACCTCCGACAAACGCGTGCAAGCCCGGGCCTTCGTGAGGACGGACGGCGAAAACCGCGTGATCGCGGTGACCATGATGAACGAGCAGCATGTCAAGGACGCGACGGTGAAGGTTGACCTGAAGCCGATAGGTAGACCGAAAGCCGCTTACCTATTCCATCTTGACGGACGCGTTTCGGTGGCCGGCAAGCCGGGCGCGGGGGTCCAGATCATCAATGTCCCGCGGGACAACGTCTCCGCGGCGGTGATCGTCAGCGCCCTGTCGCCACAACTCTCCGCCGTGTCGTGGCTGGAGCAGATTATGACACCGGGTGAGGATGGCGCAGTGTTGAGTATATTCATGCCGCTCGGAAAGGTGAAGGATCTGTCATGGCGTGTGAACTGGCCCAAGGGGCTCCGGCCCGCGGAAGAGGCCCTGGTTGGTGGGGCCGACTACTTCCAGAAGATCACTTTCCGTGACCGCGCACGGTTGCGCGCGCTGAAGCGCTGGACAAAGACGAAGGCACAAGTCACTTGGCGCGGCGGGAAATCCAAAGCCTGGGCTGTTCTCGCTCCACCTCTCGTGAACGGAGGCTTCGAAGAGATTGAAGACGGGTTCCTTGTCTACTGGGGCGTGTCGCCAGAGAACAAGGACCCTGGCCAAGGGAAGTATTGCATACGCCTTGACAAAGAGACGGCACCTCTGCGTCACATTCGGCAACTCACGCCGCTTAAGCCGAACTGCAAGTACCGCTTCAAGTGCATGGTCAAGCGCACCGGTCAGAAATGGGCCGGAGCCCACATTGTTGAGTACCAGGAAGGGCAGAAGTTCCTTCGTTCTGCGGCTCTGAACAGCAAGAAGATCGGGAAGTGGGAGCGCCTCGAAACAACGTTCACAACTCATCCGAACCCTCGCAGCACGGCCATATACCTGTACAACTATGATGACAAATCGCCCGCGTATTTCGACGACGTGCAACTCGAGGAGATGAAATAGGGATTCCCAGCTGAGAGGGCCAAGCCGAGCCCGTAGAGTCCCATTGTTCCACATGGCCTGACCCCAATTGTTGTACCACCCATCAAGACGGATTTACGATGCTGGGCTTGCCCCCATTTCTGTACCACCTGGGACGTGAGAAATCTTAGGAATCTGCCTACGTGCTGTCGAGCCCGTCCTGTTCAACTATTCGGCCGAACTCTAACACCCTGAAATGGTAGGCACCCGGAATCAGGTTGTCGAGCCCGATTTCGGCCGCTGCATGTGCGGGTTGGGTGGTTATACTGGGGGGAATGATGGGACATGGGAGAGCCGTGGCAATTGCCAGCTGCCCCCTGTCCATGCATCGGGACGTCTACACGCACGCGGATTCGCAGGATGCACTTGAAGCCGGGCGAGCTCTCAGCTATGCTTGGTTCCGAGGACACGGCACCACGGTCTTGCACGGTCACAGTTAACGCCACCCTAGCTCAGTGGCAGAGCACGGCTTTCGTAAAGCTGAGGTCCTGGGTTCGAATCCCAGGGGTGGCTCCACCCTTCCGACTGCGAGGTACCGCCCTTGAGCGACGCCACCGCCAAGCCGCGCCCCTCCTGGGACGAGTACTTCCTGAAGATCGCGCTGGACGTCGCCGAGCGTTCCACCTGCGGCCGCCGCCAGGTCGGCGCGGTGCTGGTCCGCGACAAGCGCATCCTGGCCACCGGCTACAACGGCGCCCCGCGCGGCGTGCCCCACTGCGCGGAGGTCGGCTGCCTGCGCGAGAGCCTGGGCGTGCCCAGCGGCGAGCGCCACGAACTCTGCCGCGGGGTCCACGCGGAGATGAACGCCCTCTTGCAGTGCGCCCTGCACGGCGTGGCCGCGGCCGGGGCGGTGCTCTACTCGACCGCCACGCCCTGCTCGCTGTGCAGCAAGATGCTCATCAACGCCGGCGTGGGCCGGGTGGTCTACCTCGGCGAATACCCCGACGACCTGGGCCGCGACCTGCTGGCCCAGGCCGGGGTCGAACTGGTCCGCGGCGAGGCCCCCGCCGACTGACCGCCGCCGCGTCAGCCGGGACCGTCGCGGGGCCGGGAAGAAGCGGAATCGGCGGAGGGACGCACCGTTCCAAAGGAACGGGCCGGCCCGGAGCGGCGAGCGACTTTAAGCGAGCCGTCGCCAGGGAT
>CBDUSI010000002.1:0-85603 GCA_965370045.1 uncultured bacterium | reverse complement strand
CTGGCATACTTCCTTTATCGGCAATTCGTTACACATACTTAAATTGCTCTAGCAGCCCGTCCTGCCCGCACATAAGGAAAACCGCCCGCCGGGAGTCGGCGGGCGGTTGTTCTTCTAGCTTTCGGAGAGGCTAGAGCTGCTTGTAGTGGGCGTCGTCCCCGCCCCCGTCGGCGGCCGGCGGCGGCCGGAACTCCACCTTGGTGAGCCCCGCACGGGCGCAGGCGTCCAGGGCGGCCATCACGTGCCGGAAGGGGCACAGCGGCCGGCCGTCGATGACCACCGGCATGTCCGACACCGACTTGAGCTGCTTGAGCTTGGCGGTGAGCACATTGGGGTCTGCGGTGCTGAACCCCTTGATGCGGTACTGGGGGGTGCGCAAACCGCCCTGCTTTTCAGCGGTCACGTGGATGACGATCTCGTCGAGTTGGCGCACCGTGGTCTGAATGTTCTGCGGCCCCTTGTCCTTGGGGAGGAAGGCGTCCAGACGCTGCTCCATCACACGGAACTTGCTGGCGAGCATGAAGAAGATGAGCAGCAGGAAGACCACGTCGATCATCGCGGTGGGGATAGACCATTCCTCCTCGGCCGTCATTTCCTTGAGCATCTTCGAGCTGCCGAATCCCATCTATGTGCCCTCCCAACTGCGCCCCTCAGGGCTCCGACGCCTAGTCCTTGGGCTTCTGCTTCTGGGCCACGCCGAAGGAGACCTGCCAGATCCTGGCGTCCATGCAACTCATCATCACCCGCTGGACGTACTTGTACGGAGCGGCCGCGTCGCAACGGATCTTGACGGCCAGAGTGCTCAGCCCGTCCGCGTCCCTCTTCTCGGCCGAGAGGCTGACCAGGAAGTTCTTGAGCTCTTCCTTGCTGTAGGTTCTGGACCTCAGCCGGTAGACACCCTCGCGGGTGATGTTGACGATGATGCGGTCCGGCGGCGGATCCTTGTCGTCCCGGGCCTTCATGGCCTCGGGCAGGGTGACCGCCTCGATCTCCAGCTTGTTCATTTCCGTGACGCACATGAAGAAGATGATGAGCAGGAAGACGATGTCGATCATCGACGTCATCTGCATCTTGGCTTCGGGCAGTTGTTCGCCCTTGGTTTTTATCTTCATGTTCCGCTCCTAGCGGGCGACTCGCCCGGCCCGCGGCCTACTGCACCGGCCTGAAGCGGTCCAGGAGGTCGCCAGTGATGACCCCGACCTCCAGCATGACCCGGGTGACGCGGTTCCGGAAGAAGGTGTAGGCGCTCAGCACGGGGATGGCCACCATCAAACCCATCAGGGTGGTGATCAGCGCCTTGCTGATGCCCCCGGCCAGGTCCGCGGGGTTGGCCGCGCCGGCCTGGCGGGCGATGGTGCTGAAGGCCTCGATCATGCCGACAACCGTGCCCATCAGGCCCAGCATGGGGGCCACCGTGCCGATCAGCGACAGGTAGCCGATCTTCTGGTTGAGGGCGGTGATCTCTTCCTCACCGGCCTCCTGCACGGCCTCGGTCATGCGCTCGTATCCGGCGCCCAGCTTGGCCAGGCCCGCCCCGCAGATGCGCGTGAAGAAGCAGTCCTCCGCGTCGCAGAGCTCCATGGCCTGCTCGTACTGCTCCTGCTCGAACAGCTGCTCGAGCTCGGAGACGATGTCCTGAGGGACCAGCTTGTCGCGGCGGATGTTGACCATGAAGTCGATGATCAGCGCCATGCCCGCCACCGAGAGCAGCACGATGACGATACCGGTGGCGCCCATCGAAATGATGACTTCCCACCAGCCCCAGTCTCCCTTAGAACCGGAGCTGGAACCGGAACTGGAGTCGGTGTCCGGCGCCGGCGCCGGCGTGGCCGTCGGGGCCGGCACCGTGGGTGCCGGCTCGGCCCCGCCGGCCTCGCCCGCCCAGGTCAACACCGGCACGGCCAGCACCCCCAGGACCAGCGCGCCCGCAACGAGCAGACTGATCTTTTTCCTCAGGTCAGCAGCCATCTTGTTTTCTCCCTTCCTCCCCGTTGTCCGTAACCGGAGCCCCGGACGGGCCTTGCCTTCGCCCCTCCCCCCGGTCACGATTCCAGTTTGCTCAACCTTTCCCTGGCCTGCGCGTACTCCAGGCAGTCCCGAAACTCGTTCTTCACGATCTTGTAGTGCCGCAGAGCCCTGCGGATTGCCTCGCGCTCCCGGGTCGGGCTGGCGCCAAGCTTCTCGTAACACTGCGCGGCCTGGAAATGGGCCCGAGCCAGGGCCGCGCGGTCCGCAGAGTACCGCACGATCACCTTCAAGTAATACCAACGAGCCTTGCGGTAGTCAAGTCTATTAAAACTGACATCCCCCAGGGCCACGTAGGCCGCGGGCAGAACCTGGATCGCGGTCCGGTCACTCTTCGCGGCCGCTCTCAGGTCGTCCCTGATCTTCTCCAGGACCTTGACGGCCGCGTCGTGCTTGCCGATCACCGAGTCGCAGCGGGCCATGCCGATGCGCGCCAAGCCTACCAGGCGCGTGTGGCCAGTGGCCTCAGAGGTGAAGAGGTTGTAGGCCCGCGCCGCGCCCTTCCGGCCTTCGATCTTGGACTTGCCCTGCTTCTCCAAGCTGTATATTTTCCAGTACTTGGCCCACAGCCGATAGAGGGTGACCTTCTTGCGCACCCCCGGCTTGGTTATCCGCATGGCCTTCTTCTCGAGCGCCGCGAAGAAGACCTCGGCCTCTCCGTAAGCCTTTTCCGCAGCGGCGTAATCCCGGGCCACCAGGTAGCTCCGGCCCAGCTTGAGATAGACGTCGTAGATCAGCCGGGGCGCCGGCTTCATGGCCGCCATCTTGCGAATGTACTTGCGCATCTCGACGGGATTGTTCTGGCCCTCGTAGCACTCGACCAAGCCGGCCAGGAAGTACTGGTGCTGGTTCTTGTCCCTGGTCTTGCGCAAGCCCCTGAGGAACAGCTTCGCGGCCTTGGCCAGGTCCGAGCGCTTGGCTTCCATGGCGCTGCCATACTCGGCCACCCGGTTGCCGTAATCGACACCGCTGACGCTGCTGACGTCGAACTCCGCTGCGGGGATCGCGGGGCCGGCCCGCGGCTTGATCTTGACGCCCTTCCAGCTGTCCTCCAGTATCTTCACGTTATTGTCGGAGTTGCCGTCGGTGCGGTAGATGGAGTCGTTGAACTCCTGCACGGCGACCCCGGCCAGCGCCGCGCCGGGCGCCAGAGCCAGAAGGGCCAGGCCCGCAAGGGTCAACTTCAAGGCTCGGCCGACCATCAGCAGGTCCCTCCCAGTAGACGGGCCGCCAGGTGCGCTCTCGCCGGCACCGCCCGGCCGGCATCGGCGCCCTTCTTCCCGGCGCCCTTGATCAGCTTAGGCTGGTGCTTGTCGTTCTCCACCCCGCGGGACTTGCCGCCCATGTTCTTGAGGCTGGTGATCCTGCCGGTGGAGATCTTCTCGGCGATGTCCAGGGGATCGTCGATCTTGCCCCGGAACTTGCGGGCCTTCTCCATCTCCACCATCTCTTCGAGCAGGCTGACCCGCAGTTTCTGGATCTCCTCAGTGATCTTGCCGTTGGTGACGTAGCCGGGCAGCACCAGGGCCTTCTTGAGTTCCACGAGCCGCTCCAACTCGCTGCGCGGCCGGTAGTCGAAGCGCTTGATGTCCACTTTCTTGCCCAGGAAGTCCTCGATCTTCATGTTCTTCTTCTTGGCCACGGTTTTGACGTACTCGAGCACTTCCGGCCAGCCCTTCTTGACATCATCCTCGGCGGTCAGCAGCAGCCTGGCCAGGATAGTGCGAGCCGCGTCGAACTCGGCGAGCTCGATGCGCGCCCGCACCGCGCCCTGGACGGCCTTCCAGTAGGTCTCGCCGTTGTAGACGCTGCCGACGCGCAGGTTGTCGAAGCCCGCCTTGGCATCCTTGAGCATGTCCTTGTTCCCGCCGGCGGCGTGAAGCTGGCAGATCGCCTGGTTGTAGCGGACGTCGGCGTCCTTGGGCCAGTACTTGAGAGCGTCCTTGGCGCTCCCAAGCCCCTGCTCGAAGGCCTTCTTGGCCTCGTCCTTCTCGTTCTCGGCCAGCAGCTTCAGGCCCAGCTCCACGTAGCAGGTGGTCCTGCCGTTGGCGGCCCGCAGCAGCTTGAGCCGGAAGAGCAGCTCCTTCTTGAGATCCTCGATGCCCGTGCGCGCCGGGCCGGGCTTGCCGCCCTTCTCGCTGTCGTAGCCGGGGATGTCGCGCAGGAAGGCCTCGATGCTGCGCACGGCCTTGTCGTAGTCCTTGGCCACCGCGGGCTTCCTGGTCTTGGGGTCGGCCTTGCGGCCGTGGACGAAGGCGTCGATGGCGTCCAGCCGGCGGCGGGCGTTGGTCATTGCCCGGCGGCCGCCCTCGACTATCCTTTTGGTGTTCTCCAGCGCTCTGCGCAACTTGAGATCCTCGACCTTGACCAGCTTGTCGTCGGCCATGCCCATGCGGTCGTTGTCGGGGTCGAACTTCTCGATCATCTTGTCGTAGGCCTTGCGGGCCTCGTCATAGTCCTTGAGCTCGATGAACAGCTTGGCCACCAGCCCCAGGCCGTCGATGGTCTGGTACTTGGGATTCTTCAGCAACTGGTTGATCAGCTCACCGCGGCGGCGCTGGAAGGCCTTGCCCAGGGTCTCGCCCTTGCCCTGCCTGATGGCGATCTTAACGGCGTCCCCGTAGGCAGTGGCCAGGCGGTTGAGGTAGAAGTCGAAGCTGTTGCGCAGGGAGGCCTTGTCCTCGACCGTCTCGGCGCGCTCGGCCTCTTTGTTGAACCACTCGGCCTCGACCTCGCCTTTTTTCAGAAAGCTTTCCAGCTTGGTGAGGTCCGTCTGCTTGGTGGCGATCTCGGCGTAGCACTTGAAGAGGATGCGGTGCAGGCTGCGCTTCTGGCCGGACTCCAGGTCGCGGCGCGTGCGGAGCCCCTCGGCGGAGTCCAGGGCCTTCTGGTACTCCTCCAGGTCAAAGTAGATGAAGGGCCGGTAGAGGGAGATGGCGTTCTTGTGGCTCTTGCGCCGGTCGCGAATGACCCTGAGCTGCACCGCGCGCTGCCGGGCGTCGTCGATGCGGACCCGCGGCGGATTGTCGGCGATCCACTTCTCGTAGGCGTCGAACTGCCCCAGCGCCCGCTTGGCCAGGTCCACGGCCTTGTCCCTCTCGGCCTTGCTCCGGCCCTTGTAGCCCAGCACACCCATCGCCTGGTAGTTGCAGACCCCGATGAGGTAAACGCCTTCCTCGTACCAGGTCGAGGACTTGGGCAGTGCCCGGAAGCCCCCGGGCTTGCCCTCGCCGTCCGTGTGGAGCTTGGCCTTCTCGTAGAGATTCAGGGCCTCCTTGCGCACGGCCCGCGCGAGCTGCTTCTGGCCGTCGCTCTCCAGCGGCGAGGCCTTGCGGGCCATGCCGTCGGCCTCGCCCTTGATGGCCACGGCCATGTAGTAGGGAAGGTCCTTCGCCATAGAGGGATCGAGCTTGACTCCCCACTTGATCCACTCGAGAAAACGGTCCTTGTTGAACTTGGAGGGGTTCAGGCCCCGCTCGAGAGTGGCGGCGATGCGCCCGTTCCCGACGCACCTCTTGAGGACGTCGTCCCTGATCTCCTTGAGGAGCTTCTTGTTCTTGGGGTCCTCCCGGAACTCCTTGGGTATGTTCTGCCCCAGGAAATTGTCCAGGGCGCCCTCGTAGGCCAGCTGGGCCTCCAGGTGATTTTTCATCCTGAAGTAGGCGATGCCCATGAAGTACCAGGCCAGCGGCTCACCCCTGGGGAGGGCGCGCTCCTTGTAGGGCAGCTTCATCGAGGCGTTGATGGCCTGCCGGAAGCAGCCCACCGCGGCCTCGTAATTCGTCTGCCGGTAGCAGCTCCTGCCGGCCTCGATGAGCACTTCGGGGGAGACGTCGATGGTCTTGCCCTGCTGCAGGAGCCCCAGCACCACGTCGCTCATGGCCTGCAGCGCCCGCCAGCGGAGGTCGCCGGCGTATACCGCATCCCGACCCCTGCGGGCGATCAGGGCCTTGATCTTGTCCAGGGCGCCCTTCAGCTCACTGATGGCCTGGGTGTGCTCCTTGAGCCTGCCGAGCACCCGGCCCTTGAGGATCACCGCGCGGATGCCCAGCACGGTGCCGGAGGCGTGGGTCCCGAACTCGAAGCTGATGGCCTGTAGGGCGGCTTGGTAGTCCTCGTGGACCTTGGTCTTCTCAGCCTTGTCGAAAAGGGCCATGGCCATGAACATCATGGAGGTCAGGCGCACGCTCCAGGCCCAGGGCTGGTTGGCCTTGGGGAAGAGCTCGGGGTCGATCTCCAGTATCTTGTTGAAGCCCTCCTCGACGGCCTTGTCGACCTTGCCGGCGAAGACGTAGCCGCGGGCTATGAAGTAGTTGTTGATCATCTGCACGCCCTCGGGCGGGGGGTCGTACGTCTTGTCGTCCTGATGCTTGATCCAGGCCTTGACCACATTGACGATCTTCTCGCCCATGGCCTTCTGCTCGCTGCTGTCCCTATTCAGGCTGTCGGCGCTCTTGACCAGCGCGCGGAAGTATTTCTGGGAGGCGAGCACGTAGGCCCCGTAGAGCTTATCCTTCTTGGCCTTGGCGCCGGGCTGGTTGCCCGCGGCGGGGTCGCGCCAGGCCCTCAGGCCCGCGGCGTAGGCCCTCTCGGCGTCGAGCATGCCCTTGCGCAGGTTCTCCACCGCCTGCAGGCGGATTTTCATCTGTCTCTTATTCAGCTCGACCCACTCGGGATCGTCCTTGGTAAGGCTCGCCATCAGATCCTTGTAGACCCTGGTCAGTTCCTCCTGAATGGCCGACTTCAGGCCGAGGGCCTCGCCGTTGAGGCGGTATCCTTTGGGCGCGGCCCGGGTGTACTTCTCGATAAAGGCCAGGCCCTCGTTGTACTTGTCGCGCCGCCTCTGCGGCGGGCTCTTGCCGTCCGGGCCCTTGGCCCCCCGGCGCGGCATGATGTCGGCCTGGCCCTTGCAGAGGTAGGCCATGCCCAGCATGGCCTCGGCCTTGTCTCCGGGATTGCGCCCGCTTTCCAGTTTCTTGAGGAAACGCTCCGCGAGGTCGTGGAAGCGGAGCGAATGGTCGACAAGCCCCTTGGTGTACTCGTAGTTGGTGGCGGCCCGAACCGAGGTTGCGGTACACAGCACCCCGGCCAGAACCGCGGCGAGAGCCGCAGCTTTCCTGGCTGTCATCTTCTACCCCCTTGTTCTTCCGACCAGCGCCCGCGTGGGGGCGCCGGCCGGCTCGCCTCACAAGCTGCCCCCCCGCCGGGGGGCCGGTACCTCAGCGGCTAGAGCTTCATCTCCTCCTCAGAGAAGAGAATCAGCCGCGCGTTGACCAGGATCAACAGATTGCGGCGCTCCACGTCCTTGAAGTTGTTGCCGAAGAGACGCCCAAGGAACGGGATGTTCATCAGGCCGGGAATGCCCTGATGCTGGTCGCTGGTCGACTCGGTCATCAGGCCGGAGAGCAGCACGGTGCCGCCGTCGGGGACGGTGACCACCGTGCGGATGGTGCGGATCTCCAACTCCGGCAGGCTGAAGCGCAGCGTGCCGACGCCGGTATCGTCGTCATCGTCATCGTCATCATCGTCGTCCACGGTGAAGTTGCGCTCGCGCACCGGGCGGACCAGGGTGGGCCTGAGTTCCAGGGTAATGTAGCGCCGGTCGTGCGAGACGATGGGGCGCACGTCGAGGGACACGCCGTCCATGATCGCCGTGTTCACCTCGGGGGTGGAGGTGTCACCGCTGCTGGTCCATCCGGAGATGTAGCTGGTCTGCCGGCCCACGAAGATGTGCGCCCGCTGGTTGTTGAACATGGTCAGGCGCGGGGCGAAGAGTACCGTGCCCCTCTGCTCCTTCTTGACGGCACGGATCAGCCACTGGGCCTGCCAATTGCCCAGGTAGCCGAACATCGCAGACAGACCTTCGCCCCCGGTGTAGTCGCCGCTCAGGGCGCTGGTCGTACCCCGGCCGGTGTTCCAGCTGCTGTACATCTGGTTGAGACGCCCCGAGCGCCCGCCGGGCAGCCCGAAGCTGCTGTCCCAGACGCCGGGCTCCCCGGGACTGCTGGGATGATTGCTGTTGAACTGGTGCAAACCGGTCGCCCCTTTGAAATTACCGGCGTAGCCGGCGCTGGCGGAGGGCACCTGGTACCAGGACGCAGCGGGGTTGCCGCCCCAGTCGACGCCGATCTCCTCCAGGAAGCCCTGACTGACGTCCACGTAGCGGGCCTCGACGTGCACCTGGACAGTCTGGCTCTTGCGGAAGTCCTCCAGGAGCTGGGAAATCTGGGCGTGGACCTCCGGCTGGTGCACGACTATCAGCTGGCCGTTGCGCTCCTCGATGGCGGAGCCGCCCACGCCCCAGCTGGTGGGGCGGATGACCCGCTTGATCATGTCCTGCAGTGTGCCCGGCGCGGCGATAACCGTCGGCGGGGGAGCAACCACGACGCCGCCGCCGCCGCCGCCGCCGCAGCCAGCGCCCAGGCCCAGTTCGGTGCCGGGGAAGGACGTGATGTTGAAGGTCAGATCGCGAACGTCGTAAATCTTCTGGATCAGTTCGCCCTGCAGGTTCTTGGGCGTGGAAATGAAGATGGCCCCCTTCTTCATGGCGTAGTCCAGCTTGGCCATGCGCAGGATCCACTTGAGGGCCAGCCCCAGCTTGGTCTTGGACAGGCGCAGGGTGATGGGTGTTTTGGGCTCAACGCCGCCGGCCGCGAAGGCCTTGTTGTCGGTGATGATGTTGGCCTCGGTCAGCCCGCGCAGGTAGTTGATGCACTCCTCCAGGGGCTGTTCCTCGAACTCGAGGCTTACCTCCTTCTCCAGGGCGGCGCGGATGTTGCGCTTCCACTCCGGCTCCTGCAGACGCTGCTCCTCCAGCGACTCGCGGCGGCTGATCTCGTCCCAGTTCTTGGGATAGACCAAGAGCCGGCTGTGCGGGATGGTGGCCCGCTTGGAAAGCTCCACCCAGTCCTTGAGGGTCTCGCTCTTGAGGTCCGCGGTGCGCGCGGCGCGCTTGTCGATGGCCTTGATCCGGCAGGCGGTGCCCAGCTCAACGGCCCTGCTGTTGGTGGGGTCCATTTCCAGGACCCGCCGCGCCAGCCGGCCGGACCCGTCGTAGTCCTCGCGCGCGAAGAGCATCATGGCCTTGTCCATGAGCATCCGTACGCGGCGGCGCTGGAAGGCCAGCTGGCTGGCCCGGGCCCGCAGGGCCGCGTCCGCAGCGCGCTCCTTGCCCAGAGCCTTGAGCTTCGCGTCGCGGACCTTGCGCTCCTTGTAGACTTGGGCCAGCATGCTTTCGATGATCTCTTCGAACTCCTTGACCGGGACGTAGGCGGGCATCCACTTGGCGATCTCCCGCGCGCGCACCAGCTGGCGGTCGGCCTCGTCGAGTTGCGTCTGCTCCTCGGCAAGCCGGGTAACGTCGTCGCCGACCCGCTTGCCGGCGGTGGCCCGCGCCAGGAGCACCTTGGCGCGGTCCACGTGGTTCTGCAGCTTCATGAGCTGCTCCTGGCGCTTGATCTGCTCGCGGCGCTTCAGGTGCTGGGTCATGGCGCGGATCCGCGCGCGGCGCACGGCCAGCACCGAGTTGGCCAGGCGCAGGAGCTCCTTGGCCTTGCGGTTGCTGGGGTCGTAGGTCACGGCCAGCTCCGCCTCCGTGCGGGCCTCGGCGTACATCAGGTTCTCGTACAGCCGTTTGGCGGTCTGGTAGTGGCGCTGGGAGCGGAGCTTGCGGTCGGTGACCTTCATCACCTCGATTTCGTTCCGCCGCTCCTTCTCGTCCATGGCCTTGAGGATGGCCTTGGCCCCATCCTTGTCCTTGGGAGTGACCTTCGGCTCACCGGCCTTGAGGGCCAGAGGGAAGGCCAGGATCAGCGCTATGGAGAGGTAAGCTCTCATCGAATTTCCTCCTCGCCGCCTAGAACTGCTTGCGCTCTTCTTCTTCGAAGAGCAGCGTGCGGGCCGTAACCAGTATCGCCATGTTCTCGCGTTCGTTGTCCTTGCGGTTCCAGCGGAACAGCCGCCCCAGGAACGGGATGTCTTTCAAGAAGGGCACGCCCGCCTCGGTCTCGAACTGCACGTCGCGCATCCGGCCACCGGTCAGGATGATGCCGCCGTCCGGGATGGTCACCGAGGTTCGCACCCGGGTGACCTGCACGTCGGGCAACTCCGTCCTGAGGGTCACCAGGGTGGTGGTGTCGTCGTCGTCGTCGTCGTCGTCGTCATCGACCGGGGTCGTGGAGCTGCTGGTACCCATGTCAACGAGGTTGGTGAAGGTGGGACGCAGCTCCAGGGTGATGTAGCGGCGGTTGGCGCTGACGATGGGTCTGACGTCGAAGACCACGCCGGTCAGGAGCTGGTTGACCGTGGGGGTGGCGTCGTCGCCGGCGGCTCCCCAGCCGCTGACGTAGGACCGCTGGGTGCCGACCCACATGTAGGCCCGCTGCCCGTTGTGGACCAGGAGCTTGGGCGCCTGCAGCACCGCGCCGTTCTCCTTGATGCGCAGGGCGTGGAGCACGGCTTTGAGCTCCAGGTTGGACAGGAAGTTGAACTCCGCGCTCAGGCCGCCCCTGGGAGCGCCGGTGTTGAGCTGGGGATGACCCGTCCGCAACGTGGTGCGGTCCGGCGAGAACTGGAGGTTGTTGTTGATGATCGACCCGATGGTGTTCAGGGAGCCGCTCTCGGTGGTCAGGCCGCGGTCGTTCCGCGCGCCGGCGGCAAAGGCCGGCTGGGTCCCCCAGTTCACGCCGATGTCCTCGAAGAGCCCCTCGCGGATGGTCAGCAGACGCCCCTCGACCACCACCAGCACCTTCTGGGTGCTGCGCAGGTCGGCCAGCAGGCTGGAGATCATGCGATGCACCTCGGACCGTTGGACCACCACCAGCTTGCCGCTGCGCTCCTCGATGCTGGTGCCCATGTTGGGAGCCCAAGTCTCCGGGCGAATGCGCCGCCTGATCATCTCCACGATGGTCGTCGCAGTGGTCTGCGGCGCCGGCGGCGGCGGCGGGGCCAGCAGCCCGCCGGCACCAGCGGCCATCAGGTCCATCTCCGGGCCCGGGAAGTCCGGGATCTGGAGAATGAGGTCTTGGATATCGTAGATGAGCATCTTGGTTTCGGGCTTCAGGTTGTTCGGCGTGGAGATGAACACCGCGTTGTCGCGGAGTTCGTAGTCCAGACCCGCCAGCTTGAGGATCCAGTCCAGGGCCAGTTTCAGGCTGGCCTGGGTCATCTTCAGGGTGATGGGCTTCTCGCCCCCGGCCTTGGCGGCCGGGTCGATGATCATGTTGACGTCACTCACCTGCTGCAGGAAGGTGATGGCCTCGTTGAGCGGGGCCTGCACGAACTCGAAGTTGACCTTCTTCTCGAGCTTCCGGCGGATGTCGTTCATCCACGGCGGCTCGGCGTCGCTGGACATGCCCAGCTGCTCGGTGCGCAGCATCACCTTCTGCCAGTTGTCGGGGTAAACCAGCACCTTGGAGTGAGGAACGGTGGCGTCCTCCACCAGTTGCATGGCGCTGCGGAACTCGATCTGGTAGCTCTCGTAGGTCTCCTTCTCGCGGGTGCGGTGCTTCTTCTCGCGGCTCTTGGCCCGCAGGGCCACCGCGTCGCCGTTCTTGGGCGCCAGGCGCAGAACCTGGTCGCAGATGGCCTCGGCCTCCTCGAACTTGCCGCGCTTGTAGTCAAAGCGGGCGCGGTCGAGCATGGCCCTGAGCTTGCGGTAGAAGAAAATCTCCTCGCGGGCCCGGCCGGCTAGGCGCTCCTTCTCGGCCTTCTCGCGACGGTAAGCGGCCAGGTGGTCGTCAATGCTCTTGAGGATCTCCCGGGTCTCGCTCTTGGCAGCCTTCACCCGGCGGCGCAGCGAACTGAGGTCCACCTGGTAGGGCAGCCAGCGGATGATCTCCAGCGCCCGGTCGTAGGACTTCATGGCCTCCTCGGCGGCCTTGCGCTTGCGGCTGAGCACATGGTCGGCGGGCTTGTGCTCGTCGCCGGGATGGCTGCGGGTGGCCTCAGCACGGGAGCGGTTGCCGGCGTCGACCACGTTCTGGATCTTGGCCAGGGCCTCCTGAACGCGCACGCGCTCTTCTCTCTCCAGCTGTTCCAGGGCCTTCTTCATGGTATCCAGGCCGATGTTGAGCAGGGCCCGGCACTTGCCAGCGTACTGGGCGGCGGCGCGGTGCCGCGGGTAGATCCGCAGGGACTGGTTGAAGCGCCGCAGGGCTGCCTCGTAGCGCTGCTCCTCGTAGAGCTTCTTGCCCACGGCGAAGAGCGTCTCGGCCCGGGCCGCAGCCTTGGGGTCAACTCCCTCCTTCTTGGCCATCTCCGTGAAGAGCGCGTCGTACTTGCCGGCGGTCGGAGCCACCACCTTGGGGATAGCGGGCTCCTTCTTGACGACTTTGGGCGGCTCCTTCTTGGGAGGGTCTTTCTTGACGATCTTAGGCGGTTCCTTCTTCACGACCTTGGGCGGCTCCTTCTTGACCACCTTGGGAGGAGCCTTGGTGGGCTTGGGCTTCTCAGCCGCCACCTCGGCCAGGAGATTGTCAGCGGTGGCGTCGGCAGCCGTCTTCTTGGACGGCCCCTCTTTCTTGCCACCATCCTTCTGACATCCCCAGGCAGCCAACAGCACCCCCAAAACCAGCAAAATGCTCAGCCGACCCTTCATGTTGGGCACTCCTTTCGGGAACCGGAAAGGCAGAACCCCGCTCTGCCTCCTGGTAACGCCGTCACGGTACGATGAGTTCAACAATTTTGGACCGCTCCCTGGTGGCGGGCACCTCTAACCATCTCGACGGGCCTGCCTCCCCTCAAATTAGGCGAAAAAGCCCTACTTCATCCCTCCCGACCGATTGCTCCTGAGCCACTCCTCATGCTCCTTCTTCTTCGTCTCCCACGCCTCCAGCGCTTTGGCATCGCCGGCTTTCGGCCGCGGGCCGGGATCCATTTCCGGGTCCGGCGGGGGCGGAGGAGTCTCGCGAGGCTGCCGTGGCCTCTTAGGTGTAACCGGCTTGTCTGTAGGAGGATGCGTAGCCGGGGTAACCTTGGGCTTCACCGGCGTCTTGGGCTTTTTGGGAATGACCACTGGACCCCGCCGCGAAGAGGTGCCGTTGACCGGGCCCCGGCGCGAGGGAGGCCCCACCACGGGGGTCGGGGTTGGATCCGGGGTGGGGACCGGCGCGGCCTGGACCGCCAAGCCCTTGGGCCACCAGCCTTTATCCCCGCCGGACCGGTCCAGCTTGTGGGTCTTACCCGTACGGACGTCCTTGATGATAGCGACTTTGACCTTTTTGTCCGGCTTGCGGTACTTGACCTTCTTACGCACCAATACTCCGGTCTCGGGATCCGGGACCATGATCCACTTCCAGCCCCAGACCTCACGCATCTCGGTGGCCATGCTGACCAGAATAGCCTCGGAGTCGAAAACCACCCTGACGGTCTTGCCGCCGATGTGCCTGTTGACAGAGGCTTTAATGCGCTTGCCGAGCAGAAAGCGCATCATGTGGGTGACCGGCTCGGACGAACCTGTCATCCACCGCTTCAGCCGGAAGTTGCCGTACCGTTTCCTGCTCATCAGCATTTCGCCGGAGAACTGAATCTGCACCTCGCCGGGGGTCTCGATCTTGACCGGCGCGGTGAACTTCGTGACGTAGCTCTCGCCCTTGAGCAGGGCGGCCAGTTCCTTGGGCGCGGGCTGGAGGTCCAGGCCCTCGGCCAGCTTCACCTTCTTGGGGAAGCCCGCCGCCGCCCGCGCGCGGTACTCGTAGGCCTCGCGGGCCGGCAGCTTGAGTTGGGTGATGGCCAGGCCGCTCTGGTCGCCGCTGGCGCCCTTGGGGGGGACCACCGTCGTCTTGTTGCCTTCAACAGTAACAGTCAGCGTGAAGAGCGGTGCGGTCGGCCACTTCTCTTCGCCGGCCTTGCGGCGCCAGACCTGGAGCAGCTTGACCGAGTAGTTGGCGTCCCTGGCGCTGAACAGGGCGGCCAGCTCGGCCTTGCCCATGTACACGCCCTTGACCTTCATCTCCGGCAGGGCCAGGATGCCTGGCGGCGCCACTGGCGGCCTGATGCCGGCTTTCAAATCCTTGGGGACTACGTTCGTGTACTGAAGAGCGATGAGCTTCTGCCTGACAGGCTCAACCTCGGGGTCGGTCGCTGAAGTGAACTTGCCCGCGCAGGCCCAGAAGCCGCCGCCCCTCGGCTCGGGCTCGTGTACGAATACCCCGCCATCGACCTTGATCTTACCTCTCAGCGTCCGGACCTCGGCATCGGCCCCGGCGCGCTCGGCGGGGCCGAAGACCTTGGCCACCAAGGTCCAGTTCTTCTCAGGGGGCGGACCCCCGCAGTCCGGCGACGCGTAGAACTTCCAGCCGGACAGCCCGCTGGGCAGGTTCCCGTCGAGCCGGGCCATGCTGGCCTCGAACTCGGTGCCGAACTTGGGGATGGGCGCCACCGCCACCCTCGGCCCGTCTCCCTCGACTATGTCGAGGACCCTGTCGATTTCCTCGATGCTGACGGCCTGCTGGCGCTCGGAGAGGTGCGTCTTGGCGATCAGGCCCAGGCAGGCCACGATGATCACCGCAGCAACTATCTTGTCGAGGTGCTCCTTGATCTGGTTCATCGGGACACCTCCACCGCCCGCTGCGGCAACCGGCTCACCTTGGTCCGCACTCTACTTCCTCCGTGGCACGGGATCCAGCTTCTGGTTGAACTCCGGGATCACCCCGGAAATGACCACCTTCACCGGCCACTCAAAGTAACGCCCGTAGGCGCGTTCGGAATTCAGATCCCTGCTGCCGGAGAGCGCCGCCGGCCAGCCGGTCACCCGGGTGACGGCCATGTTCCCGGCCCAGAAGCAGAAGGGCCTCTGCTGGACCAGCTCGCCGCTCTTTTGATCCCGGACCTTGCCGATGGCCTCCAGCTCGCGGAGCAGGGCGGGCACCACCGCCAAGTGGCAGCTCACCGTCAACTCAACCTTGTTGGGCGCATAGGGGACCTTCCGGCGCCTGCCGGTCCCGAAGCCACTGCTCGGCTCTTTGAAAACCAGGCTGACGATCTTGTCCAGGCCCCGCGTCTCGGTTTCCTCTTTCTCCTTGACCTCGCCGTCGGCGCCGCCGACGCGCTTCAGGCGGCGGACACTGGCCCTGGCCCGGGCCAGGGCCATGAGTATCTGGCGGCGGAGCACCAGGCGCTTGAGCACCTTGTCGCGCGGGGTCTTCGTCCTCCCATCGGCAATCCAGCCGGTCACCCGGCCGTCATTCAGCCAGTTGAGCTTCCGGCCGGGGGTGAACAGTTTGACCTGGTCCTTCAGGAGCTTGAACTCGATGCCCTTGCCGGCCGCCAGGAAGGCATCGTCTATCCTCTTGTCCTCAGCCTTGACCCACTCGCGGAACAGGCCGATGTGATCCGGCGGCCCGGGCTTGAAGTCCTTGGCGGGGTCCACCCTGAAGCTGCGGGCCGAGAAGTGCTTCTTGACGAAGTCCAGGCGCGCCGCGCCGAGGGCCTTGTCCTCGGCTCTCTTGGCCTTCTCGAGCTTGGGGCTGGGCAGCTTCTTGCGGTTGCTGCTCAGCGGGTAGAGCCTGTAAAGCTTCTTGTCCCAAGCCTGGACCTTGACCCGCTCCATGTCCTCGATGGGAATGTCCTCTTTCTTGGTTTCCTCCGGTATGCCCAGCAACTTCTTCTGGAGCTTCACAACATCTTTCTTGCTCATCTTCCTGCGCTTGGCCTTCCGGCCCGAGGCCAGCTGCTTGATGCCGTCGGTAAGATTGCGCTTCTCGCCGGAGCTGTCCTCCACTTTCACCGGCGTGAAGCGCGCGGCCAGGAAGCGCTTGTCCTCGATGAGTTTCCTGTTCTCCGCGCGCATCGGACCGATCACCACCAGGTAAACGACGACGCCGACCAGCACGGCCGCGCCCAGGATGGACCAGGATATGTAGTCCTTGTTCATGGCGTCAGCCCTTCTCGCCGTCGCCGGAAGAGGCGACTACGCCCTCGGCCGCCGCCGGCGCCTCGGGCTCGTAGAGCCACAGCGCCCAGAAAACCCAGGCGTTGTTATCCTTGTTGGTGCCCGCGCGATCACCCGCGCGCCACTTCGGGCTGAAGTGCTCCAGGAACCTGGGCCTGTCGCCGCTGCTGGCCTTCCACTCGTCCTTCTCGCCCGGCTGCAGGACCTTGGCCACCTCGCGAATGCCTTGGAAGCTCTTTTCCTCGTGGAGCGCCTTCTCGAAGTCGAGCGTGGGGAGGATCGAGGGCTCGCCCTTTCCCCCGTAGCACTCGAAGCGGGCCACGACGTAAAGCCGGCCGTCGGTCCGGGTGCCCAGCAGTCCCGTGAAGCGGGTGTCGCTCCTGAGATGACCGAGCCGCGGGTTGCTCCCAGGACCCTTGCGGGAAACGTGCAGGTCGGCGAGGAACATCTCGCCCGGCGCGGGCTCCCCGGCCTTCCCGCCCCTACTCCTGTGCTTGGCTTTGACCTCCGCGTTGTGCTCGCCCATCTTGGCGAGCAGCTTGCCGGCCACCTCGCTGTAACGCCCGCGCTCCATGCCGATGCGGCCCCAGCGCTCCAGCTGAGCCTTGCGCGGCTTGATCAGCCGGCCAGCGTTGCCAACTTTGGTCTGCCTCGCCGCCGTCTCCTTGAGGACCTTCTTCATCTTGGCGATGCGGCCCTCCTCGCCGTCGAGGCCCGCGGTCTCGTTCCTGGCGGCCACGTACTCGCTGGCCACCAGGCCGGCGATGGCCGCGGCCGCGGCGATGAAGAGCTTGCGGCGCGCGCCGGCCCGCTTCTCCCGGACCAGCGACTCGGGCAGCAGGCCCATCTCCACGTGGGCCAGGCCCAGTCCCTGCAGCGCCAGACCCAGAGACGGCCCCATGCCCGGGAACTCCTCCGCGAACCAGGTGGTGTCGATGGCCGCGGAGACCGCGATGCGCTGCGGAGCGCTGATCAACTCCAGGTCCATCTCAATGTTCTGGCTGAGGAACTCGCACATGCCCGGCAGCCGGAAGGTATGGCCCAGACCGAATATCCGGTTGATGCGCACGTTGCGCTGCAGCGACAGGTAGTAGCCGCTGGTGCGCTGGATCTCGCCGGCCAGGCTGCGCAGGGTGGGCTCGATGACCTGGAACATCTTCTGGTACTGCTTGCTCTCGGCCAGCTTGGTCTTGAGGCTCTCGGCTTCGGCGAAGGGCATCCGGAACTTCTGCTCGAAGACGTGGGTGATGTCTGCGCCGGCCACCGGCAGGGGGCGGAACCAGAAGCTGCCCCCGTGAAGGATGACGAAGTCGGTGACCTTGGCGCCGGCGTCCAGGATCAGGCTGGTCTCCAGAGGCTGGACGTCGTAGTGCACGTAGTTGAGCACCGCCACCGGGCTGGGGGTCAACCCGGCCACGTTCATGCCCTGCTCGCGCATGGTGGACAGCAGGCGCTCGACGATCTCCTTGCGGATGGCCACCAGACTGACGGCCAGCTCGCCGGCTCCGGCGCCCTCGGCGGTGCGGTAGTCCCAGACCACCTCCTCCAGCGGGAAGGGCACCTGCTGGCGGGCCTCGTAGCGCACGATCTCCGGCACCTTGCGCTCGCCCACCGCCGGCAGGTTGAAGGGCCGGAAAAAGACCTGGTTGCCGGGCACCGAGACCACCACCGGGATGGCGCCGAACTTCTTGCGGCGGGCCAGCTCGGCGATGGCCGCGGCATTGCGCATGTCCCGGGAGGACTCGTCGTCGCTGTGCTCGATTTCAATGACGTCGAAATCGAGCACCTCCACGCCGCTGCCGGTCTTGCGAAGCTTGACGGCCTTAATGGTCGACGAGCCGATGTCCAGGCCCCAGGCTACTGTGGTTCCGAACATGGTTCTCCCGTCCCTGACTCGGTCCCTTGTGTGGGGGGACGCACAATGTGCGTCCGCGTGACCGACCGCCTCGCGCGGATACGCGAAAACCGGCCGGCCCCCACAGGGCACGGCCTCAATCTGACGTGAGAAAGCTAGCCGAACCCCGAGGGGCTGTCAAGGCAATTTCCACCCGGCGCCCTAAGCACTTGTGCGTCCCGTTCTCGGGCCGATTTTTGCACTTGACGCCCGCCGGCCCCGGCGCGCAAGGCGCGCCCCCAGAGGCGGAAGGGGCGGCACCCGGGACCACCCCTCTCGCCCCCCCAACAGCCCTAACGGGCCTACATAAATGTCCGTAGCTGGGTCGTGGGGGCCACGCGAACCGCCTCGGGCCTCTCGCCGGCAATCTCCCCGAGCACGGGCATGAGCAGCTTGTGGTCGGCCTCCAGGTCGCCCTTCTCAGGAAGCGCCTTGACCCGGGCTATCCTGATCGACTGTTTCAGGACCCGCTTCTCCCCTTCGGCCGCGGGCCGGGTTTCCGACGCCGGAGCTCACGCCCGGTCAACCTCTCAACGCGGACCAGGAAGCGCCGGTCCCCCGCCGGCCTGCCCGTCCGCGTCGCGCGCCGCAAGGACTCTTCCGCCTCGCCGTCATCCGCGCCGAGGAACTCCCCCCAGTCGCCCACCAGCCCCCGCAGCGTGCGGTCGGCGACCAGCGCGTCTCTCTTGCGCCGCCCCAGGTGAAAGCGCGCGCTGCTCCACTTGTGATCCCCCGGGTGAACCACCATCCCGGCGCGCACCGGGTTCGTCTCCGCATAGCGCGCCGCCGCCAGCAGGCGCCGCTCGTCCAGCACGCACGAACCGAACCTCCCCTGAAAGAGATAGCCCCTGACCCCCTCGGCGAAGTTCCTGGTCCGGGTGTAGCGCCTGTGCGCCTCGCCCACCGCCGCGGCCAGCCCCTCCTCGCGCTCCGGGACCATCACCAGGTGTACGTGGTTAGTCATCAGGCACCAGGCCAGCACCTCGACCCGGAAACGCGCGCACTGCTTGGCCATCAGCCGCAGATACAACTCGCGGTCGCCGTCGCCGGCGAAGACCGCCATCGAACGCACCCCGCGCTGCGTCACGTGATGCGGATGCCCCGGAACCACTACCCTGGCAATGCGCGCCATGGAGGGAGAGAATAGGCCCGCAGCGAGGGCGCGTCAAGCGTAATTAAGTATTATGTCCCCGGAATAGGACAATGTTCGGATGTGGCTTTCGGTGCTTGACTTGTAGGCAATACCTCCTATCCTCTTCCGCCCAGCAAGCGTAAGAAAACTCGCCTTTTTCGCGCCATACGGAGGAAGACTCCCCATGACCAACGCCGACGCCCCCCTTCTTGAATGGCTGGCCGCCGCCGAATTCGGACCCCGCCAGGCCCTCAAGCTCCGCCGCCATCTGAGCGTCTCGCCCGAAGAGCGCAAGGAACTCCGCGACTTGCTCGCCAACTTCGACCGGGACCTGGCCCCCAGCCTGCCCGCCGAAGAGGCCGCCGTCCGCCACGGCGCTTTCCTGTGGGCCATGGGGCAGGACGAGGAGGCCGAGGCGCTGCTCAACCACCGCCGGCACGTGCCCCTGGCCTGCTTCCTGGTCGGCGAGATCCGCATGGCCCGCGACAGCCTCAAGGAGGCCGCCGACATCTTCGAGCAGTCCGCCGAGAGCGCCGCGGAGCCGGCCGTCGACCTGGCCAGGCGCGCCGAGTGCCTGCAACGCCTGGGCCGCTCCGAGGAGGCCGCTGCGGCCGCCGCCAAGGCCGTCAAGGCCGCCAAGAAGTCCAAGGCCCCCGAAGCCCTCTACGTCCAGGGGCTCATGGCCGAAGAGGAGGGCGACCAGCAGAAGGCCCTGGACCTCTACGAGGAAGCCCTGGCCGCCGACCCCGAACTCCCCGGAGCCAACTTCCGCAGCGCCTGGATACTCGACCTCCGCGGCCACGAGGAGCCGGCCGCCGAGCGCTACAAGCGCGTGGCCGGAGAGTCCAGCATCTTCGCCAACGCGCTGACCAACCTGGGGCTGCTCCACGACGAGAACAGCCGCTTCAACGAGGCCATCGCCTGCTTCGAACAGGCCCTCAAGCTCTCCCCCACCAACGAGCGCGTCCGCCTGTACCTCTCCGACGCGGTGGCCTCCACCGAGATGTACTACGACGAGGCCCAGGAGAAGGAGCAGGAGCGCATGGAGATGCTGCTGCGCACCCCGCTCAACGACTTCGAGCTCTCGGTGCGCAGCCGCAACTGCCTGGCCCGCCTGGGAATCAGGGCCCTCGGCGACCTCATCCGCCACAGTGAGGACGACCTCCTGGCCCACAAGAACTTCGGGGACACCAGCCTCCAGGAGATCAAGGACCTGCTCGCCGCCAAGAGTCTCTACCTGGGCCTGGGTCGCGACGAGGAGCGCCGCCGCCGCCAGCGCGGGCGCATGGGTCCCGGCAGCGACAACCCGCTGCTCAACCGGCCCATCGCCGACCTGGGGCTCTCGGTGCGCGGCAGAAGCTGCATGCAGCGCCTGGGCATCGTGACCATCGCCGACCTGGTCAGCCACAGCGAGAAGGAGCTCCTCAGCGTCAAGAACTTCGGCCAGACTTCGCTGCGTGAGTTGCGCGTTAAGCTGGTCGAGCAGAACCTCAGCCTCAAGAGCGACCAGTAGCGCGGCTCCGTCGGGAAGCACCGTGTTCGATCACGTCCGCGGTAAACTGGTCAGGAAAACGCCGGCCGGCGCGGTCATCGAGGCCGGCGGCGTGGGCTACTTCCTGCGCATCTCGCTGGCCACCTTCGAAAAGCTCCCCGAGCCCGGCGCCGAGTGCCGGCTGCTGGCCCGGTTACTGGTCCGCGAGGACGCCCAGGAACTGGTCGGCTTCGCCGACGCCGCCGAGCGCGAGGTCTTCGGCGCGCTCATCTCCGTGAACGGCGTGGGTGCCAACCTGGCGCTGTCCGTGCTCTCGGCCATGCGCCCCGCGGAGCTGGCCGAGGCGGTCAGGACCAGCAACGTCGCCGCTCTCAAACGGGTGAAGGGCCTGGGCACCAAGAAGGCCGATCGCATCGCCCTGGAGCTCCGCGGCAAGGTCGAGGAATTCGGCGCCCCCGGCTCCGACGCCGCCGCGCGGAGGCTGCCCACCGAGGCCGCTGAGGACGCCGTCGACGCGCTGGTGGCCCTGGGCTACAAGCGCCCCGAGGCCGAGGCCGCCGCAGGGCGCGCCCTCGGCGAACTGGGCGCCGGCACCGAGGCCGGCGAGATCATCCGCCGGGCGCTGACCCACACCAGGTAGATGAACGGCCGGACCCGGTGCCTGGTACTGCGCCCCGGCGCGCTGGGCGATGCGATCGTCTCCCTGCCGGCCTTCGCGCTGATCCGCCGCGAGTTCGAGGACCTCTCCCTCGCCCTGGCGGCCTCCCCGCCGGGCTGCCGGGTGGGCCGGCTCTCCGGCCTGTTCCGCGAGACCCGGCCCTACGAGTCGCCGGAGCTGGCCGCCCTGTTCGTCGACGCCATGGAGCGGGACGGCCTCTTCGAAGACGTCGCCGCGCTGGTGGCCTTCGGGGCCGGCGGCGGCGGTGAGATCGCCGAGCGCGCCGGAAAGGCGGGCGTGCCGACCACGGCTTCAGTCGACACCTGGCCGGAGCCCGGCGCGGGGCACGTTGCCGAGCAGCTCCTGGCGCGCACCGCGGAAGCCCTGGACATCGACCTGGAAGCCGAGCCCCTGGAACTCTCCGGGGTGAGGGCCCCCGCCGCGGGTGACTTCAGCCGCCCGGAGTCCCCGCCCCTGCCGCCCCTGAACGTGGCTGGTGACGCCGCCGCCTGGGCCGCGCGGCCCGGCCGGCGCGTCGCGGTGGCCCCCGGCTCGGGGTCGGTGGAGAAATGCTGGCCGGCGGCGCGCTTCGCGAAAGCCTGTCAACTGCTGGCCGCCGAGAGCGAAACGCACGTCAAACTGGTGCTGGGCCCCGCGGAGATAGAGAGGCCCGAAGTGCGCGCGGCCTTTCGCGACGTTGACTGCACGATTTCCGAGTGCTGGTCGATTCCGGATCTGGCCGCGCTGTTCGCGGCCTGCGACCTCTACCTCGGCAACGACTCGGGCCTGAGCCACCTGGCCGCCTGGGCCGGGGCCGAGGGTCTGGCGGTCTTCGGACCCACCGACCCGGAGCTGTGGGCCCCGCTGGGGCCCGTCGCGCCGGTGGGTATGGAAGACCTCACTCCCGCGCGGCTGGCCGAGGCCGCCGGGCAGTTGCTCGACTTGCAGCAGTAAAGGGGATTGCGCGCTGCATGACACCCGGGCTGCCCTTGCGTTCGGGAGCCGCGTCGGGACAATACACGCCAGTGACGCCAGGAGGAAACGTATCGTGACGGCCGAAGGCAGCGCGCTCACTCCGGAGGACGACCTCTTCGCCCGGATGGCCCTTTTCAACGAGTTCCTGAGCCTCAATGACGTCGTGGAATGCAGCCGGATGCTCTCCGCCGAGATAGTGGCGGGCAGGCCCCGGCACTCACTGGCCAGCCTGCTGATTGCCAGGGGGCATATCGACGAGCAGAAGGCCCGGGCCGTCCAGGCGGCCCTGGACAAACGCGCCGCGGCCACCGAGGGCGTAACCGAGCCCGTCGCGGAAGACCTGCCCCCCGAGCCCAAACCCATGAAGAAGCGCGCGCCGGTCGGCGACAGCCAAGTAGCCGTCGCGATCAGAGCCAGCGAAGAGCCCCAGGACGAACGCTTCGAAGTGTCCACGTCCGCGGAGCGTGGCTCGGCCACCTTGAAGGTGCGCTGCTACAACCTCTACACCCCGGAGCGTCCCGCCTTCGAGGCCGCCTGCCGGCGCCTGCTGGAGACCGGCCAGCCCAGACTGTTCGCGGACCTCCGCGAGGTCCGCAACATGGCCAGCCTGATCATCGGCGAGCTGGTCAGGCTGAACGCCGAGGCGTCGGAAGCGGGTCTGCAGTTGATCGTCATGACCGACGAGAAGACCGCCCGGCTCATCCGCATGATCTCCGGCGACACGGTCAAGGCGATCACTTCGTAGCCGGGCCCGCGCGTCCGCGTAAGCGCCCTTCCCGGATTTCCCGAAAGGCCCCGACGGAATCTCCTAAATGGACTCATGTTCCCGGAACCCCAAGTCGATAAAATGGAGATACGGCGTTGAGCAGGGGGGGAGTCAATGGACGGCGAGAGGTTCAAGCGGATAGTTATTGCTCTCAGGGTGGTCCTCAGACAGCTCCATGAGATCAGGAAGCAGTATCCGGGGACCGCGGCGCTGCTGGACAGCAGCCTGGGCCGCGACTGAAACAACCTTCCCTGCCGGGAACTGAAAAGCAGAGCGCCCCGCAGCCGCTCCGGCCGCGGGGCTCCGTCGTTATGTTCTTCTCCCTGCTGTGGCCCAGCGGTCTCCAGAAGCCCGCGCTGGAGCCCCTACTTCCCCGCGCACTTCGCGCGGATCATGATGAGCAGCATCTTGAAACGCTCGGACGCCTTGAGCGCGTGCGGCACGTCCGCGGGCATCAGCACCATCTGACCGGCTTCGGCCTCGATGCTCTTCCCGCCGATGGTGAGACCCGCCCGACCGTCGACAATCTGGACCACGGCGTCAAAGGGCGCGGTGTGCTCGCTGAGCCCCTGGCCCGCGTCGAAGGCGAAGAGCGTAAGCGTCCCGGAGTCGTTGTCCACCAGCGTGCGGCTGACAATCGATCCCTCCGCGTACTCCACCAGTCCGGCCAGGTCCACGGCCTGGGCCACGGGGAGCTTCGATCCGCCGCCACAACATGAACATTCCGCCATCTTTCATCTCCTTCCAGGTCCTTCGTTCGCCGCCATTGTCGCGCGCCGGCCGCCGCCGTCAAACCACCCCCGTCCGGAGCGACTTCCCGCCCCTTTCTCGCTTGACCCTGGCCGGACTGCGGTTAGACCAGGACATATCAGGGAGGAGGGGCAATCAACGACGTGCAGAGCGACACCCGGGAAGGCCCCGTCGAGCCGCAAAGCTCGGGGCGCGACTACTGGCGGTTCTACTGGCCGCTGCTGATGATGAGCCTGGCCATGGTGGTGGCCCGGCAGTTGCAGAACGCAACGCTGGCGCGCTACCCGCAGGCGGTGCGCGAAATCGTGGTCTTCGCCTACGCATCGAGCGTCTACTGGATATTCAACGCCGTGCTGGCCTTCGTGCCCCAGATGACCAACGTCCTGGGGCGCTCGGGGCGCTCGCGCGCGGTCTGCCTGCGCTTCACGGTGGCGGTCTGCCTGGCGCTGACCGCGCCGCTCCTGGTCCTGAGCTTCACCCCGGCCGGGCCGCTGGTGCTCGCCGCGCTCTTCGACATTGAGGGGCCGGTGCTGGCCGACGTGGTCAGGTACCTGCGCCTGCTCTCCCCGCTGATACTGCTCAACGGGCTGCGGCACTTCTACACCGGCCTGCTGGTGCAGGCCAAGCGCACCGGGGTCGTCGCGATGCTGAACGTCGCCTACGTGCTCCTGATGCTGGGGGTGCTGCTGGTCGGCTTCCACCTGGGCTGGAACCCGGCGGTCACCCTGGTCTCGGCCCAGGCGGTGCCCCTGGCGGTGCAGATGGTCTGGTCCTGGCACCTCTGCCGGATGATGAACGTGCGCACCCTCAACTCCGAGGGGGACGAGGTCTCCTACCGCAAGGCGCTGGCCTTCTTCTGGCCGGTGGCGCTCACCGGCGTGATGTTCTCGATTACCCGGCCGATCATCTACTCCTTCGCCGGCCGCCTGGAGGATCCCCAGCCGATGGTGGCCGCGCTGCGCGTGGGCTTCGACCTGTCCATGCTCTTCCAGATGACCTCCAACCAGTTCAGGCACGTGTTCGTCACCTTCGGCCACCGCAACCTGGCCGGCCTGCGGCGCTTCATGCGCCGGGTGGTGCTGGTGGTGACCGGCCTGATGCTGGTGACCGCGGTCACGCCGCTGAAGACCCTCTTCATCGGCCATGTGCTGGGGTGGAAGCCCCCGGTGCTGGAGATGGCCGGGCACGTCTTCCTGGTGCTCTGCCCGGTCCCCCTGGTGATAGCCTGGCGCAACTACTACCACGGCCTGGCCATGGTCCACCGCCGCACCGCGGGCATGTTCGTGGGCGGCATCTCCCGCAACGCGACCGCCTACCTCTGCTGCTGGGGCCTCCTGGCCATGGGACACCTGACCTCCGCCTCGGCCGCGGCGGTGCTGGTCTGCGGCTTCTTCGCCGAGGCGCTGGCGGTGATCGTCTACACGCGGGGCTGGCGCAGGGAGCGCATCGCCGGCGACTGACGCGGTCGGACCGCCGCACCGCGCTTATGAGGCGAGGAGGATGGAGGAAGGCGGGTGGTACGCGCGCGCGGCCGCGGCTACTTCTTCAGGGCCTTGCCGATGGCCTTGGCCGCGCCGTTCATGGTCCCGTCGGAGCTATAGGTCGCCCGGCTGACCAGGTCCACCCCGGCCAGCCCGTTCTGCTCGACGATGCGCTTGGGCAGTTCGAACGTCGACCGGCCCGACCAGTCGTCGGGATTGCCGGTCACCTTCGCCGCTGTGATCTTGCCGCCCGAGACGGTTATCGAAACCTTGATGTTCCCGCGAAAGCTCTTACCCGAGCCTGTGTAGGTCCCGTCGCGGAGTTTGCCGGGCGCGTAACCGATCAGCGCCTTCATGGCCGCGGCCGCGTCGCGGGCGAAGTTCTTATTGCGCGTCAATCCGCGACTGCCCTTCTTCAAGGCCACCACCTTGTCGAAGTAGGCGGCGGCCTCCTTGAACTTGCCGGCGAAACAGCAGGCCCGGCCGGCGGCGCGGTACATCAGGTCCGGCCGCGAGCGCGCCTGGCTCTCGGCCAGGCGCAGCGCCGCGTCCAGGTCCCCGAGCATGGCCCACTGATGGACCACGCGCTCCCAGGGCACTCGCCCCCCGCCCACCCGGCGCATCTGGGCGATGGCCATCTCCCGGGAGCCCAGCCGGCGGTAGCAGTCGGCCAGCTTCCAGGGTTGAGCCCCGGCCTTGCGCCACCAGTAGGCCGCGCGCGCCGGGTCGCCCAGGAAGTCCGAGTACTGACGGCCCATTTCGTTGTAGCTCTTCTTGAGCGCGGAGGCGTTGCCTTTGTTGACGGTCAGGGTGTGGTGCAGCAGCTTGACCCCGTACTTCCACTTCTTGGGAGAGCGGTAGACGTTGCTGATCATGTGCGCGCCCATATTGACGTTGGGCTTCCAGCCCTTGCCCGGAGCCCGCGACCAGTTCAGGCGCAACGACTTCGGATAGTTGAGCTTCGTCGAGGCCAGCCAGCCGGGGTCGGCGGCGGCCCTGGCTATCAGCGCCTCGACCTCCGCGGAGGTGCGCACCGGCAGGCCGTTCAACTTCTTGGGATCAGCGGCCGGCCTGGGAGGAGCCTTGGGTTCGCTTTTCGGTTCGGGTTTGGGGCCGGGCTTGGCGACCGGCGTCGGCTCGGGCTTTGGCGCGGGCTTGGAGACCCCGCCAGCTTTGATCAGCCGGGTCTTGCCCGCGACGGTGATCGAGCGGATCCGCTTGTAGCGGAAGCTCATCACCGCGCTGCCTCTGGGCAGCTTGACCCGGAACTTTATGACTCCGTCCTTGTCCTCGACGACCTTGCCCTGATGACGCGTCCCGCTTTTGAGGACCAGCTCGTCGCCGAGAGCGCCGGCGGCAAGCAGACATATCAGAGTCAGGGCGGTCGCCAGGCGCAGCAGATGTCGACCCATGTGCAACTCCTCCACTCACATTATAGCGTAGTTCCCGGCAAGGTTACTCGGATATCTCGCTTTTCTTGGGACCGGCCACAACAACCGCGCACCAGCGTCACAGTTCCACCCGCAAGATTATGGAATATGACAGTGCGCTGGGAATGGCCCCTTTCACTGCCTCGCGAGCGACAGTAATAGTCATCAACGAGCCGCTCAGCGTCACTGTGACGTTATGCGTCATACTAGTTATCGGACCGGTCAGGCGTAAAGCTATGCACAACGTGGCATACGCGCGACCGAAAAGCGGTAAGTCGTGGCATATCTGTTGCTTAGATAAATGACGCTGAGCAACCGCGCTGAGGGATCGGGGGGCGTTCTCATGACAAGAAAAGCCATCTCCTGCGCGCTCTTCTTTTCCCTGACACTTGTCTGGTCTGCGGCGGCGAGCGAACAAGCTCCCTGGCCGCAGTTCCGACATGACGCTCAGGGCACCAGCCGGGCCGACTACATCGGTGCCGACGTTTCCGCCGCCAAGTGGAGCTTCGAGACCGGCGGCAACGTGTACTCCTCCCCGGTGCTGGGCGCCGGCGGGCGGGTCTACATCGGGAGCACCGACGGCAAGCTCTACTGCCTGGACGCCGCTGGCCAGCTGGTCTGGAGCTACGACACCAAGGGCACCATCAAGTACGCCGCGCCAGCTATCGCCGCCGACGGCACCGTGTACGTGACCGCCTACAACAACGGCAGCCAGCCCGAGGCCCAACAGGGCCTCACCGCCCTGAACGCGGACGGCGCGCTCAAGTGGTTCCACCCGGTGACCGCCTCCCCGCTGCACGCGCCGCTTATCGGTCCGGCGGGCAACATCTACTTCGGCTCCAACGGCAGCGGCATCTTCTGCGTGAAGCCCGACGGTACCCGCAGTTGGCAGTACGGCAACTACAAGGTCTTCTCGGCGGTGCCGGCCGTCTCCGCGGACGGGGTGCTCTACGCCGCGGACATCAGCGGGCGCATGCACGCGGTCAACCCCGACGGCACCCGCAAGTGGGCGCTGAACCTCGGCGGCATGGCTGACCGCGCGGGTTGCTCCATCGGACCTGATGGCACCGTCTACCAGGGCTGCGCGGACGGCAAGCTCTACGCGCTGGACCCGGCCGGCAGCGTGCGCTGGACCTGCGACCTGGGCGGACCGGTCTACTCCTCGCCGGCGATGGGTGACGGGGTTGTTTACCTGACCGCGGGCGACGGCCGCCTGCACGCGGTAGGCACCGACGGGGCCGCCAGGTGGGCGGCGCCGACCATGCATCCGGAGAGTTCCCCGGCGGTAGACTGGGCCGGCAAGATATACGCGGGGACCCAGGTGTTCTCCGCTGACGGCGTGCTGCTGGCCGAGTACGCCGCCGAGGGCACCACCGCCAGCGCCCCGGCGGTGGGCGCGGGGGGCACGGTCTACGTGGGCGCGGGCCGCAAGCTGCTGGCCCTCACCACCGGAGAGGTACCCCAGCCGCACCTCAACAAGCCGCCGATCTGCGCGATCCTGGCCGATCCCGTCGCGGGGCCCGCGCCGCTGGCAGTGAGCCTGCGCGCCGAGGCCTCCGACCCCGACGGCGAAGTGGTCCGCGCAGAGTGGGACTTCGGCGACGGAGAGGTCGCCGAGGGCTTCGAGGTCGCCCACACCTTCTCCGCGCCCGGCTCCTACCTCGTGGAGTTGACCGTTTACGACGACCGGGGGGCGACCGCCGTCGCCGAGGCCTTCATCGAGGTGAAGGCCGCCGCGCCCAACCTCCCGCCGAAGGTGAGGCTCAGGGCCAGGAAGAAGACGGGCTGGGCGCCGCTGGTGGTCACCTTCACCGCCCGGGCCCGGGACCCCGAGGGCGGGAAGCTCTCCTACGCCTGGGACTTCGGCGACGGGGCGACCGCGGAGGGTGGCAAGAAGGTCGAGCACCTCTACAGCGAGGCGGGCGTTTACACCGCGCGCGTCACCGTGACCGATGCCGGCGGGCTTTCGAGTTCCGCCGAGGCAGTCATTACCGTGCGCAACAAGCGGAACCGGGGCAAGAAGGGGAGGCCCCCGCGGCGCGGATGGGACCTCCGCCAGTAGCCCTCTAAATATAGAAATGCTCTATCCACCACTAAACAGCTGGAATATAGTTGACATTCAGCGTGTTAATATGTATAATATAACCAGGGAGAAGGGGTTCAGTGTGGAGCAAGCCATCTGTTTGGAGACGCGCACCCGATGAATAAGCGCCGCAAGAAAGATCGTAACTGGGTCAGCACGCTTGAGGCCGCTAAGCTCTGCGACCTCAGCCACATGACCATCATCCGCCGTTTCGACGCCGGGGACATCGAGGGTTACAAGGTGCCCGGCTCCCGCTTCCGCCGCATACCCAAAAAGCATCTGCTGGAATTCGCGGGCAAACACGGCATTCCCCTGCCTAATTTCGAGCCGCCGGAGAAGGAGGCCCCGCGTCGCGCACTGGTCGTCGAGGACGAGCGGAACATGGCCAACCTGATAGAGAAGGTGCTGGCCGCCGACGGGTGGGAAGTACGCGTGGCCCGCAACGGGTTCGATGCCGGCTTCCTGGCCGGCTCCTTCCGGCCCGACCTGGTGCTGCTGGACATCATGCTCCCGGGCCTGGACGGCCGCGACGCCTGCCGGCGCATGCGCGAGGACTCCCGCCTGGCGGACACCAAAATCATGGCCGTAACCGCCCTGAGCGACGAGAAGAGCATTGAGGAGATTTTCGAGGCCGGGGCCGACGCCCACCTCGCTAAGCCCTTTGATTTAAGCGACTTCCGGAGCAAGATCAACAAGCTCTTCGAGAGCCGTCCGAAACCGGCGGACGCTGGCAGGAAGGTTAAGGGGTCGGCCAAGACGGCCGATTAGATATTATGGTAGGGACGCTGATGGGGGGAACGGTCGTGCCTGATCGGGTGCAGGGAGGCACTGTGATGGGCGGAGGATCCGCCAGGCTCTGGCGAGTCGCGGTCTGCGCGCTCGCGCTCGCGCTGGGCTCAGGCTCGGCCCGCGCCGCGGTGGCGGTCGACGCTTCGAGCAGCACCAGCGGCGACGCGGCCAGCTTCACCTGGAGCCACACCTGCTCCGGCACCCAGCGTCTGCTGGTAGTTGGAGTTTCTTCTCGAGATCCGGTCAGTTCGGTGACCTACAACGGCCAGGGCCTTACGCTGCTTCGCAGGGACACCAATGGAGGCTGGGCCATCACGGAACTATGGTACCTTGTCGCTCCGCCCACGGGAACCCACAACGTCGTCGTAACCATGAGCGCCGGAGAGGATACCGTCTGCGGCGCCATTTCCTTCACTGGCGCATCCACCGCCACGCCCTTTGGCACCGCGACCGGTGCCACGGGCCGGAGCACGACGGCCTCGGTTGCCGTGAACAGCGCGGCCGGCGAGATCGTGGTGGACACCATCTGCTTCCGCGGCGCCGACGGCAATCCCACCGTGGGCGCCGGGCAGACCCAGAGATGGCAAGCCCAAAGCGGCCCCAACAACTTCGGGGACGTTGAGGGCGGCGCCAGCACCGAGGCGGGCGCCGCCAGCGTGACCATGAGCTGGAACTTCGCGGTCACCGACCGCTGGGCAATCACTTCAGTGTCGGTGAAACCGGCCACGCCCGGCCACTTCCAGGAGAGCTACCGCTGGGCGCATTCCGACGAGAGCGCGCTGCAGGCCGAGAACACGGCATACACGTCCGCCACCAACCAGCAGCTCCACCTGCGCGTGGGCATTCGCTCCCAGGAGAGCAGCTGGGGCACTCACCGGTTGGGCCTGCAGTACGCCAACAACCCCAGCTTCACCGGCGCGGCCATGCTGCCCTCCGGTGCGTGGTGGAACGACGCCGACCACGCCGACGGCGACGCGGTGAGCGGGACCAAACTGCTCTCCGGCTCGCCGTCTGACGGCGAGTACCACGAGTCCAACGTCACCTCCAGCGAAACCAAGGCGGCGGACGTCCTCTACGAGGAAGACTTCACCATCATGCCGACGGCCACAGGCACCTGGTACCTGCGCGTCGTGGAGGTGGACTCCGGCGGGAACTTCGTCAGCACCCTGGACGGCTACAGCCAGACAATACAGCTCGACGTCGTCAATGCCCAAGCCAAGCAGACCGGCTTCGCCTGGGCCCCGGACGCCGCGGTGGCCCCCAGCGCGCTCTCCTGGCAGACCGAGGACACCGAGCTTATCGCCCAGTCGGGGAACATCTATGTCATCGCCGTGCAGGTGGCCCTGGACAACAACATCACCAACGGGGACTTCTATCTCCAGTACCAGGAGGATTACGACACGGGCAGTCCCGGCGCCTGGACCAACGTCACCACCGGAGGCGTCTGGACCACCACCACCGCCCACCAGTGCACCATTACCAACGGGACCGTTACCCAGACCGCCTGGTACAGCCAGTCCGGACATGCGGGCTACACCGTGGCCACTGGTGAGTTCTGCAACGACAATAACGGCCTGCGCGACAGCTACACCAGCGGCAACTACGTGGAACTGTGGTACGCGATCACCGCTTCGGCCGCCGCGCGCGGCCACTCCTACCAGTTCCGCGTCGTGGCAGCCGGGAGTAGCTGGAACCCCAGGACCTTCGCCATCGCCCGGGTCCCCGCGCGAGAGCAGGTCTCTTACCGCTGGCTGGAAAGCAACGAAGGGCCGGCCGCCGCGGAGAATGACTTTTACGAAACGGTCGAGAACGTCAAGCTGCACCTCCGCGTGGGCGTCCGCAGCGGCCAGGAGGACTGGAACGGCAAGTACCTCGCGCTGCAGGTCGACGACAACACCGGCTTCACCAGTCCGACTCTGCTCACCACCGGCTCGGCGACGTTCAAGACCTGGGACGACCCCAACCACACCGGCGGCGACGCGGTCAGCGGGGCCAAGATGCTCTCCGGCTCGCCATCGGACGGCAAGTACCACGAGTCCAACGTGACCAGCTCCCAGAACTTCACCGGCGACGTCCTCTACGAGGTGGACTTCACGGTACAGGTCAATTACACCCCTATCTACGACAACCCGGACACTTGGTACTTCCGGGTGGTGGAGGTGACCAGCGCCGGCGTCCTGGTCGGCCCGCTGGACGCCTACAGCCAGACCATCCGCCTGGATGTGGAACTCTCCACCAATCGGCAAAGCGCCTACAACTGGGCTCCCGACGCCGCCTCGCTCTCCTGGGGCACGGCCAACCAGCCGCTGAACTTCTCCACCGGCCAGAAGTATATCCTGGCCATCCAGTACGAACGGGTTTACAGCGGGGCCAGCGGCACCTGGGACTGGCAACTCCAGTACCAGGAGGATCCCGATGGCACGCCCGGAGATTGGACAGACGTAACCTACACGTCCACATACTGGCAGATGACCAACAACACCGAGACCTACAACGGTCACAACAACAATGGCGTAGTGACTACCGGGCAGTTCGTCTGCGGCAGCGGCGCGGGCACCGCCGCCAACGGCGAGTACTCCAACGATGATAACGGCGTTGCCTACGCCTGGACAGGCAGCACCTATTCCGAGTTCTGGTACGCAGTTGAGGCCCAGGCCGCCGCGGCCAACAAGACTTTCGCCTTCCGGGTAATCCGAGGCGGCAATACCCGTGCGCTCGAGTTCGCGGTGCTGGCCCGGGCGGTTTACGACTCCAAGCAGCAGACCGCCTACCGCTGGGCCGATGACGGCGAGGGCGCCCTGGCCGCCGAGAACACCTCGACCACGGTGGCCACCAACCAGGATCTGCACCTGCGCGTGGGCATCAAGCCCCAGGGCGCGGCCTGGAGCACGCACTACCTGGCACTGCAGTGGGACGACAACGCCAGCTTCACCAGCCCCACACTGGTGACCACCGCCAGCGCCACGGTTCGAATGTACGACGACGGCGACCGCACCGACGGCGACGCGGTCAGCGGGAGCAAGCTCCTGTCCGGCAGCCCGTCCGACGGCGAATACCACGAGAGCAACGTTACCTCCGCGGAAACCAAGACCGCCGACTTGGTCTACGAGGAGGACTTCACCGTCCGCTGCACCACGGCGGGTACCTACTACCTGCGAGTGGTGGAGGTGAACGCCGCGGGCGCGCTGGTGGGCACACTGGACGATTACCAGCAGACCATCCAAGTCGAGGCCGTCGACCCCGCCGACGACCAGACCGCCTACAACTGGGCGCCGGACGCCGCGGTTCTGGGTGAGAACCTGGTCTGGGGGGGCGAGAACACCGCGCTGAACTTCACGACCAGTAACACCTACATCCTGGCGGTCCAGGTCAAGAACACCTCGGCCTCGGACTCGGACTACGACTGGGTGATACAGTACCAGAAGGACCCCGACGGCACGCCCGGCCCGTGGACCTCGGTGACCACCGGCTCGACGGACTGGCAGATCGACTCCACGCCAGCCTTCGTCGATATCGCCAATGAAGGCACCGTGGAGGCCGCCAACCACTTCTCCATGTCCTCGCCGGGGGGCACTGCCGTGAACGGGGAGTTCTCCAGCGACTCCAACGGCGCCACGCACGTCCTTAGCGGCAACCCGGTCTACGCCGAATACTGGTTCGCGGTGACCCCCCAGGCCTCGGCGGCGGGCTTCAAGTACCGCTTCCGGATCACCAACAGCGGTTCGACCTACGGTATCAGCTACACCACTTACGCGATCACGTCCCAGTCTTCGCAGGAGCAGGTCTCCTACCGCTGGGCCGACGCCAGCGACGCGGCCATGGGCAGCAAGAACGCCTCGATCTCCGCGGCCACCGGGGCGCAGCTCCACCTGCGCGTGGGGGTCAGGAGCAACAACGGCGCATGGAACGGTCACCGCCTGGGCCTGGAGTTCGCCGACAACCCCAGCTTCACCGGCGCGAGCGTGATGGTCGAGGGCGCCGGCAACCTGCGCATGTGGGACGACGCCGACCACGCCGACGCGACCGCCGTGACCGGCACCAAGCTGCTGGAGCCGCCGGCGGCCTCCTACGGCTACTGGCACGAGAAGGACGACGCCCAGGCCTCCGAGAGCTTCGCGGCGGACACCATCTACGAGGAGGACTTCGCGGTACAGGCTTCGGTCAATGGCACCTACTACATCCGGATCATCGAGGTGAACGCCGCCGGAGCCAAGGTGGGGAACCTCGACACCTACAGCCAGACCATCCAGCTCACCGTGGCCTCCCCGGCCGACGCTCAGAGCGGCTACGAGTGGGGCCTGGACAACGGCGCCGCGCCCACCTGGCAGGGCGACGACACCAACTTTCACTTCACTCCGGGCACCAAGTACATCCTGAGCATCCAGATCGACCATCAGAGCGGCTCCACCTCCGACTACGACTGGCAGATCCAGTACCAGGAGTCCCCCTTCGTCTACACTCCGGGCTCCTGGACCACTATCACCGGGGCAACCTCCAAATGGAAAACGATCAGCCCCACCAACGTGAGCAAGACCAACGAGGGGGCCGTGGCCACCGGAGAATTCGGCCAGGCGGGCGTGGTCGGCGGCACCGCCGTTGCTGGAGAGTTCTCCGACGACTCCAGCGGTGCGCAGTACGCCATCAACAACAACAACGACTACACCGAGCTGTGGTTCTGCATCCAGCCGGACTCCAACGCCGCCGGCAAGCAGTACCGCTTCCGGGTGACCGACGGAGGCTCGCCCTCGGGCATCACCTACAGCATCTACGCCTTCGCCTACAACGTGCACATCTGGGACGGATCCTCCAGCGGAGCCTGGGGCACCACGGCCAACTGGGCGCCGGAGATCCTTCCCGCCACCAGCCAGGACGTCCAGGTCCCGTCTTCCGCCCTGTACGCCAATGCGCCCAACGTGACCGTGGCCACCAACAACCTCGACGCCCTGACGGTCGACTCCGGCGGCACGCTGGGCGTTGGAGCCAGCGGTAACCTCCAGGTGGCCGGCACCGTGACGCTCAACGGCGGCATCAACATGACCGGCGGTCAGGCCACGCTGTCCAGCGGGATAACCGTGCCGGCCGGCAAGAGCGTGACGGTGGGCTCGACAGCGATACTCATCCTCGGGGCCAACTCCACGCTCAACGGCAATCTGACGGTCGCGGCCAACGGCACGCTGCGCATGGCCAACGGCACGAGCTTCACGGGCAACACGGGCAGCACCTTCACAGTCTCGGGGACCAGCCAGCAGGCCGGCGGCTACGCCACGGTCGAAGCCATCAGCGGCACATACAACATGGGCCTGGCCGGCAATGTGGACGTGACATACGCGCGTTTCTACGACCTGGGCGCGGCCGGGCTGACCCTGTCGGCGAACGCCACCACCACGATCTTCGAGAACGTAGTCTTCTACGACTCGAGTTCGATGTATCTGCACGTTACGGGCGCAGCCTGGGATGGGTACGAGTTCGTGGGCCTGGGGTTCGCGGATGCCGGCGGCACCAACACAGTCGAGATCGACATGGGGGGGGGGACCACGGTCACGCTGACCGGCTACGCCTCCGGTGCTGGCTGGCTCTCGGGAGAGGGCTCGGATGCGGATACTTCCGGCGACGTACTTTGGGGCCCGAGCGCGGCCGAGGGCCTGGAGGCCCGCGTCCGGCGGACTGGCCGCGCCGCGCTGGTGACCTGGAGCGCCGCGAGCGAGCGGGGCACCGCCGGCTACCGCGTGCTGCGCCGCAAGGTCGAACGCTGCGGCGGCCTGATCGAGGAGGAAGCCACCGGCAAGACTCCGCGCGGCGCGCGCTTCGAGAAGTTCACAGGAGCCTGGCGCGAGGTGGCCAGGACCGCGGTCGGCGTCCCCGGCGGGGAGCCCGGCCAGCGGCGCTACCGCCATCGCGATAAGCCGCCTCCGGGAACGCACGAGTACCTGATCGAGGAAGTGGAAGGCAGCGGGCGGCCCGGCCGCCGCGCCCGGGTCGAGGAGGCCAAGCGATGAAACGGTTGCTCATCGCCCTCTCGGCCGCGCTGCTGGTCGCGAGCGGCGCCCCGGCCCGCGCGGGAACGCGCGCCGTGCGCCGCCTCTCCACCCCCGGCGAGGGCGTGCTGCGTCTCAGCAACGCGGAGTTGGCCTCCTGGGGCCTGAGCCGCGGGCGGGTCTATGTGTACACCGACGGGCGGGGCATCGACTACGTGCGCACCAAAGCCGGCATCGAGGTCTACTCCGCGCCTTACGAGGGTCTCTACGCCGCCGAGCGCGCCCTGCTGGTCTCGGACCGGGCGCTGCCCTACGCGGGCAAGAGCCTGCCGCTGCGCGCGGACCGCAGCGGCGAGGGCTTCGGCCGTTACAGCCGCTTCCGGCGCCGTGGCAAGGGCGGGAAGAAGGTCACCGACGGGCCGACCAGCTACGTCCGGACCGTGCACGTCGAGGAAGACCAGTTCTACATGAGCGGCATGACCGGCGCGCTGCCCGGCGAGGAGCACTGGTTCTACTCCACGTTCCTGATGCCCGGCCGTTCGCTGGAGCTGACCGCCGATCTTGCCGGGCCGCTGGCTTCCGGGCCGGTGCGCGTCAAGGTCGCGCTGCGCGGCGCCTTCAACGTCATCGGCGTGAACCCGGATCACAGCGTGGAGGTGCGCTTCAACGGCCAACTGGTGGGCACCATGATCTGGGAGGGCAACGCCCGCCGGGAGCAGAGCTTCGAGGTGCCCGCGGGCCTGGCCGTCGAGGGCGCCAACAGCGTCAAACTCACGGGCCAGGCGCTCCCCGGCGTCGCTTTCGACTTCGTATGCGCCGACTGGGTGGAGGTCAGCTACCCGCGCAAGCTGGTCGCGGTCGGCGACCGCCTGAACGCGACGATCTCCGCCGGCGCAAGTCAACGCGTGGCCGTCGGCGGCTTCAGCGGGCCGGACGTAACGGGCCTGGACGTCACTGACCCGGCACGCCCCCAACTCCTGGCGCTCGACGTCAGGCAGGTGAAGGGCTCCTGGGTCGCCTCGTGGGTCACGAACGCCGCCGGACGACGCAGCTACGCGCTGGCCGGGCCTGGCGGGCGGCTGGCGGCCAGTTCCCAGCGCGCCGCCGACCCCTGGGACGCGCGGCTGACCGGCGGGCATCGCTATCTGGTGGTCAGCCACGCCGATTACATGCAAGCCGCCGGCCGACTGGTGGCGCTGCACGGCGGCCGGCGCGGCCGAGTCAGGTTGTACGCGGCTGAGGACGTTTACGACGCCTTCGGCTGCGGCCAGGCGATTCCCGAGGCCATTCGCGCGCTGGTCCGTCATCACGGTCCCCAGTACCTCTGCCTGGTGGGCGACGCCAGCGCGGACATGCGCGGCCGGCTGGGAGCCCCGGGCGCGGGCCTGCTGCCCAGCTTCCTGGCCCAGGGCCCGCACTTCGAGGAGGCCAGCGACAACCTCTTCGGCTGCGTCAGCGGCGGCGACGAGTACCCCGAGGTGGCCGTGGGCCGGCTGCCGGCGCGCACCGCCGCGGAGGCCGGGGCCATGGTCGACAAGGTTGCCGCGCGACTGGCGGTCGCCGACCAGTACGGCGGCTCGCAGGCCGCGCTGGTGGTCGGCGACGACGACATGGCCCTCTTCGAGGAGGGCGCCCGGGAGATCGCCGGGCTCTTCTCCTGGGGCGGGACCGACCTGGTGCTCTTCTCGGACCACGGCAACAGCGCCGACGTCCGCGCGGAGATCATCGCCGGCTGGAAGAAGAAGCCGCGTTATTTCGTCTTCTACGGTCACGCGTCCACGGGCTACCTGGGCAAGGGCAAGGAGCTCCGCGCCGCGGACGTGCCCGCGCTGGACGCCGAAGAACTGCCCGCCGGCGTGATCCTGGGCTGCCTGGCGGGCTACTTCAATTTCACTTTCGGCAACGACTCTCTGGCCGAGCGGCTGATCAAGGAGCCGGGCAAGGGAGTGTGCGCCCTGGTGGCCCCCTCGGGGATGAGCGCCCCCGAAGGCCAGCTTATCCTCGGCCGGGAGATCGCGAAGATAATCAAGGAGGACCGCAAGGTCTCCCTGGGCCGCGCGCTGATGCTCGCCAAGCGACGCCTGCCGGCCGCCCACTCCGACGTGCTGCGCAGCTTCAACCTGCTCGGAGACCCCGCGCTCAGATAACCGGCCCGCGTCCGGAAACCGCGCTGCAAGACGTCTTCGAGACCGCAGGTACCTTTTCTCTGGACAACCCGGTTCCTGAGGTGTATGCATGCATATGGAAAGGCGTCCGGGTTGCGGCACAGCGCCAGCCCGGGTGCGCCGCGGCCCAGGTTGTCTGAGTGGCCCAAGACTTGACTGTTGTGCTCACGGATCGGGGGCCCGCCCCGGTCAGGGGGTTGTTGTTGGCGTGAGCGCGACGAGGGGCCTCTTTCAGCTGCGCCCCGAGGTGGCCCGCAGCTGGAGGCTGAACACTGCCCGGACGAAACAGCCGTGACCGGAACACCGGATTCAGGAGGGATCCACATGCGCACTCCTCGGTTGAGTCTCTTCGCCGCCACTGCCGCGGCGGCCCTGCTTTCGGCCTGCGCCTCCCCGACGCTGGCCGGCGGGTTCGAGGTCCGCAACCACACCATCATGAAGAAGATAGCCATAGAAGAGTACAAGGCCCCGGACAAGTCCCTGGGACCAGTCAAGTTGATTGGGGTCCGCAACGGCATCTTCGCCGGGCAGGTGGTGGTGCTGAACGACGGGCCCATCAATGAGATCAAGGTAGTCCCCACGGACCTCACGGGCCCCGGGACCATCCCGGCCAAGGCCGTCCAGATCCGCTATGGCGTCTGTGACGGGGCGCCGAGCCGGCGACGGGGCGGCCCGAAGGGCTTCTCCTTCGACTCGCTGGAGGAGGTGGCGCCCAAGGAGGTCAAGCGCACGAACAAGGCGGGCCAGGTGATCCAGCCCGTCTGGATAAGGGTGAAGGTGCCCAAGGACGCCAAGGCCGGCGACTACTCCGGGAAGGTGACCATCAGCGCCGCGGGCGCCGGTCCGGTGGCGGTGACCGTTAATCTCAAGGTCGTGGACTACACGCTGCCCGACCCCGTCAAGTACCATGGGCATCTGGACATCGTCCAGTCGCCGGAGTCGGTGGCCTTGGCCTACGGCGTTAAGATGTGGAGCAAGAAGCACCTGGCGCTGCTGGACAAGACCTTCGCGATACTGGGGGAGATGGGCCAGAAGACCCTCTACATCTCGGCCGTGCGCCGGACTCACTTCGGCAACGAGCACGCGACGGTTCGCTGGTTCAAGGACAAGAAGGGCGAGCTCCAGCCCAACTTCGACAACGTCGAGAAGTACCTGGCCGTGGCCACCAGGCACCTCGGCAAGGTCCCCGGCGTGGTCTTCTACTGCTGGGAGCCGGTTTCCTCCATGGGCCACGCCAGCGGCACCGGCGGCGCCGCCCGCACCAGCGACCGACCCGTCAAGTACACCCTGTGGGATCCCAAGACCAGCAAGCTCAAGAAGCGCACCGGACCTGCCTGGGGCACGCCGGAGTCCAAGAAGTTCTGGAAGAAGTTCACCGACGGCGTGCAGCCCGTTCTCAAGAAGCACGGGATGGAGAAGTCCATGCTCTTCGGGCTCATCGGCGACGCCCGGCCCACCAAGATGGCCATGGACGACATCACCAACGGGGTCAAGAACGCCAATTGGGCGGTGCACTCTCACCACTACGCCGCCAGCTGGCAGGGCTACAACATTGGAATGGGCATCGCCCTGTGGGGCATTCACCTCAACATCTGCGACCCCCAGCAGGGCCACGGGTTCGGCTGGAAGGCCGACCGCTGGCTGATGTACTACCCCCGCGAGTTCAACATGCACTCCTCGCTCGCCGAGCAGCGCTACAAGATGGAGATGTGGATGGGGGCCTTTTCCACCTTCGAGCTCAAGCACAAGCGCAAGCGGCGCTACGCCTGCGGCCTGGGCCGCATCGGCGGGGACTTCTGGAGAGTGCTGAAGGACGCTCGGGGCCGGCTGCGCTCCACCCTGGCCGGCCGCTACCCGGAGAGCTACTGGGGGCAGCTCAACCTCAACTACTGCATCCCCTACATTCTCGGCAAGGGCAAGAACGGACCGCTGCCCACGGTGCGCTCCGAGGCCTTCCGGGAGGGCAACCAGGACGTGGAGGTCCGGGTCTTCGTTGAGAAGGCCATTGAAATGCCGGAGCACCGCGCCAAGCTCGGCGAGGACCTGGCCAAGCGCATCCGCACCCACCTCGACGCACGCATCCGCCTGGCCAACCGCTACGGCGGGGCCAGAAAGGACCACAAGTCCGGCTCCGTCAAGGAGGTGGCCCTCGACTGGCAGAAGAAGAACGAGAAGCTCTACAAGCTGGCCTCCGAGGTGGCCAAGAAACTGGGCGTCACCTTCATCGAAGGCCGTGGCAAGACCGCTGCTCCGAAAGAGAAGAAGTAGCGTTGACCGAGGAGAGGCCCACCCGATGAGAATACAGCGTTCGTGGTTCCCGGCGGTCTGCCTGGCGGCGCTTCTGGCCGGCCCGGCAGCCGCGCTGGAGGTCAAGCTCACCGTCAGCGACGACGCCAAGGTGGCCCGCAAGGCGGGGGCGGTGACCAGCGGAGTGCCCTTCGCCAAGGGCGCGCTCAAGGACGTCAAGAAGCTGTCGGTTTCGGCCGGCGGCAAGGTGCTGCCCGCGCAGTTCACCAAGCTGGCGCCCTGGGACGACGGCTCGGTGAGGTGGGCGCTGATGGACTGCCAGGTGGCCGTCCCCGCCGATGGCACAGTCACGCTGCTCCTGCGCGACGACGGCAAGAACCGCGCGCCGGCCAAGCCTGTCAAGGTGGTCGACGGTGCGAGCGAGGTCAGGATATCGACCGGGCCGATGGTGCTGGTGATCGACAAGAAGAAGCCCGGCATCTTCAAGTCGGTGAAGGTCGACGGCAAGGAGTTGGTCACCTCCGCCGGCAAGGGCCTGGTGCTCTACGCGCCGGGAGAGGCCAAGAAGGTCGAGAAGACCATCCGCTACAAGAAGGTAACCGTCACCGAGTACGGCCCGCCCAAGCCCGTTGTCGCCGCGGCACCCGCCGAGGTCACGGTCGAGCGGGCCGGTCCGCTGCGCGCCGTGGTCTGCCTGCGCGGGAAGTTCCCGGGGGTGCATGGCGAGCGCCTGGGCTACACCGTGCGCGTCTCCGCCTTCGCCGGGCAGAAGTTCGCCAAGGTCCACGTCTGGCTGGAGAACGGCGGGGGCATGGGCTACTACAAGAAGAGCAAGAGCAAGACCCTGGGCAACATGGAGTGGCTGCTCTTCGACGGCATGGCCCTGGAGTTCGGCCTTGACGGCGAGCCCCAGGCCAGCTGCGAGGGCTCGGCCCCCAGCGGCAAGTTCAAGGTCCTCCAGGTCTGCAAGCTGAACAAGGACGGCCGCAAGCTCAAGTACAACGCCTACAAGATATACCAGCTCAAGGACTTCGAGTACACCGTCAGCGGCGGGGGCAAGCAGATCAAGAAGGGCGAGCGCACCGACGGGGTGGTGGCCATCTCCACCGGCGACCGCAAGCTCACGACGGCGGTTCGGAACTTCTGGCAGAACTATGAGAAGGCCATCGAGCTCGACGGCGCCACGCTCAAGTTCTGGCTGTGGCCCATTGAGGGGCAGTGGCCGCGGAAGCGGCACGTCCAGTGGGCGGGGCTCTTTGACAAGCAGTTGGAAACCTTGCCCCAAGCCGGGCTCTACTGGCTGCCCGGCGGGGTGCACAAGGGCCACGAGATCATCCTGGACTTCTCCGGGCGCGACGCGAAGGAGAGCTGGGCCGAGCTTTCCAGGCCGCTCTTCGCGCTGGCCCCGGCGGCCTACTACGCCGGGACGGAGGCCGCCCCGGGCCTCTTCGCGCCTCCCGGCGTGAAGACCGGCGACGACGAGTGCAACGCCAAGCTCGACGCCTGGATGCGCATGACCAGGAGCACCGTCGACCCGGCCAGCGCCACGGGGCTGGTCGCGGCCCGCAAGTCCTCGCCCTGGTCGGCGGTCACCTACTTCGGCGACTCCTGCTACTGGTACGGATGGATGGACTTCGGGGACATCCACGTGCCGGGCCGCGGGCCGGTGGGCCTGCACCACGACTGGACCTGGATCATGCTGGTCAACGCCATGCGCACCGGCGAGTTGGCCTTCGTGCGCAATGCCATCAACATGGCCCGCCACCGCATAGACGTCGACCAGCTCTGGTCGGACCGCGACCCGGCGCACGTCCGCGGGCTGCAGCGCGGGGATCTGGGCTTCCCCGCCTTCCACTGCAACCGGCTCTCCCGCCCGCCGGGGGTGCACAGCAACTACCTGGCCGGGGTGGCGCTCTACTACATGCTTACCGGCGAGCCCAAGGCCCTGGAGGCCTGCAAGCGCAACGCCGAGGGGCTCAAGGTCGCCTGGGCGCACATCGCCAAGACCCGGCCCTACGCCGGCCCCCAGGGGAACATGGCCGCCAACGCCTGGGCCATGCACGCCTACATCGCGATGCACGCCCTCACCGGCAAGAAGACGTGGCTGGACGAGGCCCTGAAGTTGTTCAAGACCAACGTCACCGCCAAGCGGAAGAAGCTGGGCCCGCACCTCCACGATCGCCAGCAGATCCGCGGGCAGGGCTACACCCGCGACGACATGCGTTACTGCTACGCCGTCCACGTCTTCTGCCTGCTGCACCACTACACCGGGGACAAGGACCTCTTCAAGCTGCTCAAGGCCGGCTGCGACAAGGACTTCCCGGAGAACTTCTTCGACGCGCCGCTCTTCATGGCCGACCTGCACGCCTACGTGGCCCTGAAGTCCGGCAAGGCCGACTACGCCGACGACGCCGTGGAGCACTGGCTGGAGGCCTCCCCGGAGTCGAAGTGCCCGCCGGTCTTCCTGCCGGGCAACTCGCAGTGGAGCCGGCGGCGGGCCATGCACATGCGCGCCGGCCACCTCTTGCAGTACTATTTCTGGAAGAAGGACAAGAAGAAGTAGCGAGAACTCCCAACCTCGCTCCGTGGGGTACGGGGGGCGCCGGAAGGCGTCCCCCGCTTTTCTATTGCGCGCTGGGGACTACTTGCGTTTGGCCAGCTGCCGGGCGAGCTCGACGGTCCACCGGGCCATGTCCGAGATCTTCACCCGGTAGTAGCCGGCCACGCCGGTCTCCAGCGTGTCGTTGAGCTGGCGGGTCCACTTGGCGGGCAGTTTCTTCGCTCCCAGCATCATGCCCAGGATGCTTCCCGCGGTGGCCCCGTTGCAGTCGGTGTCGAAGGCCGCGTCGACCGACAGGCACAGCGTCCGGCCGAAGTCGCGCTCGCCCCAGAGCAGCGCGTAGACCACTATCTCCGCGTTGCTGATGGTGTGCACCCAGTGGTGGCGGCGCTTCTCGTTCCAGCGGCTGTGTATGTCGCGGAGCGCCGCGTCGGAGGACAGGCCGTTGTCGTAGAGCTGGACGATGTGCCGCACCGCGTCGGCCAGCCTCGAGCGCAGGGGTATCTCGTTCAGCCCGGCCATGACCACCGCGCGCGGGTCTTCGAGCTCGTAGGCCCAGGCCAGGCAGGCCGCTGTCCACATTTCCCCGTAGATGCCGTTCTTCACGTGGCTGATGCAGGCGTCGCGCCAGGCCAGCTCCGCGGCCTTTTCAGGTCGGGAGATCGCCACGTAGCCGAAGGCGTCCGCGCGGATCTGCGCGCCGATCCACTCGCGGTAGGGGTTGGCCACCACCGCGGACTCCGGCGGGTTGATGCCCCAGCTGAAGTTACGGTAAGCGACGCGCTCGGCGGTGAAGGTGTGCAGCAAGGCCATGTTGCCCAGCCAGAACTCGGCCACGTCCACCGGCGTGAAGTCCAGGCCGTACTTCTTCATTACCGCCAGGGCGATGGTGGTGTAGTTGGTGTCGTCGTCCTCGATCATGCAGCGCTTCTTGTAGGTGGTGGGGAAGACCGCCCACTTGCCGCCCTTTTTTCTGATCTTGGGCGGCGCCGGGCGGGTGAAGTAGTCGTTCAGCGGGAAGCGCTTCTGGTACTTGAGAATCGCGTGGATGTCCGCGCGGGAGGCGCCCTCCACCGGCTTGCCGAGGTAGCACCCGCAGCAGCGGCCCAGCCAGGCGCCGTAAATGCGGTCAAAGGCGCGGCGCGGGGAGAACTTGCCGCCCAGGACGCGCGGCGCGGCGGGGCGCAGCTCGCGAATCCCGGCGAGGTCGGAGGGCTCTTCTCCGGCGTAGGGACCGTGCTCCTTGAGGTTCATGGTCTTGCCCAGCCACTGGCGGGCCTCGAGCTGCACCTCCAGGCTGCTGGCCCGCTTCTTCTTGCTGCGGGATTTGGCGGCGTCGGGGCCGAACTCCGCCGCGGTGCCCAGCCTCTTCTTGAGCGCCAGGCCCTGGGCCTTGAGCTTGCCGAGGCGCTTGCCCTCGTCCTGGCACTGCTCTAATTCAACGTCGATGTCCCCCGGCGCGACCCAGATACTGGCGTTGCGGTCCTGGATGCGCCGCTTGCGCGCGGTTTTCTTGGCCACTGCGGGCTCCTTACTGTGCGGAAGGCTTCACGCGCGGGAGTGTAGCAGTCGGACGGGAGCGGTCAAGCGCATCGCTCCAGACACCAATAGATTGGCGTTGGTCGTTCGGAAACAGCGGTGTGCCGTGAGGTCGGGGCTCAGAACTCGCAGACGTAGCTGCGGTTGGACGCCACGAAGCCCACGATGAGCGAGACGAGCAGCACGCCAACCGACCCGCCAAGCAGGCCCTTGGCGATGCCCGGCAGGCCGTTCGCCCAGGTATCGCCCATGACCGCCGGCTCGGCCCTGTCGATGAAGCCGACGAACAGGCCCACGGCGAGGAGGAACAGGAGGAAGGCCACCACCGTGAACACGCGCCGCTTGGCCTGGTCCTTGGCGATGGCCTGCATGGTCTTGCTGTCCAGGGACGGAACGGCGTGCCCGCAGACCGGGCAGACAATCTCTTTCTGCTTGTCGGTGAGAAACAAATCCATGGTCTGGTAGCACTCCGAGCAGGTCCCGCGCATGACGACGGCCATGACTGATCCTCCCCTGCACGAGGCCCGTAATCCCCGTATCCCGGCCTCGGCGAACACCGGAATACTACTCGTCCCCCGGGAGGCCGTCAAGGGGAAACGGAGGAGGCCTGACCCCGCGGGCGGAAGGCGGGTTTGGGGGCCTAAATCCTACTTCGGCGGCTTGAAAGCCCGCAAGATGGACTGCGCTTCGCTACCATCCAGTTGTAGCTTGCCTTCCAGCATCTCCCGGCCTTCACGGAGACGCTTTGTCGCAACCTGCTGGGCCTCTTCTGCTTCATCAACTGCTGTGGCAACTTGCTTTACCAAGCTCTGCGGCGGGCGCGGAAGTTGGAGGCCCTTGAGCGTGTCCCAGCTAACTCTGGTGCGATTAGCGCCCGTAGCCCGAAGGAGCATATCCGCTCTGGCCTCTGGTGACCTGAGCAGGAGCCAAAGAACGCGAACATCCACACCGGGTCTGGGGCGGAGTACCGTGCACTCCGAGCTTACGACGCAACCCTCCATTTCTTGCGGGACGATGGCGGTACTACCGTAATGAGCTGCGATGTTTGAGACGACAATCTGCCCCGGGTCTACGCGATACAGCCGGCTATACGTAGTATCAGAAGAACATATCTCGTCGCCCTTCTCAGCAAAACCCTCGTACGTAACCCTGAGACATGTAACCAAGTCATCGGTGCTCTTCGTTTCGATTATCTTGTCCTCTTCGAACTCAACTGGCTCCGCAAGCTCAGAGAGCGTTACTACGCTGATGCCGTTGTTCTTCCAAGCACTGACCATCCGCCCTGGCGTCATAAGGCATGACTTCACATCCAGCCGATCCTGAATCTTCTCCGAGGAAACGAGATGCGATGCATCGGGGTTCCCGGCCAGAAAGTCCGCGTAGAGCCCGGCGACGGCATCAATTTCTAGGCCTGCCTTGCGTCGGTTTTCCTTATCTATTGGCAATGACCGTTGTCTGGCTGGATCATCGATGCCGACGTACTCACAACCATACATGAAGACAGATGGTTGCTCCTGTTGACTCGCGGGATCTCGCTTCTCCAACACCAGGAGCGATGTCTTCACGCGGGCTTTGGAGCGCTGAAAAGCATCGCCGGGCAACGAAACAACAGCCTTGACGAGGTACTTGCTGCGCAGAAACTCCCTGAACCGCGCGTAGTTTCTACCACTCAAGATTCCATCGTCTATGACGGTCACAAGCCTTCCACCAACGACCAAGATGTCGTGGTAGCGCTCCACAAACATTAGGTTGGACTTGAGACTTGGCAGCCTCTTCCCTGAGCAAGTCGCAATCTCGTACCCGTCCAGAACGCGCCTCTCACTTGGAGTCTTTCGCTCGTATTTCTTGGCGAACGGTGGGTTCGTAAGTACTACGTTAGCGAACCCCCCTTGGCCAATGAGTTTGCGGAGCTGCGCTCTTTCTGCTATCAGCTCTGGTGCGTCGGTCTTTCCGTCACGAAGTTCCTTGTCTAGCGCATCAGTCTGGAATATGCTTCCACCCCCATCACCGTGCAGGTACATATTCATGCGAGCGATTCTCGCCACGGGTGGTTTGCGGCCGACATCAACGCCGTAGATGTGCTGAGTGGCCACGCGTTTGCAGCGCTTCCGCTTCTCGCCCTTTTCTAGCGAGGGGTTTAGGTTGATCTTGTCCCACATGTAAGCCAACGCCTCAATCAAGAACCCCCCTGTTCCGCAACACGCGTCAATAACTATGTCCGTATGACATCCTCCTCCTGCAACAGGTGCATCCACCTGGATGTTTGCTATCCGAGTTCCCAATAGCACAATACTTCTGGGTGTGAAGTACTGTCCTAAGTCTTTGCCGCGCATGGTCGCATTTAGAAAGGTTTCGAATAGCCGGCCGTTGAGGTCTGCATCAATGCCAAAGAGATACAGGTGCTCGATTCTTGCTACCACGCTTCGAATGGTCTCTGGGCTCAGGTCAATTATCTCGTCTGGATCAAAGATGCGTTTCCGTTTTCTATTGGCAATCTCCTGCTCCATTGCTTTGATGAAGTTCCTGAATTGGATTGAATCAAGCGGATTAGGAGTATGCTTCTCCTGGGCGCGGAGCCATCGTGAGGAAAAGTCCACATCGTCAGCCGGCACTTCTATGCTCTGCTCCGCAATTATGCCCGGGTGCTTGTCACGGATATTGCGATCAGATAGAAGCTTCAGGAACACGACTTTTACGAATGCTGTAAAAGCAGCTGCTTGACTGATATTGTCTTTTCGGTATATCTCCTGATGGCACCAAGCGAAAGCTGCGGTCACGTCCTCCAACGGCTGCTTTTGCAGGATATGCATGTCTGAAGCGGGAACTGCTTTGGCCACCTTGAAGGCCTTCGGATCGAGAAGCGAACTCAGTTTCTTGAACTTGGCGTTCGATGTCACAACTTCGGAAAGCGTCACGCAAGCCACGGGTTTGTTGAAGTCCCCTTGGTAAAGGCGCGTGTGGAGACCATTCGTTAGGACGAAGTAGCCTACGGGATTTCTGTTGCGGTACTGCCCATTGAGGAGGTTACAGTACGACCGAGGCTGCCAAACGTGTTTGTCCAGCTTTTCGTCAGGGGCCTTGGCCTCCACAATCCACCTTACTTCGGGTCCCACCTTGATTGCGAAGTCTGGCCGATACTTGGCTTCAGGTTGATGGAAGCCGCCTACCGTCAACTTGGTCAACGAATCCTTCGGGCGAATCTGCTTGTCGCTGTAACCTAGGTGCTCAAGGAACCGACGGACAAATATCTGCTCTACATCGGCTTCGTTATGAAGATCTCCGGCCTTACAGAACAGATTGCGCTTGCCCACCGCAGTCTCCTAAGGCGTCGTCCAGCGGATCTGATGCGGCGCGTGGGTCGTTAGAATCGGCAGGGCTGTCCTGCACCGAAGTGCTCCTCGGTGCTCCTCGGTGCTCCTCGGTGCTTCTCGGTGCTACCCGGCAGCGAGGCGCTATTCTGAAAACAGAACATTAGATTTCCCGCCCCGGTCCTCGGAGCCCCCACAAGTGCGCCCGATCCTCCTCCACTCAGTATGGTCCCACCAAGCGCGGGCGTCAAGGGCAACCTCAGTTGTCAGCGGCCGGCTGGTGCGCTTGGCATCTTGGCGGTTTACGATCCCCCCCCCTTCCCGTTTGGCGCGACCTGTACGCAGCCTCCGGATACTTAGTCTGGAGTCCGGAGTCCGGACGTGCTGTTCAATATTGCCTCGCGTATCACCTTATATATCAGCCTATTACGCATCATAGCCCGCTCGGCGCAGTTTTCTGGTAATTCTGCTTGACATTCTGGTGTGTTCGCGCTATAATAGAGTATACACTGACCACTTGCGGCCCGAAGGGCTATTTGAAAGGAGAGCGCCATGCATGAGTCCCAAGAAGAGTTCACCCTGTTGACCGAGATCGCCTTGCTTCGCGCACACGGCAAGTCGTGGAAGGATATCGCCGGCGAGCTGGACGTAGACCGGGCCCGGCTGCGGGAGATCACCCGCGCGCACGGCGCGGTCTACTGGCGGCTGTTCGAGGAGGCCCAGCACCGCGCCTCGTTGGAGGCGGCCTCAATGGCCCGCGCCAAGCTCGAAGAGTTGTTGCAGAGCGAGAACGAGCGCGTGGCCCTGCGCGCGGCGCAGGCTTTGCTCGGTGACCAGCGCGGCAAGGAGCGCAGCGCCGTCCTCCGCGACCGCAACGACATCCTGGCCGAGAAAGTCGTAGAGCGCCAGAAGGACGCCGAAAGCTGGCGGCAGCTCAAGGAAGCCGAAATGACCCTGGCCGAATACCGCCATGATGTAGAGAGGCGCATGCGCGACGACTCCGAACCCTCGCTCTGGCAGAAAGCCTACAGCAAGCAGTACGGCGGGAATGGAGGAAACAGCGACATCATCGCCCTGGCCCGCGCGGCCGTAGACGAGATGACCGACGAAGACGGCCGGCTAATTGACCCATTAGAAGCGAGGCGGTTACGCGAAGAAAAAAGCGACGAAGCGTCATAAGCCACGGGCTTTCAGGAGCGCAGGTCATGACAAAAGGGCGTTGTCGCTCAGAGCGGCACCTTCAGGTGCCCGACGAGCGGCAATTCACTTGCCAGAACCACGCCAGGGAGGGCGGAACCCCGACGGTTTGACACGAGGTCAAAAGAGATCGTTTGGGAAGGGTAGGCTGAAGGAGAGGTGAGGAAACCAGGGCCTACGGACTACAGCCTACAGTCTAAGGGCAACTAGCTCCGGCTGCTGATGCTGGTAGCCGGCTCGGCCTGCTCCGCGGCCTCCGGGTAGTCCTCGGCCTCGTTGTAGTCCTCGGCGTCGGGAATGTCCTGGGGCGTGCGCTCGTCCTCGCGCTGGGCGGCCACCGGTCCGCCGATGAAGGAGCCGGATTCCCACTCCTCCAGGCTGATGAGTATCTCCCGGGGCTTGGAGCCGCGGTAGGGCCCCAAGATATCGCGCTCGGCCATCATGTCGATGAGCTTGGCCGCGCGGGTGTAGCCCACGCCCAGGCGGCGCTGAAGCAGCGAGACCGATCCGCGGCGGGTCTCCAGCACCACGCGGACGGCCTCCTCGAAGAGCTCGTCGGAGAGGCCCCCGCCGGCTCCGCCGTTCGCGCCGCCGCCGGCGGTTATGTTTTCGAGCTCCGGCACGAAGTCGGGCGGCGCCTGTTTCTTGGAGTGGGCCACGAGGCGGACAACTTCGTCGTCGGAAACGAAGGTGCCCTTGGCGCGGACCAGCTGGCTGGTGGTGGGCGGCAGGTAGAGCATGTCGCCCATGCCCATGAGCTTCTCGGCGCCGTTCTGGTCGATGATCGTGCGGCTGTCGACCTTGCTGGCGACCTGGAAGGCGATGCGCGCGGGCATGTTGGTCTTGATCAGCCCGGTGACCACGTCCACGCTGGGCCGCTGGGTGGCCAGGATGATGTGGATGCCCACCCCGCGGGACTTCTGGGCCAGGCGGGTGATGGAACGCTCGATTTCCTTGGAGGCCAGCATCATCAGGTCGGCCAGCTCGTCGACGATGATCACCAGGTAGGGCATGTGCGCGCTGAAGCGCTCGGGGTCCTCGACGTCGGCGGCCTCCGCGCGCGCCAGGCGCTCGGCGGCCCCCAGCTTGTTGTAGCGGGCGATGTCCCGCACGCCGGTGGTGTTGAGCATCTCGTAGCGCCCGTCCATCTTCTTGGTGGCCCACTCGAAGACCCCCGCGGCGCGCTTCATGTCGGTTATCACCGGGGTGATCAGGTGGGGGATGCCCTTGTACTGGCTCATCTCCACCATCTTGGGGTCGACCAGCAGCAGCTTGACCTGCTCGGGGCTGCGGGCCATCAGCATGGTGCTGATGAACGAGTTGAGGCACACTGACTTGCCGCTGCCGGTGGCTCCGGCGACCAGCAGGTGGGGCATGCGCGCCAGGTCCTCGACCAGTATCTCCCCGGCCGCATCCCGCCCGATGATAAAGGGTATGACCATGTCCCGGGTCTTCGACTTGAAGTTCTTCGACTCCAGGAGCGGCCGGAGGCGGACTACCTCGCGCTCGGTGTTGGGCACCTCGATGCCGATGGAGTCGCGCCCGGGGATGGGAGCGATGATCCGCACGTTGGGAGCGCACATGGCCATGGCCAGGTTGTCGGCCAGTTCAATCACCCGCTGCACCCGGACGCCGGCGGCCAGCTCCAGCTCGTATATGGTCACCGCCGGGCCGCGGTCGATGGAGACCAGGCGGGTGACGATCTTGAACTCCTTGAGGGTGTCGGCCAGCACCTGGCCCCGGCCGGTGAGCACCTCGTTGGTGACCTGCGTCTGGTGCTCGACCTTGTCGAGGAGCGAGACCTGGGGCAGCTTGTAGTCGCCGTAGTCCACCGCGGCGGGCCTGGCCGGGGCGCTCTCCACCGGCGCCGGCTTGCGCGCCGGCCTGCGCGGCTTGCGGGGCGACGCCGTAGCGGGCCCGGAGGCCTGGTGGTTCCTGACCACCGGCGGGGGAAGCGGTGCGGCGGGCTCGACGGGAGGCGCGGGAGCCGCCTTGACCGCGGGCCTGTTCCCCGAGGCCCGCGCGGCCATCGCCGCGATCTCCTGCTTCTCGCGCCGGTTCCTTTCCTCATCGCTCTCCGGCGGGGGAGGCGGCTCGGTAACCCGGGCGATGCTGATGACCGGCTCCTGCTCGGCCGGCGGAGCCGCGTTACGGGCCCGCTTCATGTCCTCCTCGGACTGGCCGAAGGTGGCGCGCACGCTGGGCCCGCCCTTGCCCCTGCCCCGGCCGCGCCGGGCGCGGGGCGCATTCTCTTCACCGTCCTGGTCTTCTTCGTCGGAGCGCGAGCGCCGCAGACGCCCGCCCAGCACGCGCAGGCCGCTCATTGCCGAGTGACCCACTCCGACCAGGGCCCACTCCACCGAACGCTGGGCGGCCAGCACCAGCGCCAGGAGGCCCACGGCGGCCACGATCAGGTAGATGCCCACCGGGCCGAAGGGCTCGCTCAGCCCGCTGGCCGCGAAGTAACCCAGCAGGCCGCCGGCACGCGGGGCTCCCGCGTAAGGGGTGGGCACGTTGAGCGAGCCGACCCTCTCGTACAGCCAGCCTCCGCCGGCGGAGAGGGCTCCGGCCAGGGTGCTCAGGGCGACCAGCAAGAGCGCCCCGCCGGCCAGCTTGCGCCAGGGCGCGGCCAGCTCCTTGCGGACCAGCACGTGGAATCCCCAGAAGAAGAGCAGCACCGGCAGCACGTACCCGGCCAGCCCGTAGGTGCTGACCAGGTGATAGGCGAAGTTGGCGCCCACCGCCCCGCAGCGGTTGCCGACCCCCGCCTCGGCGGCGTACTCCGGCAGGAAGAGGTTGGGGTCGCCCGGGTGGTAATCGCAGATGCTGACCGTCGCGAAGGCCCCCAGGGCCAGGGCGACGAAGCCGAAGACCAGCGCCCTGGTGCTTCCGGTGCGCGCGGGCTCGCCTTTGTCTTGCTTGGTGTCTTTCGCGGCCATGGCGGACTAGCTCCAGATGGCTTGGGCGATCTTGACGCCGATGATTACCAATCCCAGCGCCAGGGTGTAGAGTCCGAAGGGCAACAGATTCCTGCGCTTGACCAGCTTGGCCAGGAACCACACTGCCACCAATCCCGAAAGGAACGCGGCCACGAAGCCGCCGGCCAGGCCCAGCCACGACTCCGAAACGGCCAGCTGCCCGATGCTCTTCAGCTTGTAGGCCGCCGCCCCGGCGATTACCGGCATGCCCAGTAGGAAGCTGAAGACGAAGGCCTCGTTGCGGCGCAGCCCGCAGATCAGACCGCTGGTGATGGTCATCCCCGAGCGGCTGATTCCGGGCGTGATGGCCACCGCCTGGCTCAGCCCCACCAGGAGAGAGTCGGAGGGGCGCAGATCCTCCAGGCGCTTGGTCTCGATCCCGAAGAACTTGGAGGCGATCAGGAACAGCCCGTTGACCATGAAAGCCGCGCCCACCAGGTAGGCGCTGGTCGCCAGGCTTTCGAACCAGGAGCCCGCGAACAGGCCCGCCGCCACTGCGGGAACGCAGCCCAGCACGATCAGGCCGATGAGCTTGGGGCGCTTGTTGATGATAGCCAGCACCTCGTCGCGGAAGTAGAGCAGCATGACGAGCAGCGTGGCCGCGTGCACGGCCACGTCGAAGGCCCGGTTGGAAGCCAACTCGGCGGCGGTCATGGCCCTTTCCGGACCGTCGCTCAACCACGCCTTGATCATGTGTCCCACGGCCAGGTGCCCGCTGGAAGAGACCGGGATGAACTCGGTGAGGCCCTGCACCAGGCCCAGGAACACGCCCTCCCAGAGGCCGATGCCCTCGGCGACCGGCGGGCCGCTTTCCGTGACCGCGGCGGCCAGCAGGGGGAGAGCCGCGAAGACGCTCATCGTCTAGCTGCCCTTCACTCCCGAGCTGCCGAAACCTCCGGCACCGCGCTGGGTGTCGGGAAGCTTCTCCACTTTGCGCAGCTCGACCTGGACCACTGGGGCGATGACCATCTGCGCGATGCGCATGCCCCGCTCGATGGTGAAGGACTCGTCGCCGAGGTTGGCCAGGATCACGCCGACCTCGCCGCGGTAGTCAGCGTCGACCGTTCCCGGACCGTTGAGGACGCAGATGCCCTTCTTGATCGTCAGCCCGCTGCGAGCCCGGACCTGGGCCTCGTAACCGGGCGGCACGGCGATGAACAGGCCGGTGGGAACCAGCGCGCGCTTGCCCGGCTCGATGGTCAGCGGTTCCTCGACCGCGGCGAGCAGATCCATGCCGCTGGCGTGTTCGCTCTGATAGGCGGGCAGCGGCAGGTCTTCAGTCCCTGCCCTGCGGGCGACCTCCACTGTCAGCTTCATGGGGCTCGCTTAACCTCGCTTCCAGGTAGTCGACAATGCGACAAGCCACCGCGGTCTTGTCCAGGACTTCCGGCTCGGTCCAGCCCTCCTCCGGCGTGAAGAAGGACACCTCCGCCCCGGCCGCACCCATTGCCGCCGGGCCGTTGAGCACGGCCATGTCCTGTTTCTTATCGGCCAGCTTGGCCTCCGCACTGGAGCGAGATTCAGATATATTAGTGGCCTCCAAAGCGAACCCGACGATGACCTGCCCAGGACGCTTGGCCTTGGCTAACTCCTTGGCAATATCAGGGTTGCGTTCCAGGCGCAGGACCAGGTCCCCCTCGGATTTCTTGAGCTTGCCGCCCGCCGGCCCGGCAGGCCGGTAGTCGGCCACCGCGGCGGCGGCCACCATGGCGGCGCAGTCCGGGAAGAGGCCCAGGCAGGCCTCCAGCATGTCCCGGGTGCTGCGCACATTCGTAACCGCAACCCCTTGGGGCACAGGATGATGCGTCGGGCCGCAGACCAGCAGCACCTGATGCCCGCGCTCCGCGGCCACGGCAGCCACGGCACAGCCCATCTTCCCGGTGGAGCGATTGGTCAGGTAGCGGACCTCGTCAATATCTTCGCAGGTGGGACCGGCGGTCACCAGCAGCTTCAAGTCTTGCGCCTCCGCCTCCCCTTCTCCTTGTTCTTGTCCTTTCCCGGCAGGAGGCTCCCGATGGCTTCGATGATCTCCGGGACCTCGGCCATGCGCCCCACTCCGACTTGGCCGCAGGCCAGCCGCCCGCGTCCCGGTCCCGCGAAGTTCGCGCCGCGGGCCAGCAGGGTTTCAACGTTCTCGGCCACCGCCGGGTGTTCCCACATCTTGACGTTCATCGCCGGGGCGAAGAGCACCGGACCCGGGAAGGAAAGCAGCGCCGTGGTGAGCACGTCGTCAGCGATGCCCGCGGCGGCCTTGCCCAGGATGTTGGCCGTGGCCGGGGCCACGACCAGAACCTCGCCCCAATCGGCCAGGGCCAGGTGCGGGTACGCGTCGACCGAACGGTCGAAGGTGTCGGCGGCCACCGGGTTGCCGGAGAGCGACTGGAAGGTCAGCGGGGTCACGAACTGCGTCGCCGACTCGGTGAGGACGCAACGGACCTCGGCGCCGCCGGCGACCAGCTTGCTGGTCAGGTCCGCCGCCTTGTAGGCGGCGATGCCTCCGGTGACGCCCAGGATTATCCGGCGGCCCTTGAGCATGTTCGGACGCAGGCTAGGGCTTCTGAGCCCCGAGCCCCAGCGCTCCGCCCAGTCCCGGTCGGGGGATGCTCGGCGCGGTTCCGGCCGCCAGGTCGGTGGCCCGGCGGGCGGTCTCCACGGCGCGGGCCCGCTCGTGCTCCTCGATCAGCCGCTGGTCGCGAAGCTCGGCGGCCTCGTCGCCGCTGACCAGCCATATCTTGTCAGCGGTGAACTCCCTGAGAGCGACCTGGATCAGGTCCCGCTCGGTGGTGGCCAGCAACGACGGCCAGCCGCGCTCCAGCTCGCGGATGCGCTTCTGGACAAGCGAAGCGGACTTGATGCGCCCCCCGGCCTTCTCGGCCAGGAGCTCTATGTCCAGGTTTTCAAATCCCATGCTGCTCTGCTCCCCCTTCGTGCGATGCGGTCGTGTTCCGCCCGGCGGACGGCTGCCAGGCCGGCGAGCGCGTCCTCCAGGCGATCATTGATCACCAGGTAATTGTACTCCTCGGAGCGCGCGGATTCAATCTCCCGTTCGGCCAGCTCCAGGCGCTCGGCGATGCGCGCCTCGCTGTCGGTGCTGCGGCCGCGGAGCCTCTCCTCCAGGACCGCGCGGCCCGGCGGCAGCAGGAAGACGGACACGGCGCGCTCCCCGTAGGCCGCGCGCACCCCGGCGGCGCCCTGCACGTCGATGTCCAGGACCACGTCGACCCCGGCGGCCAGCTTGGCGTCCAGGAACTCCCGCGGCGTGCCGTAGAGGTCGCCGGCCACCTCGGCGTGCTCGGCAAACCGCCCGGCGGCCGCGTCGCGTTCGAACTCCTCGCGCGAGGTGAAGAAATAGTGCTGACCGTCGACCTCTCCGGGGCGCGGCTCTCTGGTGGTGGTCGAGACGCTCAGCGCGATGTCCTCTCCTTCGGCGGCCAGCCGCTGGCAGAGCGTGCTCTTGCCCGCGCCCCCGGGACCGGAGACCACCAGGAGCAGTCCGTCGGGAGGTCGGGGCTCTTCGGGCGCCAAGGTTCCAGCTTCCTATCCTAGAGCAGGTTCTGGACCTGCTCGCGGAGCTTCTCGATCTGGAGCTTGACCTCCACCACCAGACCGGAGAGCTCGGTGTCCGAGCCCTTGGAGCCGATGGTGTTGACCTCGCGGTGCATCTCCTGGACCAGGAAGTCCAGGCGCTTGCCGACCGGCCCGCCGCGGGCCAGCGCCGTCCGGAACTGCCCCAGGTGGCTGGCCAGGCGGTCGATCTCCTCGGAGACGTCGGAACGGTCCGCCCACCAGGCCAGCTCCCGGGCGCGGTCCTCCTCGCGGACCCCCGCGGTCGCGGCCGCGGAGCGCGCCAGCAGCTTCTCGACCCGCTCCGCAGTGCGGGACACCAGCACCTTGACCGCCTGGGGGGCGCGCCGGGCCAGGCGCCCGCGCAGCCGCTCGATGGCCCCCAGGTCCCGCTCCAGGCTGCGGACCAGCGCGGCGCCCTCCCGGCGGCGCATGGCCTTGAGCTTCTCGAGCGCGTCCCTGGTCGCCGCCGAAAGCGCGGCGCGCGCCCGGCGGGCCGCGGCGCGCTCGCGGGGCGGGGCGAAAACCTGGGGCATGGCCGCCAGGACCTCCAGGCGCAGATCGCCCTCGATCTTCAGCCGGCGGGCCAGCTTTCGCCAGTTGCGGACGTAGGCCTCGACGCGCCCGGGATCGATCTCCATCGACCCGGCTGCGCCGTCCGGGTATATTTCGGCGCGGAGCTCCGCGTTGCCGCGGCCCAGCTCACCATTGAGATGCCGGCGGATATCCTCCTCCAGGGAGGCGTACTCCGCGGGCAGGCGGACCTTGAGCGAGAGGTAGCGGCCGTTGACCGCGCGCATCTCCACCTCGGCGCGGAAGCCGCCAGCGCGGGCGCCGGCGGCGCCGAAGCCGGTCATGCTCTCGACGGGAAGAGACTTGCGGGACTTGGGCTTGCGCCTGGCCACGGGAGGTTTCAGCTCAGCCGGCGGGGGGGTTCTTTTCCGGCTTCCCGGCGGGTTTCTCGGCCGGAGCTTTCTCGCCGGGCTTGGCTTCATCCTTCTTGGGTGCTTCCGGCGCGGGCTTCTTGCCATCCTTGGGAAGCGGGGGAGGCTTCTTATCGCCGTCCTTGATGGGCGCCTCTACCTCGACGCCCTTCTTGCCCTTGTCGTCCTTGTCGTCCTTGTCGTCCTTGTCGTCCTTGTCCTTTTCCCCGTCCTTTTCCCCGCCGTCGGCCGGCGGCGGCTTGTCGCGACCCTTGGTGGCGCTGCCCTTGGGCGCGAGGGCCAGGGAGAGAACCGAGGCCAGCAGGAAGAAGATGATCGAGAGCACCACGGTGAGCCGCCGCAGGGGGTTCGAGGCCCCGAAGGCGCCCTCCGCGCGGGTGCCGCCCAGCGCGGCCAGGCCCCCGCCCTTGGACTCCTGCAGGAGCACCGCGCCCAGGAGCAACAGCGCGGTGATGCCGTAGACGACTCCGGCGCTTATCAACAGGAACGATTTCACTTCAGGGTGCCTCCAGCTTCAGACCCTATCCGGCGCACACGATGGCCGCGAAGTCCGCGGCCTTGAGGCTCGCGCCGCCGACCAGCGCTCCGTCCACGTCGGCCTGCGCCAGTATGGCCTTGGCGTTGGCCGGCTTGACGCTGCCGCCGTACTGGATGCGCACGGCCTCGGCGCAGGCCTTCCCGAAGGTGTCGGCCAGCAGCGTGCGGATTCCCGCGTGGACCTTCTGGGCCTCGTCCGGGGTGGCGTTCTTGCCGGTGCCGATGGCCCAGACCGGCTCGTAGGCCACGGTTACCTTGATCATATCCTTGGCGTCGAGTTCCGCAAGGGATTTCCGGACCTGGCCGGAGACCACCTCCTCGGTGCGGCCGGCCTCGCGCTCGTCGAGCTTCTCGCCCACGCAGACGATCGGCGAGAGGCCGGCCTCCAGCGCGGCGTGCAGCTTGCGGTTGACCATCTCGTCGGTCTCGCCGAAGAGACCGCGGCGCTCGGAATGGCCCAGGATAACGTATTTGCAGCCGGCGGCCAGCAGCATCCCGGCGCTGATCTCCGCGGTGAAGGCCCCGGAGCTCTCGGCGTGCATATTCTGAGCACCGAGCTCGATGCGCGACCCCCGGAGCTCGGCGGCCACCGCGCTCAACGCGGTGAATGGCGGGCAGACGGCCACGTCGGCGCTGTCGGTGTCGGCCAGCGCCTGGACGAGTTCCTTGACCAGGCCCGCGCCCTCCTCGCCAGTCTTGTTCATCTTCCAGTTGCCGGCCACGAACTTGCGACGCATGAAGTCGGTCCTCCGTCCCTCGTCTTCTTTCCGGGAATCTACTCCGCTATTATCCAGCCGGCTGCCACGGTGTCGTTGGGGTAGTCCGCCACGAAGGTTCCGCCGCGCCCCTGGTCCGTGCCGAACACCGTGCTTTGGGTATTGATGATGAAGGTCCGGTAGCCGGTGCGCCCGTAGGTGGAGGGCAGGCCGCTGAGGCCGAAGTCGTCCACCCAATTGATGGGCACCCCGCCGATGGTGGCCATGTCCTTGAATACGTACCCGTGCTTGGGTGGTGCGCCCACGCCCGCGGCGCCGGCGAAGGCCGCGTCGATAAGGTCAATGGGCAGGCCGTTGGCGTCGACCTGAGTGCTGAGCAACGTGTAGGGGGTGGCGTATTCCAGCACGCCGGGGGTGCCGCTGCCGGGCCAGTCGTTGCGGTGGAACATGACCTGGGCCTCGGCGTAGGCGCGCATGGAGCCGACCGAGTTGACCTCCAGGGTGGTGCGTCGCGCGCGCATCAGGCTGGGTATGGCGATGGCCGCGACGATGGACACGACAGCCACCAGCGCCAGCACGCCCCCGCAGCCCAGCACCACCCAGAGCAGGACGTTGCTCTTCTTGGGTTCTTCTCCGTTAGCCATTCTCTACCTCCATCTATCTAACTGACGACCGCGCTATTGTACCCGGGGCCCCGCCCGGCGGCAAGGTATTCCCGAAGGGGGAAGCCGGCGGCGGCTCACTCGGCGATCACCCAGCCGGCGGCGGTGGGGTCTGCGGGATAGTCGGTGACGAACCGGCTTTCGCCCAGGTCTTTGTAGAAAACCGTGCCGTTGGTGCACACGATGAAGGTCCGCCGGTAGGCCCGGCCGTAGTAGGCCGGAGTGGCACACAAGCCGAAGTCGTCGACCCAGTTGAAGACCACTCCGCCGATGGCGTTCATGTCCATGAAGAGGTAGCCGTGCTTGGGAATCCCGTCCTCGCCGCGCGCGGCGGCGAAGGTTGAGTCAACGAGGTCGATGGGGGTTCCGGTGTTATCGTTCTGGGTGTTGAGCAGCGTGTAGGGCGTGGCGTACTCCAGCACACCGAGGGTGCCGCTGCCGACCCAGTCGTTGCGGTGGTACATGACCTGGGCCTCGGCATAGGACCACATCAGCCCGACCACTTCCCGCTCGCGCTGGCGCCTCACGTACCAGGAGAAGGCCAGCGCGCCGATGGCCCCCAGAATGACCAGGACGCCCAGCGTGCCGATAAGGGCCCCGAGGGCCTTCTTGCCGTCGCCAGGCGGTCGTGCGGGGGCCTCGGACTCAGTCACGCTCGGCCTCGACCTTCTTCCAACCCTGGCTCTCGATGTCGTTGGGGAAGTCGGTCAGCAGCCGGCTTTCGCCCAGATCCTTGCCCCAGACGGTGCCGCCGGTCTTGACGATGAAAGTCCGGCAGCCGGTCTTGCCGTACCTCGCGGGCGTTCCGCAGAGGGCGAAGTCGTCCACCCAGTTGATGGGCTCCCCGCCGATGGTCTTCATGTCCAAGAAGACGTAGCCGTGCTTGGGTGGTGCGCCCGGGCCCTCGGCGGCGGCGAAGGCCGTGTCGATTAGGTCGATGCTCTGGCCGCTGCCGTCCAGGTGAGACTTGAGCAGGGTGTAGGGCGTTGCGTACCCCAGCGTTCCGCCGCGTTGAAAGCGTTCACTGTGGAACATGGCTTGGGCCTCGGCGTAGGCGCGCATAGAGCCTACCGAGTTGATCTCCAAGTGGGCGCGCATAGCTACGGTGTTGCGTCGTGACCGTAACAATGAGATGCTGATAACCGCGGCAATCGTTCCCCCGGAGAGGAGGATCACCAGAATCCAGAGCGCCCCTCTGAGTGCTCGGCTCTTCCCCGGTGTTGTCTCAGCTTCAGTCATGGTCTCACTCCGCAATCATCCAGCCCGCCTCTAGGGGATTGGAGGGAAAGTCCTCCAGCGGTCCGGTCTTGTCTTTCTTCAAGTCCTTGGCCCAGACGACGCCGTCCGTTGTCACGATCATAGTAAGATAGCCGCTGCGGCCGTGGGAGACTGGCCAGGCGCACAGCGCGAAATCCTTCTTCCAGTCGATCTTCCTGCCGCCTATGCTTGTCGGCTCCATGAAAAGGTAACCCTTCCTGGGCTTGCCGCCGGGGCGGTGGGCAGCGGCGAACTCGGCGCTGAGCAGCGGGGATTCCTTCTCTCGCAGAGCGGGCAGCGAATCCGCATAAGTCCCTTTCTCCTTCTTGTAGATGGTCTGAGCTGAGGCGTAGGCATGCAGAGAGCTGCTGGCCCCGCTCTGGTTGTCCTGCCGCCGGGCGGCCAGCAGGCTGGGTATGGCGATAGCCAAGGTCGCGATTAGGACCATTCCCAGCATGAGAACGATGAGAAAGACCACAGTCCTGAGCCCGATCCGCAAGCAGCCCTTCTTCTCGGCTGGCTTGCCGCGAGGGGCCCGCTTGGCCTTCTTCTTGGCTTTCTTCTTGGCCTTTTTCTTCCCGGGCTTCCCGGCCATAGCGTCCCTTACGCCGCAGAGCGCGGCCGCAGCCTAACCGCTAACGACCTTGCGAATCGCGTTCACCTTTTTCATCATTTCGGCGAAGGCCGCCGGCAGCAGGGCCTGCTCGCCGTCGCAGACCGCCTCCTCCGGGCAGGGGTGCACCTCGACGATGAGCCCGTCGGCCCCGGCGGCGACGGCGGCGAGCGATAGCGACTCGACCAGGTCCACGCGGCCGGCGGCGTGGCTGGGGTCGACCATCACGGGAAGATGGCTCTCGGCCTTGAGGACGCCCACCGCGCTGACGTCCAGCGTGAAGCGCGTGGCGGTCTCGAACGTGCGCATGCCCCGTTCGCAGAGGATCACGTGGTGGTTGCCCTCGGCCAGGATGTATTCCGATGCAAAAAGGAGGTCGTTGACCGTGGCGCTCATGCCCCGCTTGAGCAGCACCGGCTTGCGGACCTTGCCGAGCTCGGTCAAGAGGTCAAAATTCTGCATGTTGCGCGCGCCGACCTGCAGGCAGTCGGCGTAGCGGGCCACCAGTTCCACGTGGCGCAGGTCCCGGACCTCGGTGATCACCGGCAGACCGGACTCGTCGCTCACCTCGCGGAGGTATCTCAGGCCTTCTTCGCCCAACCCCTGAAAAGAATAGGGGCTGGTGCGCGGCTTGAAGGCCCCGCCGCGCAGCGCCCCGGCCCCGGCGGCTTTCACCGCCTCGGCCGTCTCGGACAGCCGTTCGCGGCTCTCCACCGTGCAGGGACCCGCGGCGGTCAGGAAGTGGCCGCCGCCGATTCGCGCGGAGCCCACCGGGATGACCGAGCCCTCGGGGTGCAACTCCCGGGCGGCCAGCTTGTAGGGCTTGAGGACGGGAATGACCCGCTCCACCCCGGGGATGGCGGTGAGCGGCAGGTCGCGCAGCGCGCGCTCGTCGCCGCGCGCCCCGATGATGGTCCGCTCGGTGCCCCTGGAAATGTGGGGGGAGAGGCCGAGCTTCTCTATGCGCTCGATGACGTGGTCGATTTCGGCATGGGTGGCCCCGGAATTCATCACGAAGATCATGCGGTGCTACTCCTCCTCGGTGGCCTGGCTCTCGGGCATGGGCACGTGCTCGGCCCGGGGGTAGGAGCCCAGGATCTCGAGGTGCCGGGTGCTGCCGGCCAGTTCGGCCAGGGCCTCCCTGACGGGCTGGTCCTCGGCGTGGCCCACCAGGTCGACGAAGAAGTAGTAGTCCCAGGCCCGCTTCTTCGACGGCCGGCTCTCGATGCGGGTCAGGTTGACGCCCCGGTCGCTGAAGGCCATGAGCATGGCGTGCAGCACCCCGGGCGCGTCCTTGATGGAGAGCATCAACGAGGTCTTGTCGTTGCCGGTGCGCGGGGCCGCTTGGCGGGAGACCACGAAGAAGCGGGTCACGTTGTCGGGATTGTCCTCGATGGCCCGCTCCAGGACCCGCAGGCCGTAGATCTCCGCGGCGGTATCGCTGGCGATGGCCGCGGCGCCCGGTTCCTTGCCGGCGCGCTCGGCGGCCGCGGTGGTCGAAGGGCACTCCACCTGCTGGGCGCGCGGGAAGTTGGCGCCCAGGTACTCGCGGCACTGCCCGAAGACCTGGGGGTGCGAGTAGAGCACCCGGACCTCCTCGCGGGGACAGGTGGCCATCAGGTTGTGGTGCACCGCGACGTAGATCTCCGAGCAGACCCTCAGGCGAGTCTCGTAGAAGCAGTCGATGGTCTGGTTGACGCCGCCCTCGGTGGAGTTCTCGATGGGTACCACCCCGTAGTCGGAGTGCTCCCGGCTGACCTCTAGGAAGACGTCGCGCACGCTGGGCTCGGGGTGGTACTCCACCGAGCTGCCGAACTTGCTGAGGGCCGCCTTGTGCGTGAAGGTGCCGGCGGGCCCCAGGTAGGCCACCCGCGGGCAGCGCTCCAGGGCCAGCGACCCGGACATGATCTCCCGGTAGATGGCCTTGATGCTCTCGGCGCCGAGCGGCCCCTTGTTTAGCGCCAGGACGCGCTCGTAAACCGCGCGCTCCCGGGCCGGGGAGAAGGCCCCGGCGCCCGACGAGCGCTTGACCTCGCCGATCTTCTTGGCGCAGTCGGCGCGCTCGTTGATCAGCTTCACGATCTCGGCGTCGAGATCGTCTATGCGTTCGCGCAGGCCGTCGAGATTGGGCTCAGCCAATTACGTGATCTCCTCAATACGCAGGCGCATGACGCCCCGTGGCACCTTGATCTCCACCTGGTCGCCGACCTTCTTGGCTATCAGCCCCTGGCCCACCGGGCTGGTGGTCAGAATCTTGTTGTCGAGCACGTCGACCTCGCCAGGGCCCACCAGATGGTAGACGTCCTCCCGGCCGCTGTCCAGGTCCACGACCTTCACGGAGGAGCCGAAGACCGCCGTGCCGGCGGCCGCGGCCCGCTTGGCCTCGTCGATGATCTCCGCGCTGGCCAACTGCCCCTGGATCTGGCCGATCTTGGCCTCCAGCTTGGCGAGGTCCTCCCGCGCGGCGTGGTAGGCGGCGTTCTCGCTGAGGTCGCCCTGCTCGCGAGCGTGCTGGATGGCCGCGCGCAGATCCGGGCCCTTGGCCTTGAGCGCGGCGACGTCCTTCTGGAGCTTGCTGTAGCCCTCACGGCTCATGGGCGTGCATCCGGACATGGAATCTCTCCTATACGGCCAGCAGCTTGGCGAGGCGGTCGAGGCCCTTGTTGATGATTTCGGCGCTGGTCGCGAAGCTCATGCGCACGCAGTTGTCCGCGCCGAAGGCCGCGCCGGGCACCAGGGCCACGTGGGCGGTCTCCAGGCAGGCCTGCGCGAAGCTCAGCGAGCCGTCCACCTGGACCTCGCCGATCTTGCGCCCGTAGCAGCCGGAGACGTCCGGGAATACATAGAAAGCCCCCTGGGGCTTGACGCAGCTTATCCCCTTGATGGCGCCCAGCCGTTCGACGATGAGGTCGCGGCGGGTCTGGAACTCTTTGCGCATGGCTTCGAGCTCGGTGCTGCCGCTGTCCTTTTCGGTCAACGCGGTCAGCGCGGCGGTCTGGCACATCGCCGCCGGTCCGCTGGTCGAATGGCTCTGCAGCGAGCCGGCGGCCTTGATGACCGCCGCGGGGCCCGCCGCGTAGCCGATCCGCCAGCCGGTCATGGCGTAGCTCTTGGAGTGGCCGTTGACGACCAGGGCGCGGTCTTTCAGGCGTGGTTCGACCGCGGCGATAGAGACGTGCTCGGCGCCGTCGTAGACCAGCTTCTCGTAGATCTCGTCCGAGATGACCCAGATATCTTTCTCGAGAAGCACCGCGGCCAGCGCCTTCAGCTCCGCCAGCGAGTAGACCGCGCCGGTGGGGTTCGAGGGGCTGTTGAGGATGACCGCCTTGGTCTTCGCGGTGATCGCTCCGGCCAGCTGCTCGGGGGTCAGCTTGAACTCCTGCTGGCTCGTCGCCGCCGGGAACACCGGCTCCGCCCCGGCCAGGCTGGCCATCTCCGGGTAGCTGACCCAGTAGGGCGCGGGGATCACCACCTCGTCGCCCTCTTCGCAGAGCGCCTGAACCAGGTTGTAGATGGCGTGCTTGGCCCCGCAGGAGACCAGAATCTCCTTGGCCGGGTCGTACTCCAGGCCGTTGTCGCGCTTGAGCTTGTCGGCGATGGCCTTCTTGAGCGCGGGAGTTCCCGACGCCGGGGTGTAGCGAGTCTGGCCCGCGTCGATGGCGGCCTTGCCTGCCTCGCGCACGTACTCGGGGGTGTCGAAGTCCGGCTCGCCGGCCGCGAAAGCGACCACGTCGACGCCCTCGGCCTTCATGGCCTTGGCCTTGGCGGCGACCGCCAGGGTTACCGATTCCCCGATCCGTCCGATGCGCTCTGCGAGCTTGGGCATTCCTTCTCCCTCGTTCCCGTCAACAAACTGCGGGGCCGCGCCGCGCGCAGCCCCAGGAGTCGACAGGAATTATACGGTCCGCTGGGCGGCAGTCAACGGGTTTTGACCGCGCCGGCCGAAGCACCTTCTCGACGTTCTTCTTGCATCCCCACGGGGAACCATTAGACTGGCGCGAGCTATGTCTCCGAGAGTGACCGCTGCCCTCGCTCTGCTCGTGGCCCTGATCGCGACCGGCTGCCGGTTCCCCGGGCGCCGCAGAAAGGTGCGCCAGCCCGGCGCGCCGCGCCATGTGGTGGTGCTGGTCCCCGGCTGGGCCAGCGGCGCCGAGCAGATGAAGCCCATCGCCGAGACCCTTCACAAGTACATCGACGTCGAGACGCACCGCATCGAGCTCACCGGCCTGGGCATCACCAAGGGCCTTCCCACCTACGGCCAGGAGCTGGCCGACTACGTGAAGAGGCTGGGGCTCAAGCCTGAAGACAGGCTGGACCTGGTGGGCTTCAGCTTCGGCGGGCTGGTCTGCCGCTGGTACGTTGAGCAACTGGGCGGGCGCGCGGGGCGCATCGTCACCATCTGCACCCCGCATCACGGCACCACCAAGGCCGCCAGGCTCAAGCTTCCCTCCGTGCAGGACATGCAGCCGGGCTCCGGGGCCATGAAGAAGCTCTGCGCCTCGCGGCGGGCCGACGTGGCGTACCACTCCATCAGGCTGGCCAAGGACACCACGATCAGGCCCTCTTTCTCGCCCATCTTGGAGGGGGCCAGCAACTACCAACTCCCCGGCAAGGCCCATCTGATGGGGCCCTACCGGGGGGACGTGCGAAAGACGATAGTGGCCATCTTCACGGGGCGGGCCAGACCCGGCGGCCCCCAGAAGCTCACCTCCCGGCAGAAGGCGGAGCTGCGCCTGCCGCCGGAGCGCAGTAATGCTCCGTAAAGCCACCGCCGCCCTCCTCTTCCTGACGCTGGCTGCGGGGGGGTGCAAGGCCTCCCGGCCGCGCCCGCCCGCCGAGCGCATTCCCGGCACCCGCGTGGTCGTGCTGGTCCCCGGCTGGGGCAACGTCAAGTGGTGGGTGAAGCCGATCGCTGAGGAGCTGCGCGACTCAGTCGACGCCGAGGTGCACGTCTGCCGGCTCTCGGGCTTGGGCACCAACAAGCGCGTCCCGGAGTACGCCCGGGAACTGGCCGCCTTCGTGGCGGGCCTGAAGCTCAAGCCCGGCCAGCGGGTGGACCTGGTGGGCTACAGCCTGGGCGGGCTGGTCTGCCGCTGGTACGCCGAGCAGATGCGCGGGCGCGTCCGGCGCATCGTGACCGTGTGCACCCCGCACAACGGCACCACCAAGGGCCGTAAGATGCGCTCGGCCTCGGTGCGGGACATGCAGCCCGGCTCGGAGGTGCTGAGGAAGCTCCGCGCCTCGCCGCGGGCCCGCGCCGACTATCACTCCATCCGACTGGAGCAGGACTGGACGGTCCGGCCGTCCTGCTCGGCGATTCTGGACGGCGCTGCTAACTACAGTGTCCCGGGGCGTTTCCACGCCGCGGCGCCCTTCACCGAGAAGGTCAAGCGGGTCGTGCGCGCCATCTACGAGGGACGGGCCCGGCCCAACGGACCCCAGAAGCTGACCGCCGGGCAAAGGCGAGAGCTGGGACTTGCCCCGCCCCCTGTCGAGCCTTGACAACCGCCCCCCGCAGGCCTTAGAATCCCCTCTGAAAAGGCCGGCTTTTCGGGCTGATAAGGGCCCTGCCGACACGTCCAATATTACGGTGGCCCCGTCCGCGGGGCCGGGAGGGTTAGATGCGTCTGCGCCTCTGTGTGGTGGCTCCGCTCCTCGCCGCGGCGGCAATGGCTCTCAGCGGCTGCCGCGAAGTCTGCAAGCGCGCGCCGCTGGTCCGCGAAGACGTCCGCGACTACGTCCGCCACCAGCAGGACCTGGCCGGCCAGCTGACCGACGACGTCGAGCGCTATATGGGCTACAACCTGAGCATCATGGTCCGGATGCAGACAAACCTGGTCGCTTACTTCCGCCATCAAAAGGAGCTGGGCAAGGAGCTGCCCAAGGACATCGACCAGTACTTCAAGTACAACCTGAAATTGACCGCGGCCCTGCGCGGGGACGTCAAGGAATACCTGCGTCACCAGCGCAGGCTCCTGGACCTCATGGCCAAGGACGTCAAGAGCTACCTGGCCGCCGAGAAAAAGCGCTACCCCAAACTGGCCGAGAACTTCAAGGCTTACATGCGCTACCAGCAGGCGCGCATCAAGGACCTCGAAGCCGACATCGAGTCCTACTTCAAGAGCAACCTGGCCCAGGTCAAGAAGCTGCGCGTCGGCGTCCGCCAGTACTTCCGCCATCAGGTCAAGCTGGCCCGGGCCGCCAAGGAGGACGTGCGCCGCTACTTCCGCAGCGAGGTGGTCGAGCGCCCGCCCAAGCTCCGCGAGGACGCCGGGACTTACATGCGCTACCAGCTCCGGGAGCTGCCCCCGCAGCTCGCCGCGGACATGAAGGTCTTCTGGAAGAGCAACTGGGCACTGACCGGCAAGCTCCGCGAGGACGTCCGCGAGTACTACCGCCACCAGCAGAAGCTCGCCGCCGAGCTGCCCGACGATCTGGGACGCTACCTCAAGAGCGAGAGGGAGCGGCTGCCCAAACTGGCCGAATCGACCCGCGGCTACGTGCGGCACCAGAAGGCCCTGGCCAAGGAGCTGCCCGGCGAGGCCAAGACCTACATGCACAACGAGCTGGTGGTGCGCCCCCCCCGGGTCCGCGAGGGCATGCGCGCCTACGCGCGCTTCCAGTCCAAGCAGGTCTCGGCGTTGGAGCGCGACATGGAGAGCTACTTCGGCTCCGAGTTGCGCCGCAGCAGCAAGCTGGGCCGGAGCTTCCGCGACTACTTCCGCTTCCAGAAGAAGCAGTGGGACGCCACCAAGCAGGACGTCGCGGACGCGATGCGTTGCGAGGACAAATCGACCAAGTAGGAGCGGCCGTCCACTCCCGCCGGAAGCGGCCCTCCTTCGAACACGGACATTCCGGCAGGAGGTGGCACGATGAAGCTGAAGAGCCTTCTTCCCCTCGGCGCGGCGCTGATCCTGCTGTCCGCCGGATGCTACGCGGATAAATCCGATGTCGGTTTCCAGGCGCGCGGCACCGGCCGGGCGGACACGGCCTGGGAGGCAGAGGACGATTACAGGAAGCTGGCGGCGCCCACCTGGAGGGACACGGCCCGCAGCCGGCCCCGGAGCACCCTCCCAGAGCAGGGGTTCATCAACCTCGATTTCCACAAGACCCCCGTGCACCATGTCCTCGCCCGGATGAGCAGCAGGCTGGGCTGCAGGCTGACCCTCACCCAGCAGGCCAGAAACTACATCCATAAGCAGGACCTCCGGATCACGGCCCGGGTGGGGCGCGTCCCTGCCGGTCTGGCCTTCGAGGTGATCCGCGCCCAGCTGGAGGCCAAGGGCCTGACCCTCGAAGAGGCGCCAAAGGCCAGCACTCTGGGCAAACCGCACTTCCTGGTGGACCGCAGCGCCGAGCGCGAGGCCGTCGTCGCCGCCGGGCGCTGACGCCGGCCCGTCGAGGGTGCGGGGGATGACCCCGTGATGAAGAGCCGCCGCCCGCTCCTGGGGCCGTCCGCGCTCCGGTTGCTCCGCGCGCTGGAGGTGCGCCTCCTGCTGCGCGCGCTGATCACCTCGACACTGCTGTCCCTGGCCGCGTTCCTGGCCTGCGCCGAGCTGGCCGCCGCGGCCCTGGCCTTCGCGCCGCCGACGCTCCTGCCCTTCGCCGAGTTCGTTTCCAAGACGCTCCCGGTCGCCGGGGCGCTGGCGGTCGCTGCCGCGCTCCTGCCCCTGGCCCGCCGGCCGGGCCGGCGTTACCTGGCGGCGCTGGCCGAGCGGGCCCGGCCACAGCTGGCCGGCTCGCTCATCCTGCTGGCGGAGAACAGCCCCGGGCTCGACCCCGGCGTGGCCGGGCTGGCCGCCGAGCGCGCCGACGCGGCCGTGGCCGGGCTCACCGCCGGCGAGGTCGCGCGCGGCGAGCGGCGCTCCCGGCGAGGACCGGCCTCGGTGCTCCTGGCCCTCGGCCTGGGCCTGGCGCTTCTGGCCGCCGGCGGCGCGCGTTACCTCGATGCCCTCGGCCAAGTCTCCGGCCTGGGCGGAACCGGGCCCACCCGCATCGTGAAGGTGCTGCCCGGCGACGCCGATCTGGAGGAGGGCGAGCCGCTCTCCGCCTCCTGCCGCATGGCCGGGCGTGAGCCGGACTGGGTACGGCTGGTTTTCAAGGCCGGCGCGACGACCGAGATGCGCCGCTCGGCCGGCGGGCTGTGGCGGACCGAAGCGGCCCCCACGGGCGCCAGCTACCGGGTGGAGGCCGGCGCGCGCGGGGGAGTCTACCCCTCGCGGACCTTCCGCGTGAGGGTCCGGCCGCGTCCGGACGCCGCGGTGGCGAAAGTGACTTACCGCTACCCGAAATACACCGGGCTGGGGCCGCGGACGGTTTCCTCCGCCGAGATCGACTGCCTGCAGGGCACCCGCGTCGAGCTTCACGTTAAGTCCAGGGGCGCGGTCGAGTTCGTGGAGGTCCGCCTCGAGCCCGGCCGGAAGATGCTCTCCGCCCGGCGGACGCGCCCGGGCGACTGGCGGGTGGCCTTCACCGTCCGGAGCGTGGGCCGCTACTCGGTGCTGGTGCGCCCGGCGGGCGGCGGAGCCGCGCGCGAGGTGGCCCGCGGGACGATCACCGCCCGGAAGGACCTGGCCCCGGCGGCGGCCGCGGCGGTCCGCGAACTCGCCGACGGGCGGCTGGCGGTCGACTACCGCGTGGCCGACGACTACCGGCTGGGAGAGGCGCGCATGGTCTTCCGGGCCGGGGGCAGGAGCATGGCCTTCGCCGTCCCCGAGGTCTCCGGCCGGCGCGAGTCCCAGGGCGCAGTGCTGGTCCCCCGCGAAGTGCTGGTCGCCGGCAGCGCGGAGGGCTTCCGCTACCGCCTGGAGGCTTTCGACACCCACCAGCCGAAGCCCAACCGCGGCGCCAGCGAGGAGGGCGCCTATCGTCCGCCCCGGCGGCTGGCCTCCGCCGCCGGGCCTCTGCTCGAGAAGCGCCCGCCTCAACGCCTGTCCGCCCCTCCGCCGACTCGCTCCGGCGATGGCGGCGAGAAGGTCGGGAAGACCACCCGCCCGATGGAAAGCCTATACAAGCCGGACCTCGGAGAGAAGCAACCCCCGTCCAAGTCCCCGCCGGACTCCGGCAAGCCCTCCGACCCGGACGGGGGCGAGTACATGGCCCCCCCCGGCGAAGAGGCCCCCGGACCCGGCAAGCCTCCCGGGAGCAAGAAGCCTCCCGGCAAGCCCGGCAAGGAAAACCCCGAAAATCCCGGCGACGGCAAGAGCGGCGAGGCGCCCGAGCAGCCGGAGGGCCCCGGCGTCCGGCCGACCCCCGGCGGCACGGTCAAGACCCCCGGCGGAAAGTCAACCAGCCGACCCGGAAAGAAGCCCGGCCCCAGCGGCAGGGGTCCGGGACACCCCGCCGAGAAGCCGCCCTCCGGCAGGGAACTGGGCAGCGGCGAGCCCCTCCCGGAGCGGGTGATCCCCGAGAAGGTGAACATGGAAACCCGGCCCGGCGAGAAGCTCGCCTCCAACGCCCCCCCCGCCCTGCGGACCGACTGGGGCCGCGAGGCCGGCGGGCCGGGGCGCGGCAGCTCGCTGGCGCCGCGCGCGGTCCGCGCCCCGGACGGGACGCTGCGCCCGCTGCGGCCCGGGCCCGGCAAGCGCGAGGAGATAGGCGAGGCCCTGGGCCGCAGGGCCCCGGTGGCTGCCCAGTACCGGCGCTACGTGAACGAGTACCTCCGCGCGCTGGCGGCCGGAGAGCGTTAGGGTTATAATCCGCCGCAGTGACTGACCAGACTGACAGGTTATCGCGCAGCAAGCCGCGCCCTCCGCAATGCGCCCGGGAGCGCTGGGTGGCGCTGGTATCCGGGTCGCTGCTTTACGGCGCGGCCTTCAACTTCACGCTGCGGCCCTGGCTCTGGCCGGTCTCCGCTCCGCTGGCGCTGGTGGGACTGGCGCTGGTCGTCTGGAGCCTGCGCGGCGCCTCGCTGCGCAGGAGCACAGTGCTGGGCGCGGCCGGCTTCGCGCTGTCCGCCGCGGTGGGCCTCTTCTGGATGAGCACGGTGAGCTTCGCCGGTTGCCTGGGACTGGCTATATACTTCGCGTGCTTCGGAGCGGTCTTCGGGCTGGGCGCCGCGCTCCAGAGGCGCGCGGCGGGGACCCGCGCCTGGCCCCTCATGTTGGCCGCGCTGTGGGTCGCGCTGGAGTTCGGGCGCGCGCACCTCTTCACCGGCTTCCCCTGGATGCTGGCCGGGACCGTCTGGGCGGGAGTCCCCGCGGCGATGGGCCCCGCCGACCTCGCCGGGGTCTACGGTGTGTCTTTTCTGACCGTGCTGGCCGCCGCGCTGGCGGCGGGTCGCAGTCCCAGGCGGCTCGCGGTCAGAGTTCTCGTCGTCGTCCTGGTCCTCGGGGCGGGACCGGCCTACGGCCTGATCCGCAACCGCCAGCTTCGGGAACCGAACGCGCTGCGAATGCGAATCGCCGCCGTCCAGCCGCTGGTGGCCTTCAAGGTGGGGCCCAAGAAGGTCTCGGCCGAGGACCAGATCCGCGAGCAGAAGCGGCTGATGAACGAGTTGTCCCCCGGCGAGGTGGACCTCGTAGTCTGGTCGGAGACCATGGTGCCCGGCGAGCTGCTCGACCGCGCGGAGGGGCTGCTGGCTTCTCTTGCGAAAGAGAAGCAATGCTGGCTCCTGGCCGGCGGCGTGGTCCACGAGACCAACGAGTCCGGGAACCGCACCGGGCGCAACTGGAACTCGGCGGTGCTGATCTCTCCCGACGGCAAGCTGGCCGGCCGTTACGACAAGCGCCACCTGGTGCCTTTCGGCGAATATGTCCCGCTGGGCGGGCGCTTCCCGGGGGCGGACGCGATCTTTCACCTCATAGGCACCACCTTCACTCCGGGCGGACGGGAGCAGCCGCTGCCCCGGATGGCCGGCGCGCCGCTGGGGGTCAACATCTGCTACGAGGACGCCTTTCCATATATTACCCGCAGCGACGCCAGGCGCGGAGCGCGCCTGCTGGTCAACCTGACCAACGACTCATGGTTCAGGCAGAGCTCCCAGGCCCATCAGCACCTGGCCCTGGCCGCCTTCCGCGCGGTGGAGACACGCCGGCCGCTGGTACGGGCCACCAACACCGGCGTCTCCGCGTGGATAGACTCCGGCGGTCGGATCACCGTTCCCGAGCACGGCGGCCTGTGGCAGAAAGGCTTGGTGCGCATGGACTTGCGCGTTCCCCCCGCGCGCCGGACGCTATACATGACCATCGGCGACCTCTTCGCGTGGATATGCGCCGGCCTGGCCGTGCTGGGTGCGATTGTGGGGATTGTCCGCACCCTGAGGCGCCCGTCTCGCGATTCTGGCAAGAGCTGCGCTCCTGAACGCTAAGGACTTACGACGCTTCGCCGTTTTTCTATGAGCCCTCCCGTCTCACGTCTTCCGTTGTGCGTCGCCCCACCAAACGATGTCTTTCGCCCTCCGTGGCGAATCGTCGGGGTTCCGCCCTCCTGGCGTGGTTTTGACGAAGTGAATTGCCGCTCGTCGGGCACCTGAAGGTGCCGCTCCGAGCGACAACGCCCTCCCTCTGTGTCCTCTGTGTCCTCTGTGAATCGGTCAGCCTCCGTTTTGTCATGACCTGCGCCCCTGGAAGCTCGTGACTTACGACGCTTGCGCGTCTTTTTCGTGCTCCTCCTCTCTCACGCCAAAGCGCTCTGCTTTCGATAGTCTTTCGCTCTGCGTGGGCCCACCAAACGATGTCTTTCGCCCTCCGTGGCGAACCGTCGAGGTTCCGCCCTCCTGGCGTGGTTTTGGCAAAGTGAATTGCCGCTCGTCGGGCACCTGAAGGTGCCACTCCGAGCGACAACCCCGTTTTGTCATGACCTGCGCCCCTGATAACCCGTGGCTTACGACGCTTGTGCGTTTTTTTTCTTCGCGCGTGAAGGGGCTCTCTACCGCCAAGGCGCCAAGAGCTGACCTGATCTCTGTTTACCACCAAGAGCACCAAGCACACAAAGCGGTACCTGCTCTTCTTGGCCTCTTGGCGGTTCAATCCGCAGTCCGAAATCCCAAATCAACAGTACCCCCTCATAAGTAATAGAAATTCTTCCCTCAAACCGGAAATATTACTTTCTTAAGCGCTAGAGCGCGAGGCGGATGCGGAAATAATAATCAGTGGCACTGGCCAACCGGCGGGCCCGGGAGCGGTCGCGCCAAACGGGAAGAGTCGAGTGTTGGACGCCGGGCAGGCCCGTCATGCCGCGCCGAGCCGGCAATACAATTGAGCCCTACTCACCGTTGACGGTACGTCGTCGATGCCGTGAGCGCATTCCCAGGAAGATGAGAAGAACAAGTATCAGCCCTGCTAGTAGACTAGCTGCAATCATGGTCACGGGCAAGGTGGCAGAACTAGGCTTCGTCTTGTCGTCCTGTCGCGGCTGCATCAGAGCGCGCAGCCGCACAATGGCCTTCTCTCGACTTTCTTCATGTGCTTGCGGGTCGTAAGCAGCCTTCTTCAATCTAGGGTGCAGCTTACATATTGTGTCCCATGCCTCACGGCGAACTAGTATTAGCGAGCCGTCAGGCGCGTAGTAGTTCGCTGAATCTGAGGCGCTAAGCAACGGGACCACACTTTCCACTGTCTCCTTCGCGGAGGCGCGTATCAGTGCTCGCAAGGCTTTCACCTGTATGACTGGGCAGTGAGACTTCAAGCCAGCCGCTGCGGTGTCTCTCTGCTTCCTGTTAGCCCCTTCACCAACCGCATCGAGCGCGCTGCCTTGTTTGGCTAGTGCGTCCATCCCCTTCTGTTGCTTCTTCAATATGGCGAGGCTCTCTTCTTGGGAACGGGCGCGCAGAATGACCAGCGGTCTTGTAGTCTTGCCTGATTCCACAAGTGCTACTGTCTCTCGTAGACTAGCCGCGGCCGCTTCGAGGCTTCCAGTGGCGAACAGTAGTTGGTATCGCTTGTGCTTCAGGAACGCGTCGTTAGGACACGCCCGAATAAGCTTGTCCAAGGACTGCAGGGCTGTGTCGTACTTGCCATCGTTATAGGTTCGCTGATAGTGAAACCAATGGACGTTGAGGCGGTCATCCGGCGTTTCGACCTTCTTGAGGCGAACCCGAGTACTCACGCGCACAGGTTTCCGTCCGCCCCCAATGTTGATCTGAAAGACCGGCTCCCACCTACCGGTGGGCCACACGAAACCGGGACCGGGCTTGAACTGGAACTTCACCAGCACGCCCGGGCCACCAGGCGTTAGAAGTATCTTCTTTGTGGTGGTGGAATAAGAGAAGACCACAGGCGGCAAGTCACGTGAGAATATGGTCTTCCTGTTGACCATAGCGCCGACGAACGACACTTTCTTGAGGAAATCCTCCGTCTCAGATCGGACAACGTAATCGTCTGATCCTCGGTTGAACACCCGGATGTACCCAGCAAGGGGCATATCTGGCACCCAGACGACTCTGCCGCCCTTGGCTGTGTGGTATGCTGTGCCGCGAGGTTTTCGGAAATCCTCCGGGGCCGCTTCGACCACAAGTTCAAAGCGGAGACGAGGCTTGTTCTCAGCGGCTACTGCGACCGAGCAGAAGCCCGACAGAAGCAAACAGCAGATGTACTTAGTCACAAAGCGGGACCACCTCCTCGGGCTAGTGCTTGACATGAACGCGGAACTCCGCACGTTCCACATAATCGCAGGAATTCCGGAGACACAATACTTACTTCCACCCCTTCTTGTTAGCCTTCCACCACTCGCGCCACTTTGTGGCGTCCGCGCCGAGGTCTTTGCCCGCGATGGCGGTCAGCGCGTCAGTGGCCGCGGCCGCGACTGGCTTCTCGGGGTCGTCGGAGGCCTTGAGCAGCGCCTCAACTGCTTCTTTCGAGCGCGCGCCGACCTTGCCCAGCGCCTCGGCGGCGGCGGCGCGCAGCACCGGCGCGCCCTCGGAGAGCGCGACTGCCAGGGCCGGCTCGACGTTCTTCCTGACCCCCAGCCGGGCGAGCGCGTGGGCCATCAGCGCGGCGGCGGCGGCGTTCTTCTCGGCGCCGAGGGATTTGGCAATCGCCTCGGCCGCCGAGCGGACCTTGGCCAGTCCCAGGAGATGCGCGGCAGCGCCCCGCGAGCCGCCTGACAGTTTCTTGTCGCGGACCACTTTCACGACGACGTCGGAATGCTCGTCTATGCCGATTGCCGCCGCGGCCTCGGCGGCGGCCAGGGCCACCTGCGCATTTTCGTCGCGCAAAGCACCGATGAGCGGTTTGACGCAGTCGCGATGCCCGATTTCCCCGAGGTCGTGGACGGCCATCAGCCGCTGGGCGCTCTTTTTGCTCTTGAGGCGCGTCAGGACGTAGGCCAGCGGCTTGCGCTTCTTGGGCTTGGGGGCCGGGCCGTCGACGCCGTCTATTTCGTCAATCAGGCGCTGCAGCTCCCGGTCCTTGGCCTGCAGCTTGGAGATGGTCCGGGCCGCGAACTGCAGGGCCTCCCCGCTTTCGGATATGTGATAATAACTCAGGACCACGTTGCGCGGGGTGATGTTGGCCAGCGCGCGGTCGATGGCCCGGCAGAAGGCGCGGTCCTGGCTGTTGGCCAACTTCAAGCGGATAAGAGGCACCTTGACGGAGAGCCCGGCCACCGGGCCCAGCGTCCGGATCGCCTCCAGGCGCAGGTCGCGGTCGGCGCCCCGGTCGCGGGCCAGCGCCAGCAGCGCGGAGGGCAGGCCCTTGGGCGTGTTGGCGAACCTGCAACGCAGCGCCGCCATGCGCACTTCCAGGTCCGGCTCGGAGTTGATCATCCGCACCACGCGTTCGCCAGCGCGATCCAGCTCGCGCTCGGCGAGGAACTTCAGGGCCAGGCGGCGCAGGCGATTGTCCTTGTCGGCCAGCTTATCGATGATCAGGTTCTCGGCGCGTTCGAGTTCCCCGCCCTCGAACTTCCCGGCGGAGATCTCCGCGACGAGATTCTCCGCGGAGGACAGGCGCAGCTCCACCCGGGGGCTGGCCAGGTTCTCGGCCACCTCGGCGAGGCGGTCGCGGGCCAGCAGGTACCACAGGCCGAAGACCAGCGCCGCCGCCGCCGCCGCGCCGGCCAGCGCCCAGACGATGGACTTGGCCCGCCTGCGCAGGGCGCGGCCCAGTTTTTCGAACGCGGACAGCGGCCGGGCGCTGATGGCGTCGCCGCTGAGGTAGGCCTGGATGTCGTCGGCCATCTCGCCTATCGACTGGTAGCGCCTGGCGGCGTCCTTTTCCAATGCTTTGAGACAGATGGTGCTCAGGTCCGGGTCCAGGTGGCGGTTGATCTCCGCCGGCGGCGGGGGATCCATGGTGACCACCTGGGTGATGACGTCATAGATGGTCTCGCCGCCGAAGGGCTGCGCGCCGGTGAGGAGCTCGTAGAGCACCGAGCCCAGGCTGTAGACGTCGCTGCGGCCGTCGATCTGGGCGCTGTGCCCCTGAGCCTGCTCCGGGCTCATGTACGCGGGCGTGCCGAAAATGGTGCCGGTGATGCTCAGGCTGGTGTCACCGATGTCCTTGGCCAGTCCGAAGTCGGTGAGCACCGGCGCCCCGTCGCGGGTGATCAGGATGTTGGGGGGCTTGAGGTCGCGGTGGATGATGCCCTTTTCGTGGGCGAACTGCAGGGAGCGGGCGACGACCAGGATGATTTCCAGGGCCGCGTCGGTGCTGAGCTCCCCGCTCTTGATAAGGTCGTCGAGCGGTCGGCCGTCGACGTAGTCCATGGTGAAGAAGTGCTGGCCCTCGACCTCGCCGAAGTCGTGGACCTGGACGATGCCGGGGTGTTTGAGCCCCGCCGCGGAGCGCGCCTCGCGCACGAAGCGGGCGATGCTCTCGCGGCTGGCGCCCTCCCCGGCCAGCAGGACTTTCAAGGCCACCACCCGGTTGAGCTTCGGGTCGCGGGCCTTGTAGACCACGCCCATGCCCCCGCGGGCTATCTCGGAGAGGATGTGGTAACGGCCCAGGAACTTGGGCTTGGTCTCCATGCCCTCAACGCTGATCTCGCCGGAGGCGGGCTTCCCGGCCGCGGGGGCCGCGCGCGCGCCGAGGTCGAGGGTGACGTCGGAGTCCGGCGACGGCGAAAGCGCCTCGATCTTCCCGGTGGATTGCGGCACGCGGATGATCCCACCGCAGGCCGGGCACTTGTAGCTCTTTCCGGGCACCAGCGACCGCGCGCGGAGCTGCCGGCCGCAGCCCGGGCAGGTGACCGCCTGCGCCCCCCCTTGATCGGTCATAGCCTCTGCATGGTAACTTCCGGGATTGGGAGAGGCAAGCGGGAAATCGCCCGGCACGCGGGCCTTACGGCATTGTCCGGCGCATATCGGGAATTCTCCGGAATAACCGAACCCTCCCGGGGTGAGGACGTTACGGGGAGCCGGGAGGACCGGGCATGGCCACGCACAGCCAGAGCGGCCACGGGCGCGCATCGGCCGGGCGCGATCTCGATTTCTTTCGCGAGAACGGTTACACCCCGGTCCCGCAGTTCATCCAGTGGATGGCCACCCTGCGCTGCGAGTTGGCCTGCCCGCACTGCCTGGCTGCCGACGGGTCCGGCGCGCCGGACATGCCCCTCCGGGAAGTCGCCAGGCTTCTCGACCAGGTCGCCGATATGCGCATTCCCCGATTCCTGATAACCGGCGGTGAACCGGCCGGCCGGCCGGACCTGCCCGAGGTCGTCGACATGCTCCGCGAACGCGGCCAGGGATGGGAGATCAATACCGCCGCGAACCCGGGCACGCGCCTGCGCGCGGCAATGGAGCGGCACCCTCCGGGCTTCGCCGCGGTCAGCCTCGACGGGCCCCAGCGGGTCCACGACGACTTCCGCGGGCGCGGCGGCGCCCATGAGGACGCGCTCCGGGCCATCCGCTTCTACCGCGAGATCGTTGATGGCGAGGTGGCCGCCGGCACCACGGTGACTTCTCACAACTACGGTCACCTTTCGGAAACCTTCGCCGAGGTGATTGCCAGCGGGGCCACCGCCTGGGGGCTGCATCTGCTGGTGCCCGAGGGCCGCGCCGCTGAGAGCCGCCGGCTGTTCCTTTCCCGGCGGCAGCTTCGCGGACTGATCGACTTCTGCGCCGCGAAGCGCAACCACTTCCCGGTGGGCATGGCCGACGAGATCGGCTACCTCGGCGAGGAGGAGCCGCTGGTCCGCGACTATCCCTTCCTGTGCGGCGCGGGGCGCACCCAGTGCGTGGTGCTGCCCGGCGGCGAACTGGTGCCCTGCACCACTCTGGACCGCCGGGCCAGCGCCGGTAACGTCCTCCGCCGGCCGCTCCGGGAGGTCTGGGCGGAAGGCTTCGCCGCGCTGCGCAGCTGGCGGCCGGAGGGCCGCTGCCGCTCGTGCGAGTACGCCCGGGCCTGCGGGGGCGGCTGCTGGCTGCAGAGGAAGAACGGGACGCAGTGCTTCCGGCACGTGTGGCGCGCGCCGCGCCTGGCGGGGGCGGCGGCTGGGCTGGCGGTGTGCTTCGGGCTGGGCCCAGCGGCGTCGGCCGGCGAACCTGCGAAGAAGCCGGCCGGGAAGCAGAAAGGGAGCGACGAGGCCATCAGTGACATCCCGCTGGGCGGCCCCGGCGTCGTAGGGGCGATTGGGGTGGGCGGCGGGAAGCTGACTCCTGAGGAGCGGAAACGCTTTGCCAAGTGCGCGGCAGAAAGTTGGATAGTTCGCTGGTACGCTCATGGCGCGCATCGCGACCGGCGCCGCGCGTACCATGAAGCCTTGCGTAAGTCGCTCAGGGCAAAGATCAAGGAAACCCCGGCCGCGGACTACTTGGCGGGTTTCATTGATCTCGCGAGCAAGAGGGACCTCGATGCCCGCTGCCGGGCCGTCCGCGCGGGGCTCAAGACCGAGCAGGTCTCTCTGTCGCTGGCCGCGCTGATGTGGCGGGATCTGGCCGAGGTTTGCATGGACGGAAAGAGCGCGGAGAAGCGAAGCCCGAAGGAGCGCAGGCTGCTCCGCTCAACGCTGACCGCGCTGGAGGCCCGCACCGCGGAATGGTACCGACAGACTTTGAAGGAAAGACTGTGGCCATTTCTCCGACGCAGGGCCCACACTTTCGGATACAAAGGAGGGCCTCCCCGCGAGTACAGGCTCGCAGGGAATCTGAGGCGGAAGCGCCGCGGCAATGTTGCGGTGTTCAACGAGGAGTTCGTCAAGGCCCATCCCTTCGCCGAGAGCATGCAACTGCGCCTGGGATGTGACGCCGAGTCCGGCCTGGTGCTGCTGCGGGGCGGCCCGGAGGAGAAGCCCGGGGCGAAGTTCCATCTCCGTATCTTCGACCTCATCAAGACTCCCCCGGCCAAAGACGCCAAGACCGTCACGCTGACCGTCTTCGGCTCGCATGGAGAGCTCAGGGCCGAGCTTCCCGCCGGCTGCGAGCTGACCTACGCGGACGTATTGCAGCTGACTTACAACCAGAACCGCGCCGGGTTGGACGGAGCGTTGGCGAAACACCTGCGGCGATATGGGCGAGATATTTCTCCCCTGCTGCTCCCCGCGCTGCGGGCGGCGGCCGGAGAAGCCAAAGTCCCTGTTGCCAAGGACCGAGCCGTCCGGGTGAAGAGCTTGATTGTCGACCTCGGTGCCGACGCGTGGAAAGAGCGCGAGGCCGCCTCCATGGCCCTGGAGAAGATCGGCAAGGCTGCGCTCCCCGCGTTGCGCGAGGCGACCGGGAGCAAGGACGCTGAGGTCGCCCAGCGCGCCCGGCGGATCATCGAGAAGCTGAAAGCTCCGAAACGGGACGCGAGGACGATTCGAACTTGCCTCACCGACCTCTGGATGTTTTAATCAAGGGCCAGGCGTTGCCCTGTGCGGGTATCTCTATATATGTGACCCATACCCTCCGTCGGGATGTTCATAGGAGCAGGGAAACCCCAGGAGATCCAATCATGCGCTACCTGACGATACTGGCCGTGCCCGTTTTCGCCCTCTTGCTGGCCGGCTGCGGCGAGGATAAGCCCGAGCCCAAGAAACCAGGCGCGCGCAAGGACAACAGGGAGTGGTCGGACCACACCCCGGGCGATCCCGAGCGCTCACTCAAGGCCCTCGATAAGGCCAAGAAGGACCTCAAGGGCGTCGGGGAAGATCGCCAAGTTCCCGGGGAAAAGAAGGAAGACGGGTAACCCTCCCAAATACTTGAGTTACTGAGTCTTGATATCCCGTCCCGGCGGGGCTAGAATACCTTTCCAATGCCCGGATGGTTCAAGGAATGTCGTCGGCTCCTGGTCCGCGCGCCCAACTGGCTGGGCGACGTGGTCATGTGCCTACCCGCGCTGGAGGCGGTCAAGCGCGCCGCGCCGGACGCGCACCTCACCCTGGCCCTGCCGGGACACATGGCCGAGCTCTTCGCCGGGGCCGCGGACGTTGACGCGACGCTCCCGGTCAAGAGAGGCGCGGGCTCGGTGCTGACGCTTTCGCGCCTTTTTCGCGACGGGGAATTCGACTCCGCGCTGCTCCTGCCCAACTCCTTCGGCTCGGCGCTGGCCGTCCAACTGGCCGGCGTCAAGCGCCGGGCGGGCTACGCCCGCGACGGCCGCTCCTGGATGCTGACCGAGGCGGTCTTGTGTGACGAGAAACGCCGCGCGCTCCACCAGGTGGAGTACTACCTGGAGCTGGCCGCCGGGCTGGGCGCCCCCCTGGCGCTCGACCGTTCACGCACCGTCAGGCTCGCAGCCCCCCCGTCGGCCCGGGAGCAAGTCGCGGGGATACTGGCCGCCGAGCGCCGCCGCCCGGACGCGCCGCTTTACGTCCTGGCGCCGTGCGCGGCCGGCGCCGGCAAGGAGTGGCCCGCGGAGAGCTTCGGGCGCCTGGCCGCGCTGCTCTCGGAGGGCGGCGCCGAGGTGGCCCTCACCGCCGCGCCCAACGAGCGGGACAAGACCGCCGCGGTCGCCGCCGCCGCCCGCGACGCCGGCGGGGAGGTCATCGACCTGGCCGGCCGCAACAGCGTGGCCCAGATGGCCGCGCTCTTTGAAGTTGCCAGCGGCTTCGCCGGCAACGACTCCGGCCCCATGCACCTGGCCGCCGGGCTGGGGCTGCCCGTGATAGGCGTCTTCGTCAGCACCGATCCCAAGCTCTACCTGCCGCTGGGACCGGTGGCCGCCGCGGTGGGGGACGTCGGGGCCCGACCCGAGCCGGAGGAGGTCGCCGCGAAGCTCGATGAACTCAGGCGCCGGGGGACCGCCCGTGCCGGATAACCTGCGCGTCGCCCACCTGGGCACCGAGACCGGCTGGCGCGGCGGCGAGCAGCAGCAGGCCTGGCTGGCGGCCGGACTCCAGAGGCGCGGCCACTCCTGCCTGATGATCTGCAACCGGAAGGGCGAGATGGCCCGCCGCGCGCCGGAGCTGGGCCTGGAGGTCCGCCCCGTTCCGGTGCGCGGGGAGGTCGGCATCCGCTCAATAATCGGGACGGCGGCGGCGCTCAGCGAGTTCAAGCCGCACGTGCTTCACCTGCACGACGCCCACGCGGTGCTGATCGGCTCGCTGGCCGCCAAGCTGGCCCGCGGCCCGGCGGTGGTGGCCAGCCGGAGGGTGGACTTCCGCATCAACAGCCGCTGGAAGTACACCTGGGCGGTGGACCGCCTCATCGCCATCAGCCGCGCGGTGCGCGACGTGCTGATCGATTGCCGGGTGCCGCCCGAGATGATCTCGGTGGTGCTCAGCGGCATCGACCTCTCGCGCTTCGAGAGCCTTCCTCCCCGCGACGACGCCCGCCGGGCGCTGGGCATCGCCGACGGCGAGTTGGCCCTGGGCATGGTCGCCGCGCTCACCGACCACAAGGGGCACCGCTTCCTGCTGGAGGCCTGGCCGCGGGTAGTCGCCGCCGAGCCGCGCGCGCGACTGCTGCTGGCCGGCAGCGGCGAGTTGGAGGAGGAGCTCAAGCGCGCCGCCGCGGACCTGGGCATCGGCGACTCGGTGCGCTTCCTGGGTTTCCATTCCGACGTGGTCGGCCTGCTCGCCGCGCTGGACCTCTTCGTGCTCAGCAGCCACCTCGAGGGGCTGTGCACCTCGCTGATGGACGCCATGGCCGCGGGACTGGCGGTGGTGGCCACCGCCGCGGGGGGCATCCCCGAGGTGGTCGATGACGGCCGCACCGGGGTCCTGGTGCCCGCGCGCGACCCCGACGCGCTGGCCGGGGCCATACTCGACGTGCTTTCCGACCCCGAGCGCAGGCGGAAGCTGGGCGCGGCCGGCCGCGGGGCGGCCCTTGAGCGGTTCGGCTACGAGAAGATGGTCGAGGGCACACTGGAAGTCTACGGCCAGGTGCTCGACGGAAAGGCTTTGCCGTGACCGGCGCGGCGGACCGCATCCTGATTGTGCGCCTCAGCGCGGTGGGCGACTGCGTTCACGCGCTGCCGGCGGTGCGCGCGCTGCGCGCCGCGCGCCCTGAGGCGCATATCTCCTGGGCGATCGACGACCGCGCCGCGCCGCTCCTGGAGGGGCTTTCGGACGTCGACGAGTTCATGGTGATGCCCCGGCGCGCGCTGCGCGGGAAGCCCCGTCTGGTCCGCTGGCGGCGGCTGGCCGCCTACCGGCGTTCGCTTCGCGAGGGCGGTTTCGACGCCGCCGTCGACTTCCAGGGGCTGGCCAAGAGCGCGCTGGTCGCTTTCTTCAGCCGGGCCAGGCTGCGCATCGGGCCATCGCGTTCCGGCGGGGCGCGGGAGTTCTCCTGGCTGTTCTACAACGCCAGCCCGGAGGTGCCGGAAAGCGCCCGGCACGTCGCCGATAAATCCCGTGCGCTCCTGGCGCCGCTGGGAGTGCCGCTGGAAACTCCCCTTTCCCATCCGCGCCTCCCCGAGCACCCCGGAGCCGCCGCGCGGGTGCGCGCCGCCCTCCAGGAAATGGGTCTCGCCGGGAAGCCCTTCGCGGTCCTCAACCCCGGGGCGGGCTGGCCGACCAAGCTCTGGCCCGTCGAACACTTCATCAAGCTGGCCGGAACACTGCGCGAGGAGATGGGCCTCGACGTGCTGGTAACCTGGTTCGGGCCCGCTGAGCGGGAGCTGGCCGAGCGCATCGCCGCGCCGGGCGAGGCACGCCGGGCGCCCGAGACCGACCTCCAGGAGCTGGCCGAGCTCCTGCGCGGCGCCGCGCTTTACGTCGGCAGCGACACCGGGCCCACGCACATTGCCGCGGCGGCCGGGGCGCCGACCGTGGCGCTCTTCGGCGCGGCCGACGCGGAGCGCAACTGTCCGCTGGGCGAGCGCGTCGAGACGCTGGACGCCGGCCTGGACTGCTCTCCGTGCTGGCGGCGCTCGGATTGCGCGCGGGGAGTAGAGTGCATGCGCGCCATCGGCCCGGAGGTGGTCATGGCCGCGGCCCGGCGGCTGCGCGCCGCGCCTGGGCGGGAGGTCGCGCCGTGATCCGCTGGACGCTCTTCCGCTACGTGATGGCCGAGATCCTCAAGACCCTGCTGGTCGCGCTGGCCTGGCTGATAATGGTGGGGCTGCTGGTGATCTTCCTGCGCACGCGCTTCACCGACGCCGGCAAGTTCCTGGGGATCCGCGAGTGCCTGGCCGGGCTGATCGTGGTGGTGCCCTATCTCTTCGCCTTCATGCTGCCCGTGGCGGTGCTGGCCACGGTGATCAGCGCTTTCGGGCGGCTCTCGTCGGACAACGAGCTGGTGGCCATGCGCGCCTCGGGGATCTCTCCCCTGGGGGCCTCCGCCGCGCCGCTGGCCGCGGGCCTGCTGGCCAGCCTGATGCTGCTCTGGCTCAACGTAGAGGGCTTTCGCTACGCGGGGGCCTGGCTGGCCAAGGTGGAGAGCGGCTTCAAGTTCGACAAGGATCGCCTGACCCGCCCGGGGACCAGCTTCCAGGTCAGTCACGGCGACGGCAAAATGGTCTTTTCCTTCCTGCGGCCGCTGGATGAGGCCTCCCGGCCGGTGCGGGTCACGCGCATCGAGCCCGGGGGCGAGTCCTTCCAGTTCGTGGCCCGCCGGTTCGACTGCGAGATCGAGCAGCGCCTCAACCAGAAGAAGAAGCTGCGGCGCTTCATCGATTTTCACCTCTACGACGTCCAGGCGGTCCAGGATCCCTTCGAGCCCTACGGCGAGGGCCGCTTCGAGGAGTTGCACTTCATCGACCTGGAGATGTCCGGAGCCATCACCCGCACGCTGATCGGCGGCGGATCGAAGATGCGCGCCAGCCTGCCCCAGAACCTGAAGCAGGTGCGGGGGATGGAAGCGAGGCGGCGGCGGATCATCACTGATTGCGATGCTGCAGCTCGCCGGACGCGGGCGCGGCTGGCGGCCTCCGGCGCCGGCGGGGGCAATGCGAAGCATGGGATCGCTTCCGCGAAGATCCTCTTCCGCAGGCTGCGTTCGGTCTCGCAGCTCAACAAGGAGATATCCGCGCTCAGGGGCGAGGCCTCCCGCAAGGTGGCCTTCAGCTTCTCGCCGCTGCTCTTCGCGCTGGTTGGCATGGGCCTGGGTGCGGTGACCCGCAAGAGCAGCAAGCTGATAGGTTTGAGCCTGGGGGTGCTGGTCGCGGCGCTCTACTACGGCGCCTGGGTCGCCAGCAAAGGGCTCGTCCAGCAGGCGCTGCTGCCCCCCATGCTGGCCCCCTGGATTCCCAACCTGCTGGCCCTGGCCGGGGGACTCTGGCTGATGCGCCGTCAGAATCGGGCCCGCTCATGATCGGCAACCGGCTGGCCCGCCACGTGCTGCGCTCCTTCGTGGGGCCCTTCCTGGCCTCGCTTGCCGGGCTGGGCGTGCTCCTGGTGCTCTTCGACCTGTTCGACCGCGTCGACGAGTGCTTCCGGCTGCTGTTCAGCAAGAACCTGGGCACCGGCCAGGCGCTGGGGACCATCGGAACCTTCTACGCCGGACGGGCGCTCGCCTTCCTGAGCGGCTACGGGGGCCTGGCCTGCCTGGCCGGCGGGGCCCTGACCGTGGCCGTCCTGCACCGCAACGGGGAGCTCACCGCGATGCGCGCCGCCGGGGTGAGCGTGCGCCGCGCCTTCGGGCCGCTGCTGCTGGCCGCGGTGCTGATAGGCGTCGTCCAGATGGCGGCGGCCGAGTACGCGGTGCGCCCCCTGGCGCCCGCGGCCGAGGACGCCCTGGACGTCATCTACCGCCGCGTACCCAAGCGCGGTCGGAACATCGTCCTGGAGCGGCCCGCCCGGCTGGCGGTCTGGGCCCGGGAGAAGTCCGGCGGCGAGAGATTGCTCTGGAAGGGAAAGAGCAACGTGAGCTTCTTCGCCAAGCGGGTGAAGCGCGGCGGCCGGCTGGTCGAGGGCCTCAGCGTGCAGGTCATGGCCGGCGCGAGCGAGGGCGACTCCAAGCTGGGCTATCTGGTGGTCGCCGACCGGGCCCAGTGGCGGGGCGACGGCTGGGTTCTCACCGGCGGCAAGTTCTTCCACTACTCGGCCGATAAGGCTTTCGACAACTGCTCGCGGCTGTCCTGCGACATCAGCCCCACGGGGCTGGAGGCCCGCAACCTGGGCCTGGCCGGCCTGTCGACCGCGGAGCTCTTCGAGCTGCGCAACGACCAGGCCGCGCGGGTGGAGCTCTGGGGCCGGCTGAGCCTTCCGCTGGTCAACGTGATCCTGTTGCTGGTGGGCCTGCCCCTGGCGGTGCTGGGCAGCGCCCGCGGCGGGCGGCTCTTGCCCCTGGGAATGGCCTTGCTCCTGGGCACCTTCTACGTGCTCTTCGCCGAGCTCGGCGCATATCTGGGCCGCGGGGGCGACCTGCTCGACTACCTGGAGCGCTTCCGGGGAGGCGACTGGCTGGTCGCCATGGGCGGGCCGCTGCGCATGGCCGTGGACCTGGCGGTGGGCCTGCCCCATCTGCTCTTCCTGGGCCTGGGAATCGTGCTCTACTGGAGGATGGACCGCTGAGCACCCGTCCGCTGAGCACCCGTCCGCTGGTCATCCAGACCAACAGCGCGCGCAGGTGGATCGGCGAGGCCGCGCACACCCTGGAGCTGGCCCGCGGGCTGGCCTCCCGCGGCTGGCCCGTGAAGCTGCTCGCCCGCCGCGGCCGGGCCCTCGCCGAGCGCGCCCGCGCTGCGGGGCTGGACGTCCTGGAGCTCGCCTACGAGTCCGGCTTCTCGCCGCTCTCCGACTACCGCGACGCGCGGGCCGTGGCCGGCCTGGTGGGTTCGGCGCCGAACGGAGCGGTGATCCACTGCCACCGCGGCAAGGACCACTGGGGCGCTGAGGCCGCGCGCGTCCTCTTCCGGCTCGGGACGCCAATCTTTCGATCGCGCCACGTAGTAATGCCGGTCAAGGGGCACTTCGCCAACCGCTGGCTTTTTCGACGTGCTGGGCAAGTGATCTGCGTGAGCCAGGCGACCCGCGCGGGTTACGAGTCCAGCGGCCGGCTGCCGTCCGGGCGCCTGAGCGTGATCCTCTCCGGCTCAGCGGACCTGGAGCGCTTTCATGTTCCAGAAGCCGCCGCGCGCGAAGCGGCCCGCGCGGAGCTGGGCCTCCGCCCGGAGCAGCGCGCCGCCGTGCTGGTCGGCCGGATGCAGCGCATAAAGGGCCAGGCCGTATTCCTGGGGGCCGCCGCCCTGGCCGCCGAACGCCTGCCGGATGCGGTCTTCCTGCTGGTCGGCGATGGCGCTGGGCGCCCTGAGCTGGAGGAGTGGGTCGCCGACCGGAACCTGGGCGAGCGCGTCAAGATATTGGGCCGGCGCGAGGACATGCCCGAGGTGCTGGCGGCCTGCGACCTGGGCGTCGTGGCCTCGCTGGGTTCGGAGGGCTTCAGCCGCGCGGCGCTGGAGTACATGGAGACTGGCCTGCCCGTCGTCGCCTCGCGCGTCGGCGCCCTGCCCGAGATCGTCGTCGATGGCGAGACCGGGCACTTGGTCGAGCCCGGCGAGGCGGCCGCGCTGGCCGAGGCCATGGTCACGGTGCTGGGCGACGGCGAGTTGGCGGCCCGGATGGGAAGGGCCGGCGAGCGGCGAGCGAAAGAGATCTTTTCACGTGACAAGTGGCTCACCGCGCACGAGCGTATTTACGAGGAAAGCCTGCAATCTCCCGTGGACAGCCGGGAGGCGGGTCGCTAGGCCCTGTCTGACAATCGCCTGAAGTATAGGCGGATCATGGCCAGCTTGAG
>CBDUSI010000001.1:0-95653 GCA_965370045.1 uncultured bacterium | reverse complement strand
TCCTCGTTGGCGGGATCGACCATGGCGGCGCGCGCCGTGAGCATGAAGGGCCGGGTGAACCTGCGGTCCCCGCCGATCCCCTTGCTCTTGCCGGGCACCAACTTCTTGTAGACGTTGGCCCCGACCTCCACGTTGTCAGTGAGCGCCTCCAGCGCGTCGCGGTCGCCGGTCAGGCAATAGTAGTCGGCCAACCCCGTGCCGTAGATGTGACAGAGACACAGCTGCGAGCCGGCGTCCGCGGAGAGGTCCTTGCCCTCGGGCGTGGGGAACTTCCGCATTTCGTTGTGACGGCCGGTGGGTTTGCCGAACACGAAGTTGAACTTCTTGCGCCGCGGCTGGCAGCCGCGCATGCCGGGTCTGAAGTGGCAATCGCCGTCTTTCCACTTCCACCCGTCGCTGCGCAGGACGTGCAGGTCCGAGTGGTAGCGGGCCCAGGCCTGGGCGTACTCCCACCAGTCGGGATCGCCGCTTCGCAGATACATAAGTACCGTACCCTCGGTGCTGTCGGCCTCGCTGTCCCCGTGGTTGCTTACGTGGCGCACGAACGCGAAGCGCCCTACCTTGCGGGCCTCCTTGCACTGCGGCTCCGGCCCGTACTTCTTGCCAATGGATTTCCAGTCCATGCCCCACTTGTCGTAGGTGGCCTTCTCTTCGGCGAGGGTGCCGAAGCGGCCTATGCTCAAGGCGTCGCAGGCGCTGTAGTACCGACCGGGCGCGCGCAGATGCAGGCGGCCGCGGGCAGCCTCGGCCAGCGCGGCGAGTTCCGCCCCGCCCTCCGGCGCGGCGAAGTCGATCAGGTATTCCGAGCTGTGGTGCGCGCAGTCGATCAGCCAGCGGCCCTCCTTCGTCAGCCAGGGCCGCCCCTTGCCGTCGAAGGCCTGGGCGATGCCCTCCAGGCGAAGGCTGGTTCCCTCGACGGCTAACCGCCGGGCCGGGTCCATGAAAAACAGCTGGTCGCAAGCGAAGATGCTATTCTTCCCTCCGCACGCCGCGATCCAACCGCCGGCGCGAGCCCCGGACCACAGGACTTTGCTCCCCGAGCCGGCCCTGGCCGCTTCCTTTCCGCCCGCGAGCAATCCCTGGTGCACCCAGGCGCCTTCCAGGGGCTTCTCCGCGCCCAGCAGCGTCTTCTCCGGCGTTTCCTTCAACTGCAACTCAATGGTCGACCGGTTGGCCAGGATCACGCAGAACTGATCCGGGTTGGAATTGCACAGCTTATATTTGACGTGCACCCGGCTCTGGCCCGCCCAGGCTGTGATCCAGGCCTTGTACTGGGCCTTGAGCGGATCGTCCGCGAAGCGTCCCTTGACCTCGATGGTGACGCGCATTGGGCCAGCGTACCAGACCTTCACCGAATCCGGCGCCCCGGCAACGATCTTCTTGGGCGTCCACTTGCCGCCGTCGTCGTACTTCTTGCGGCCCTGCATCTGCACGTAGCTGACCTCGCCGCCGGTGACGGCCGGCTTGCCGCCAGCCTCGACGGAACTAAAGAGGCCGAAGGGCTTCTTCTTCTCGATCGTGAACTTCATCTTGCCGGTGTCCACGGTGACCGCGCCGGCGCCGTCGGTCACCACCAGCGCCGTCGCCGGCCTGGCCTTGGGAGCAATTGCCTTGAGGACGTAGGTGTTCGTCGCCTTCGCGGCCACGTCGTCCTGGAAGTCGACCAGCACCCAGCGCAGCGTGCCGTCGGTCTCGACGACCAGCGGGCTCACCTGGCTGGGGATTTCCTTGCCGTCCTTGAAGACGGCGAACGGCTGGCCTTTCTTGAAGGCTCCCCGGGGCAGCGGGATGCCCCCGGACATCGGCCCGGACTTGCGGGCGGCGCCGGCCGGCTCGGTGACGCTGAGCTTCACCTCGAACTCCGCCGCCCCGCTCTCGGGCAGCATGGTTGATGTGGCCAGCAAGAACGCCATCGCGCAGATCAGCCTCTTATGCACTGCCATCCCTCCTTCGCGCCTGCCGCGCATGTGCACCTCCGCCGGAGGGAGATTGCAGCCAGCGGGCGGTCATTGCATCTATTCAGTTAAGAAAGGTCCGCTCAGCCAACCTCAGGGTCTCGCCTCCGCTAAGTTGCTGATAGTGCTGCGGTTAGAGCTGTCGTCGAAGCTCCGCACCGCGAAGTATTTCGCCTTGGCGGGCACTCCGGCCACCGTGAAGCTCTCCTTCGCGCCGGGGGCCTTGGGTTGCGGTTCGCCTTTCAGGTTCACGGCCCTCCACCAGTTCCGTTTTTTGCCGGAGTCCCGGACATAATTCCACTCTTCGTAAGGCAGGATCGGAAGCTCGGAGCACTTCACCTGATAGCGAACAACGCGCCCGCCGCCCTGGTCTTCCGGCGCCGTAAAGGACACCCTGGCCTTCTCGCCGTCGACGGTGACTTTCAGGTCGGCCACCTCCGCGGGCGGCGCGGCATCCTTCCGCGGGTGGGCCCACTCGTAGAAGAGACGTGAACCCTGAAGTACTTCGTCGTGGTTGCTCTTTACGTGCGTGGCGAAGATCCCGACCTTCTTGTCCGCGCAGGCGCCGTTTTGCCAGAACGTCTTGCTTTTCTCAAGGAGTCGCTTTTCTCCCGTCCACGAGTACGCGCGCGCCGTCACATCCGTGTAACAACGCGTATACCCACCGGCATAATAGCCGCCTTTCACCGGTTCGAAGCTCAGATCGAATAGCTGGTCGGGGCCGAGCACATTGAAATGCGGCCTGTAGGGCACTTGACCGCTCTTGGCCATCAGGTACTTGGCGCCAAACTTGGCGAAGGCTATCGTGTAGTCGCGCATATCATCGTCATCAAGGTAGCGGGCGCAAATGTCTGCCGCGGTCTGACCGTAAACATGCTCCCAACTGCCGCCGAACGATTTTGGCAACCATTTCTCTCCTGTCTTGGGGTTGGATATGGATATGGCAAGTGCTCTCCCTTTCCCGTTCTTCCCGATCGTGAGGCCATGTTTGGCGATGGCCTCCCTAAGGCCTCCTTTTGTGGGCAGGCGTTTGAACGGATACAGGTTAGCCCCGCGCTCGTCAAGCGTCGGCGACTGCCACAGAGACCGGGCAAAACGTTTGCACAGCTTCCGAACGTACTGATTGTCCGGGTCGACCATCATGGTGCGGGCAATAACGGCGAAAGCTCGGGTAAAGCTTCTGCCTCCCCCCACCTTGCTGGTTCCGGGAGACAGACTCTGGAACATTGATTGCCTTGTCTCAACGCTGTCCAAGAGGGCCTCCAGGGCGTCACGGTCGCCGGTGAGACAGTAATAGTCCGCCAACCCTGATCCGTAAAAGTGGCAGTCGCACATCTTTGAGCTATAGCCCCGCGCCAGATCGCGGTAACAGGAACTGTCAACACCTTTACCTTTAACATCGGGCATGCGGTGGCCACTTCCGCATTTCCCCCACACGAAGTTCCAGGCCTTGCGCGTGGGCTTGGTGCCCTTGTGGCTTCCGGTGGCACACCCGCCGTCCTTCCACTTCCATCCGTCAGTCCTCAAAGCCTGGAGGTCCATATGGTAGCGCGCCCAGGCCTGGGCTATGCTCCACCATCCATGATCGCCTGTCCGCAGATACATCAGTACCGTCCCCTCCGTGCTGTCCGCTTCACTCTCCCCGTGGTTGCTGACTCTATGCACGAAGGTTGCCGCGCCAATGCGGGTGGCATTGGCGCAGTAGGGCGTTGGCCCAAGCTTCACGCTGCTTGCGGTGGCCTTCCAATCCCATCCCCACCTTTCATAGCAGGCCTTCTCCTCATCGACCGTCCCGAAATGGCCTGCTCCAAGCGCGTCGCAATACTGCGCCGACGTCAGCACCTGCAGCCGACCGTGGACAAGCTTGGCCAGCGAGGCAAGTTCCCCTGCCTCCGCAGGCGCGGAGAAGTCAATGAAGTAGTCCGAGCTGTGGTGGGTGCAGTCGGTAAGCCACCGGCCTTCCTTGCTCTCCCAGGGCCGGCCCTTTCCGTCGAAGGCCTGGGCAATGCCCTCCAGGCGGAGGCTCGCTCCCTCGGCGGCCAGGCGCCGGGCGGGGTCGACGGAGAAGAGCCGGTCGCAGACGAAGACCCCTCCCGCGGATATCCAGCCGCCGGCGTTCGGGCCCGACCACAAGGTCTCGCTGCCGGCGCCGGCCTTGGCCGCCCCCTTGCCGCCCGGGAACAGGCCCTGGTGGAGCCAGGCCCCGCCTTTTCCGGCGCTCGCGGTGAGCGGCTTATCCGCGCCCAGCAGCACTTGACCGTCAGCCCCGGCCAGATTCAGTTCGATGGTCGACCGATTGACCAGGATCACGCAGAACTGATCGGGGTTGGAGTTGCAGAACTTGTACTTCACCCAGGCGCGGCGGCTGCCCGCCCAGGTCGTTATCCAGGCCTTGTAGCCGGCCTTGAGCGGGTCGCCGGCGAAGTGTCCCTTGACCTCCACGGTGACGCGCATGGGCCCGGCGTACCAGACCTTCACCGAGTCCGGCGGGCCGGCAACGATCTTCTTGGGCGTCCACTTGCCGCCGTCGTCATATTTCTTGCGGCCCTGCATCTGCACGTAGCTGACCTCGCCGCCGGTGACGGCCGGCTTGCCGCCAGCCTCGACGGAACTAAAGAGGCCGAAGGGCTTCTTCTTCTCGATCGTGAACTTCATCTTGCCGGTGTCCACGGTGACCGCGCCGGCGCCGTCGGTCACCACCAGCGCCGTCGCCGGCCTGGCCTTGGGAGCAATTGCCTTGAGGACGTAGGTGTTCGTCGCCTTCGCGGCCACGTCGTCCTGGAAGTCGACCAGCACCCAGCGCAGCGTGCCGTCGGTCTCGACGACCAGCGGGCTCACCTGGCTGGGGATTTCCTTGCCGTCCTTGAAGACGGCGAACTGCTGGCCTTTCTTGAAGGCCCCCCGGGGCAGCGGGATGCCCCCGGACATCGGCCCGGACTTGCGCTCCACGCCAGCCGGCTCGGTGACGCTGAGCTTCACCTCGAACTCCCCGCCGGCGGCCAGGGCCGCGCGCGTCGCCAGACACCCGATCAGGGCCAGCTTCTTGATCATCTCAGACACCTCCGATTCCATCGCTTCTCACTGCCACCAGGAGATTGCAGCCGGGCGGCGGCTATTTCAATCATTTGGCCGGGAATCCGGGTTATCCGGCATCAGCGCCGCGCCTCACACAAGTTGCTGATATCACTACGGTTAGAGTGTTCGTCGAAGCTCCGCACCGCGAAGTATTTGGCCTTGGCGGGCACTCCGGTAACCGTGAAGCTCTCCCTGGCGCCGGGGGTCTTGGGCGCGGGCTCGCCCTTGAGGTTGACAGCCTTCCACCAGTTGCGTTTCTTGCCCAGGTCGCGCGCGTAGCTCCATTTATCGTAGGGAACGATGGGCAGCGCCGAGCACTTTACCTGGTAGCGGGCCACGCGGCCGCCGCCGAGGTCGGCCGGGGCGGTGAAGGTCACCGTGGCCTTGTCGCCGTTGACGGTTACCTCGAGGTCGGTGACCGGCTCGGGCGGCTTGGCGTCACTCCTCGGACGGGCCCACTGCCCCAGGGTCTTCGAGGCGTGCAGCTCGTAATCGTGGTTCGACTTGCGGTGCGTGGCGAAGGTGCCCAGCTTGCCGGGTGCGGAGCATGCCCCGCGGCGCCAGAACTCCCTGGCGGCTTCCAGCAGGTGCTTTTCGCCCGTCCAGCGGTAGCCCCGCGCGCAAACGTCCGGGTAGAAACGGGTGTAGTAGGTGTCCGGCTTGGGGTCGGCGACCAGCCAGCGCGGCGCGAACGGCTCCCCGGGCTCTAACAGGTCAAAAGCCATCCTGTTATAAGGCACTTGGCGGCCCTTCTTCAGCAGGAAGCGCGCGCTCATCTGCGCGAAGGCGATGGTGTAGTCGCGCATGTCCTCATCGTCGAACTCGCGGGCGCAGATGTCCGCGGCGTTCTGGATGTAGGTGTGCGGCCAGGACTCGCTGAAGCTCTTGGGCCGCCAGGACCGGCCGGTCTTCGGGTCGCGGACCGAGCGCACGTAATTGCCCTCGATCTCGAGCTCCAGGCCGCGGCGCGCGAGCTCGGCCTTGAACTCCGGGTAGTCCAGCAGCCGCGTGGGGTAGCTGCCCACGCCCCCGGGATGGAAGCCGCGCTCGTCCAGCTGCGGCGAGAGCCACAGTGTGCGCGCGGCCAGCGTGCAGACCCGCCGGGCCACCTGGTTGTCGGGGTCGACCGCCAGCACCCGGGCGGCCACCTGGAAGCCGCGGCCGAACCCCATCTCGGCGAGGCCCTCCGTGCTCCGGCCCGGCTCCAGATTCCGCTGCCGCTCGTACTCCTCGGCCTTGCACTCCACGTTGTCAACGGCGGCCTCCAGGGCGTCGCGGTCGCCGGTCAGGCAGTAGTAGTCAACCAGCCCGGTCCCGTAGGTGTGGCAGTGGCAGGCCTTGGAGCGCAGGTGGCGGCCGATCTCTCTGGGGTTGGCCGAGCGCTTGTCGCCCCACTGGAAGTTCCAGCCTTTGCGCTTCTTGGGGCCCTTGGCGTACCACAGGAGGCCTTCCTTCCAGCGCCACCCGTCGGTCCGCCAGGACTGCAGGTCCATGTGGTAACGCGCCCAGGCCTCTCCCCGGTCGAACCAGCCGCGCTGCCCGGTCCGCAGGTACATCAGCATCAGGCCCTCGACACTGTCGCCCTCGCTATCCATGTGGTTGCTCTCGTGGGCCTTGAAGGCCCCGGGGACCGGTGGGGCCTCCGGCGCCTGGCCGCTTTCGAAACTCCAGCCCCACTTCCGGTAGCAGGAGATCTCGTCGGCCAGAGCCCCGAAGCGCCCTATGCTCAGCGCCTCGCACGCCGAGTAGTAGTCCGCCGGCGCCAGCGGCAGAAGCCGGCCGCGCGAGGCGCGGGCCAGCGCGTCGAGCGCGGTCGGTTCCCAGGGGGCGTCGAAGTCGAAGAAGTACTCGGACGTGTGGTGGCTGCAGTCGAAGAGCCAGCGGGACACCGGCTGCCCGCCGGCCGCGGGGGCGGCGGTCCCCTCCAGGACCAGTTCCCCGTCGCGGAAGGTCAGCCCGCGCGACGGGTCGGTGCCGAACAGGTTGTCGCAGACCAGCACGCGCGGCCCGCCGCCGGCCGCGATCCAGCCCTCTCCGGTGGTCCGGTCGGAAGCACCGGCCGGCTCGGCCAGCTTGAGCCGGAGCGTCGAGCTCCTGATCGGGATCACGCACCACTGCCCGGGGTTGGAGTTGCGCAGCTTGTACTTGACCCGCACCCGCGTGCTCCCCGCCCAAGCGGTTATCCACGCGGTATAGCCGGCGCCCAGGGGGTCGTCACGAAACCGGCCGCTGACCTCCAGCGTGACGCGCAGCGGCCCGGAGTAGAGTACCCTGAGGCTCTCGGGCGGGCCGGCGGTCAGCTTCCGGCCCTGCCAGGGCGCCGGGTCGGCGGCGCTGCCCCGGCCGTGAAGCTGAACGTAGTCGGCCGCTCCACCGACGACCACCGGCCTGCCGCGCACCGAAACCGAGTCAAAGAGCGCGAATGGCTTGGTGCGGTCCACTGCGAAACTCATGACCCCGGTGTCGACTTCCAGCCTGCCGAGCTTCTTGACCACAGAGATGACCGCCGGGGGCTGGGCCGACGGCCGCCCCGGCTCCAGCCGGTACTTCCCGATCCCGGAGGCCGGGATGTCGGCCCGGAAATCCAGGAGCGCCCAGCGCAGCGTGCCGTCCGGCCCGGTGACCAGGGGGGTCACCTGGCAGGGAATCTCGCGGCCGGCGTCGTCGAATAGGGCGAAGGACTGGCCCTTCTTGAACGCGCCGCGCGGGAAGGGGATGCCACCCGAGACCGGCTCGCCCTTTCGGGCAATGCCCGCCGGCTCCTCGACGCTGAAGCTGATCTGGCGCGGAAGGCCCGGCCGCGCCGGGGCGTGGGACGCCAGGGCCCGGTAGACGGCCACCGAGCCGCCGCCCACGGCGGCCAGGCAGACGGCGGCGAGCCCCACCGTCCACAGCTTGGCCACCAGATGGGCCTTGGCGAACCCGGCGGCGATCTTGACGGCCAGCGCCGTGGCGGCCGCGGCGCCCTGAGTGGCGATGGCGCCGGCCGACTGGACCAGCGCCGCCGGCGGCGCCACTTGCTGGGAAGCGAAGAACTCGGCCAGGAGCGGCGCCGAAACCGCCAGGCCCTTGCCCCGCAGCTTGCGCCGGAGCCGATCCAGCCCCCGGTGCGCCCAGGTCGCGGCGGTGTTCTCGGGGACGCCCAGCCGCTCGGCGGTCTCGGCGTTGCTGAGGCCCTCCAGGTGGCGGAGCACCAGGACGTTGCGGAACCGCGCGCCCAGCGCGGCCAGCGCCCCGTCCACGTGCGCTGCCAGCTCCCTGCCGGCCGGCTCTTCGGCCCGTGCGGCGCTGCGTCTCATGGCCGCAACCTCCTCTTCGCGTCTACGGCGGTTCGCGCGGGAGCGGGCGTGATACTTGGCCATGTTGCCGGCGGTGGCGAAGAGCCAGCTGGCACAGGAGGCCTGCCCGCGGAGCCTGGCGGCGTTGCGAGCCAGGGCCAGGAAGGCGGCCTGCGCGGCGTCCTCCGCGTCGTGGTGCCCGCCGAGGACGCGCCGGCACACCCCGTGCACCATGGACGCGTGGCGGCCCACGAGTTCCTCGAAGGCCTCCGCGCGCCCCTTGCGGGAGTATTCGGCCAGCAGCTCTCCGTCAGTCTTCACGCTTTTTCCCACTTCCGCCGGGAGATTGCAGTCAATCCCTCCGCATTTCAGGAATTTCGGTTTGCACAGTGGTTTCATTGTAGCCCGGGACATCCTGAAGTCCAATTCTACAGATAATAGAAAGCCTGCTTATCATCTCAGGGGACTAGAGGTCGGATGAATAACGGAACTCTACACCCGCGTGCGGCTGCAAATCACTTAGAAGCTGCCGACTTGGCCTGCCGCAGACCGGTGAACGGGCGCAGCAGGCCCGCTCGACTCTCTGAAACGCTCGCGGTTACTTCCCGCCGCGGATTCTCTTGAGCGCCGCCTCCGCCGCAACGGGCACGACGTGGTCGCTGTCCTTGAGGGCCTTCTGGAGCTCGGGGAGCGCCTTCTTGGCCGCCGGGCCGATCAGCCCCAGCGACCAGGCCGCCTCGCGACGCACCTCGGCGTCCTTATCGGAAAGCGCCTTGGCCAGCGCGGGCACCGCCGCCGTCGCCTTCGGCCCGAGGTTCCCCAGCGCGCGCGCGGCGTACTTGCGGGCCCAGGCATCATCCCCGTTGCCCAGCGCCTCGGTCAACGTGCTCACTGCTTCCGGGCCGAGCCTGCCGAGCGCCCCGAAGGCCGCGTAGCGGACCTCCTTGCGCGCGTCGGCCAGCGCCTTCTGGAGCGCGGGCACTGCGCCCTTGGCCGCCGCCCCGCAGCGCGCCAGGGCCCTGGCCGCCTTGTGGCGCACGCCATAGTCGGAGTCGGACAGTGCCCCGGCCAGCACGGAGACCACCTTGCCGTTCTCCGGCGCGACCTTCGAGAGCGCCAGAGCCACCCCGCTCCTGATGACCGGATCCTTGTCGGCCAGAAGCTTGACCAATTCCGGCACGGCCGCCTTGGCCTTGGGGCCGAGCAGGCCCAGAGTCATGGCCGCGCCGAGGCGGGTCTTCTTGTCACTCAAGGCCTTGGTCACCGCCGGTACGGTGGACTCGCCGATGTTGGCCAGGGCGCGCGCCACATGATAACGCCCTCTGGCGTACATTGCGCTGGCGCCCCAGCCGATGCCATCCGCGTGGCCCAGGGCCTTGACCAGCGCGTCGGCGGCGGGGGCAGCGTCCTCCCCCATCTGCCGGAGCGCCCAGGCCGCCGGCTGCTGGGCCCAGCTGTCCTTGCCGTGCAGCGTCTTGGCCAACAGCGGGACCGCGGTTTTGGCCTTCGAGCCGTAGCGGCCCAGCGCCCAGGCGATGAAGCCGTGCGGACAGAACTCCCACTTACGGTTAGACACCTTGAAGTCATGCTCCAGGGCCTTGGTCAACGCGGGCACAACCACCCCGGCGTCGGCGTGGGGTCCCAGGACGCCGAGAGCCCAGGATACGAAGCAGGCCTTGCGCTTGTCCGATGTCTTCACCGCAGTGGCCAGGTCCGCGACCAGGGGGGCCACGGCCTCGGCGGTAACCTTGGGGTCCATTCTGTACAGCGCCCAGATGGCGCGGAAAGTGTTGTTGGTGTCGGTCTTCTTGGTGTTGACGTTCTGGACGACGATGTCCTTGACGAGTTCGGCCACCGGCTTGGGCGGGTCGAGGTAGCGGGGCTTGGCGGGCTTCTTCCCCGGGCCGGGCTCCAGCCGCGCGCGGGTCCGGGCCTCGGCGATCTTGATGTCGGCCAGCTCGTTGACGTAGTATTCGATGTAGGTGTAGCCCTTGTGGCGGTCGCCCCGTGAGGCCCCGGCGGGAACGACCTTGACCGCGTCCTGGGGGTCGTTGGCGCTCAGGCCGTGAGCCTTCTCCCAGGCATCGGGCATTCCATCGTTGTCGGCGTCGGGCGGGGCCGCGCCGGGCGTGAGCCCTTCCATCAGGCCGCCGGGAGGGAATTCCCGCCCCCAACTTCCCGTTCGTGTGGCCACCTCGTAGATGGTGCGCTTGCTCACGGCGTCGCGCGGCAGGCAGCCGCCGTGAGCCAGCACCTGCTCGTAGGCCTCCTCGGCGACCTGCGTGGCGACCGGCGGGGTGGGGTTCTGCTTCTCGGCGAGGGGGCTCCTGATGCGCATGCCTCGGGCCTTGGGTTCACAGTAGCCGCCGGCCCCTTCAACGTAATTGCCCGCGACGTACGAGGGATGCTTGTGCCCGGGCGTCCGGGAGGTACCCCATGAGAGTCCGGGACACGTGTAGGTGACCGGCGGATGATAAATGCGCGGCATGCCCCACACCGCACCGGGGCCGGCTTTCAGGAAGTTGCCGATCAGGTTCCCGGAGCGAGTGTGAACATTGGTGCCGAAGTTGTAGAGCACGTTGTTCCGGCTGTCCAGGTTGTAGACGTTGCCGTAATCGCTGGGAGCGCGGTCGTGGTGGTGGGCGAACAGGAGGTGGTGCAGCGTGAAGGATGCCTTGTCCTTGTGACCCCTGCTCAACATCCCGAAATTGTGGGGCTCGTCGCCGCCTTCCCAGGAGACGTCGGACTCCTCGACGGTGGACCACTGGACGGTGACCTCGGTGTCGGTCCAGAGAAGATACTCCTCATCCACGGCCCAGGAAGCCGAGCAGTGGTCGACTATGGCGCGGTCGGTGTACTCGATTTCGATGGCCCGGCCGCCAGTAACGTATCCGCCCTTCTGGGCGTAGCCGGGCCGGGCGCGCATGAAGCGGAAGGTGATGTCGTGCAGGCGCGAGTCGTCACTCTTGCCGCCCGCGGCGGCGATCTTGCCGGCAACGGTGATGCCCGCCCCCGGGGCGGTCTGGCCGGCGATGTAGATGTTGGGGTGCCTGACGGAGATCCGGGGCTTCTTTCCCTTCAGCCTGATGACCCCGCTGACATCGAAGACCACGATGCGCGGGCCTTTCTGGTCGCAGGCCCACTGGAGAGACCCCGGGCCGGAGGCGTTGAGGTTGGTCACCTTGATGACCTTGCCCCCGCGGCCGCCCACCGAGACCGCCCCGTAGCCCTCCGCGCCCGGGAAGGCCGGGAGCTTGTTCTCGCCGGCACCGGCCAGGCCGGTCACCAGGACCAGAGCCGCCGAAAGTACCAAGTTCATCAGCATGCTTCGATGCATCTCAGATCCTCCGTCAGGGACTTGCCGGGCCACCAGCTCCGGCGCCATAGTGACATACACCGCGGCCTAACCCGCCGAACAGGGGCAACTTAGCAAAAGGCATGGACTTTCCTGCAATCACGCTCAACATCCTGGAGTTCACGGCGAAACAGCGCATTGCCGGGCCGCTATCCGGGCCGGTGTTGCTTGAGATACACGCTGGGTGGGTGCCCCCGGTACTTCTTGTAGATCGCCGAGAAGTGGAAGGGGTCCTGATACCCGACCATGCCGGCCACCTCGGCCACGGTCAGGCCGGGGACCGTTCGCATGTACGTCTCGGCGGTGTCCAGCTTGGTCTCGATGACGGTCCCCTTGAAGGTCTTGCCCAGCTTCTTCTTGAACAGGTGCGAGATGGTCGACTCGCTGCGATACACCGTCGCAGCCGCGCCGGCCAGCGAGACGGGCTCCGCGACGTGGTCCTCTATGTAAGTTATGACCTCCTCGAGGAGCAGGTCGCCCTTGAGCGTTATCATGTGCCGCGAAACCATATAGGTAACCATGATGGAGAAGAGCTTCAGCACGTGGTCCACCTTCTCGACGGGAACCAGCGGCAGCTCGGCATAGGCGGCCTCGAGCACCCCCGGCGCGTACTTCCGGGCCCAGATCTTGGCCATCTCGTGGGGAACGTCGGCCTCGCAGCGCAGCTGGCCGATCATGACGAAGCCCAGGAGCTGCTTTCCCGCGTAGATGGGCATCACCGCCTCGCGCAGGCCGGCGTGGCAGCGGTAACAGACGATCCCGCGCTTCTCGGCGGCTTCCTTGCGCTTGTCATCGTCCAGCGCCAGGCACTGTCCCTCCCCGAAAACCCTGTCCTGCAGCAGCGCGCAGTAGTTCGAGTCGGCGTCGCGGGTCTGGCCGGTAGCCAGCACCTCGCCCTTGGGGGAGTAGAACAGGATGCGGATGTCGAAGCACGCGCTGAAGGCGTCGAACACCTGCTGCGCGTCTTCCTTGAGGATCAGTTCGAGTGCTCGTTTCATGGCCCGTAATTCTTGTTCCTGTCTGCAGAAAAGTCAATGCCTTTTGCATCCTCCTCTATTCCAATGGATTGCGGAACGGTGTATACTATTACAGGCGCGGGGAGCGGGGCCCAGCGTCTCTGGTAGCGAAATCTCCGGCCCGCTCTGGAGGAACGCTGATGCCCCTGGTGACCGAGAAGAGCGCAGTGCTGGACGTCTACGCGGCCGCGGCAGAACGCGGCTGGGTGATTCCCGCCTTCGGGACGGAAAACCTGACCACCAGCGAGGCGGTCCTGGCCGCGGCTGCCGATCACGCCCGGAAGATCGGTTGCCCGGACCTGCCCGTCACCTTGGCGGTCACCAACCTCTATCCCGGGCGCCGCCAGTCGGTCAACTACACACACACGCGAAGCTGGGAAATAGGCCTCAAGCTGTTTCTGGCGGAGCTCGCCGTGCTGAGCGCGTCGGGCTCGCCGTTCGGCGGGCTCAACGTGATGGTGCACCTCGACCACATTCAGCACGATCTGGACGCTGAGCTGCTGGACTGGAGCATGGACAGCTTCTCCTCGATCATGTTCGACGCCTCCAAGCTGCCCATGGACGAAAACGCCGAGGCCACCCGTCGCTTCGTCGAGCGCCGCGGAAGGGAAGTCGTGATCGAGGGCGCCTGCGACGAGATCGCCGAGGCCGCTGGCGAGGAAAGCAATGCGCTGGCCACGCCGGAAAGGGTCGAAGAGTACTTCGACCGGACCGGCGTCGACATGGTCGTCGCCAATCTGGGGACCGAGCACCGCGCCAGCGCCGCCGGGCTGAAGTACCACGGTGAACTGGCCAGGGCCATCAGCGCGCACGTTGGCCCGCGGCTGGTGCTGCACGGTTGCTCTTCGGTCCCGGCCGGCGAGTTGGGCAGCCTGTTCGCCGACGGCGTCTGCAAGGTCAACATCTGGACCATGCTCGAGCGGGACAGCAGCCCGGCGCTGCTGGCCGATATGCTCCGCCACGCCTCGCGGGTCGCCGGGCCGGGGGCCGCAGGCCGGCTGGCGGGAGAGGGGCTGCTCGGAGAGCGCGCCGAGCTGACCGGCGGGCCGGATCTGGACTTCTTCACCACGGCGTACCGTCAGGGCATCGTCTTCGAGACGATGAAACGAACCGTCGCGGGCCTCCTGGCGCTCTGGTACCGCTGAGGGAATGGGCTGGCCATGAGCTACATGGGACTGGACGTGGGCACCACGGGCTGCAAAGCGGTGGCCTTCAGCGAAGAGGGCCGACTGCTGGCCGCGGCCTACCGGGAGTACGAGTTGCTTACCCCCCAGCCCGGCTGGGCGGAGCTGGACTCCGAGTTGGTCTGCGAGCAATGCCTGGCGGTGATCCGCGAGGCCTCCGCCGCTTGCGGCCGGGACCCGGTGCGCAGCCTGGGGATATCCAGCCAGGGCGAAGCCTTCACCCCGGTCGACCAGGAGGGTCGGGCCCTGGGAAACGCCATGGTCTCCTCCGATGCCCGCGCGGCTGAGCTCGCCGCGGGCTGGAGCGCGGAGTTCGGCCGCGAGCGGCTGTATGAAATCACCGGGCACACCGCCGCGCCGCTCTTCACGCTCTTCAAGCTGCTCTGGCTGCGCGAGAACCGACCCGAGGTCTGGTCGAAGGCCGCCCGCTTTCACTGCTTTGAAGACCTGCTGCACCTCCGCCTGGGACTGGAGCCGACGATGAGCTGGCCGTTGGCCGGCCGGACCATGCTCTTCGACGTCAGGAAGCACGAGTGGTCCGGCGAGATACTCGCTGCCGCCGGGTTGGACGCCGACCAACTGGCGCGGCCGATGCGCTCGGGAAGCGTGGCCGGAACCATCCCGCGCTCGGTCGCCGACTCGCTGGGCCTGCCCCAGGGCGTGGTCGTCGCCGCCGGCGGGCACGACCAGTCCTGCGGGGCGCTGGGCTCCGGGGCGACCCGCGCCGGCAGCGCCATGTACGCCACAGGTACTGTGGAGTGCATCTGCCCGACCTTGGCCCAGCCGGTCTTGAGCGACGAACTCTTCCGCAGCAACCTGTGCACCTACGACCACGCCCTGCCGGGGGCCTACACCACCGTGGCTTACAGCCTTACCGGAGGCAACCTGCTCAAGTGGTTCCGCGACCAGTGGGCCCAGACCGAAGTGCGGGAAGCCGGGCGCATCGGCGCCGACGTCTACGACCTGGTGCTCGCGGGCATGACTCCGGAGCCCAGCGGGCTGCTGGTCCTGCCCTATTTCACGCCCTCCGGCACGCCCCACTTCGATGCCGAGGTGCCCGGTGCGATTCTCGGGCTGCGCCTGACCACCACGCGCGGCGAGATCCTGCGCGCACTGCTTGAGGGCGTAGCCCTGGAGATGCGCCTGAACGTTGAGATCCTCGAAGCTTCCGGCGTGTCGGTGAGCGAGTTCCGCGCGGTCGGCGGCGGGGCCCGTAGTGGGGCGCTGACCCAACTCAAGGCCGACGTGCTCGGCCGTCAGATCACCACCGTCGAGGTGACCGAAGCCGGCTGCCTGGGCGCGGCGGTGCTGGCTTGCTCGGCGGCTACCGGCGAGAAGCCGGAGACACTGGCTGAGAAGTGGGTGCGCACCGGTCCGGCGGTGGAGCCGGACCCCGCCCGCGCCCCGCACTACGCCGGGCGTTTCGAGGACTACAGGAGACTCTACCCGGCGCTGAAGCAGTTCCACGGCGGGGAAACTCGCCCGTGAGCGCCAGCTTGGGAGCGAAAGGGAGGAAGGGGAAATGATTCAACCTACCGCGGGATTCATCGTCTACGGCGTGCACAAGGACGGACTGGCCGACCCCATGGGACAGCCGTTCATCGACGAGAAGGTCGTCGCCGACTCCAAGAAGGCACTGGCCGAGCAGGGCGTCAGACTAGTCGAGCACCAGGTGGTGATAGCTTCCAAGGAAGAGGCGCGTACGGCGCTCAAGAAGATGAAGGACGACGACGGGGTGGACTGCGCGGTGCTCTTCTCCGGCACGTGGGTCTGGGCCGCGCACCTCGTCGCCGCCGTGCGCGACTTCGCCACGAGCGGCAAGGGGGTGCTGATCTGGACGCACCCCGGCTCCCAGGGCTGGCGCCCGGTCGGCGGACTGGTGGTGCACGGGGCGCTCAAGGAAGTCGGCATCGACCACAAGTTCGTCTACGGAGCCGCCGACGATCCCGGCGAGGTCGGGAAGGTAGCCAGCTTCTGCCACGCGGCGCACATGAAGAACTGGCTGAACATGTCCACCGCCGGCGCCTTCGGCGGGCGGGGCATGGGTCAGACCTGCGGCGTCGCCGATCCCTCCCAGTGGATGAAGACCTTCGGCGTGGACATCGACACGCGGGACAGCGCTGAGCTCCTGCGGACGGCCGAAGAGGTGCCCGCGGGCGCGATCGAGGAACTGCGGCCCCGCATCAAGGAACTCTTCGGGAAGAATCCCGAGAAGAACGCGGTCAACGAGCGTTCGCAGCGGCTCTACCTGGCCATCAAGAAGCTGGTCAAGGACTACAACTGGGACTTCTACACCATCCAGTCCTTTCCCGGCCTGGCCGACGCCTACTCGGCCACCTGCTTCGCGCAGAGCATGATGCTGGACGACGGCTGGGGGACCTCCACGCTGGGCGACTTCAACACGCTGCTGACCGTGCTGCTGCTCAACAAGCTGAGCAACGACCCGGTCTATTACGGCGACCTGCAGCACATCGACAAGGCCAGCGGAGAGATCAAGATCATCGGCGACGGCGCCTGCCCCCCGTCGCTGGCCAGCAAGCTGGGCCCAGCCGGCTTCGCCGAGCACGGCATCCCCACCGAGGGGGAGGCCGGCGGGCTGTCGGTCAAGCTGCTCTGCAAGCAGGGCCAGGGCGTGCTCGCCCGCCTGGGTCGCGTCGATGGTGAGTTCAACATGGTCATCACCCGCTGTTCGATCTTCGAGCCGCCGGCCGACCAGCTGGAAGCCCGCAGGAACGAGTGCGGCATCCCCTTCTGGCCGCACGGATTCGTGACCGCGCAGTGCGACATGGACGAACTCCTGGAGCACTGGACAAACGAATACGCCTGTCTAGGCTATGGCGAGAGTCTTTACCCGGCGCTGGTCGACTTCTGCAGGATGACCGGCATTCGGACCATCCTGCCCTAGGGGGAAGAGGAGGTCGGATCCCGTGGCCAAGCGAAGCGGCGAACTGCCCATGCGGGACTATCGTCCCCGCTCGATGCTCGCCCTGCCGGCCCACGTGCCCGAACGCGCGCGCTTCCCGGTCATTGACGCGCACAATCACCTCTTCGGCGAGCTTTCGCCGGAGGCGCTCCTGGAAGTCATGGACCAGGTCGGCGTGAGCACCTTCGTCAACGTCTCCGGCAACGTGGCCATGCCCTTTGACGAGGCGGGGTACACCATCCGGGTGGAGGGCATCGACGGCTTCCTGGACGATTACGTTGCCGCCCACCCTGGACGCTTCGCGGCTCTGACCATGTCAGGCTTCGCGCGCTGGGGAGACTTCACCGTCTTCAGGGAGAGCGACTTCGTTGAGAGGGTCATAGCCGATCTGGAGGAACACATCGGCAAGGGAGCCCTGGGACTCAAGGTGACCAAGGAGTTGGGCCTGCAGTTCCGCGATCCCCACGGCGCGATGGTGCCCGTGGACGACGAACGGTTCTTCCCGGTGTGGAAGCGCGCGGGGGAGCTCGGCGTCCCCGTACTGATGCACACCTCCGACCCGGTGGCCTTCTTCCTGCCGGTCGACGAGGCCAACGAGCACTACGCCAACCTCCGGCGGTTCCCGGGCTGGTCGTTCTGCGGCTCGCACTTCTCGAAAGAAGAGCTCCTGGAACAGCGCAACCGGGTGGTCGCGCTGCATCCCGAAACCACGTTCATCCTGCCCCACGTGGCCAACCACGCCGAGGACCTGGCCTCAGTGGCGGCGCTGCTCGACGCCCACGCCAACGTGTGCATAGACTTCTCCGCGCGCATCGACGAGCTCGGCCGTCAACCCCGCGCCGCGCGGGAGTTCATGATCGCTTATCAGGACCGGGTGCTCTTCGGCACCGACATGCCGGTCAGCGTCGAGACCTACCGCTGCCATTTCAGGTTTCTTGAGTCGCGGGACGAGTGGTTCGAGTATCCGGACTACGTCGGTCGCTGGGGACACAGCCGCTGGGGCATCAGCGGGCTCGACCTGCCCGACGAAGTCTTGAAGAATATCTACCACCGGAACGCCGTGCGGATCATCCCCGGGCTGTCCGCCCCCTGAGCTTCGGCCACGCCAGCCGGTTGACGACTTATTTCCGCTGGAACTTCAGCGTCCAGACCTCGCCGCTGTCAGGGTCCCACCCGATGCAGCACTTGTTGGTCGGATCGTACACCAGCCTGGCGGTGCCGGCCGGGGATCCTGGCGGCGCTTCGATCTTGAACCAGGAGTTGCGCCCCGCGTCGAAGGCCCAGGTATCGGTGAAGCGCTTCGGCCGGAGCCATTTGTCCAGACCGCCATGGATCACGACCAGGTCGTTGCCCGAGTCGTAGCACGTCGACTGGGCGTGCCTGGCCGGCGGGCTGGCCGCGGGCTTCAGCTCCGTCCACTTCTTCCCGGCCGGGTCGTAGGTCCAGGTGTCGTTCAAGGGAGGCCGTCGGTAGGGACCGCCGCCGAAGAGGAAGAACCGCTTCCTGGCAGAATCGTAGGTCATGATGTTACGCGTGACCGCGCGCCCCGGGGGCCGCTCAAGGCCCAACCTCTCCCAGCGTTTCCCGGCGTAGTCAAAGCGGTAGGGCGGACCTCCGGTGTAGCGCAAGAGCAGTCCGCCTCCGTAGACCAGCGTGGGGAACCTGAACGTATCCGCCGACAGCGCTTTCCACTTCCGCGTCTTCATATCGAAGAACAGCGTCCCCGGGCCGCCGCCGACTTTTCCCGTGCTGCCGTGGAAGAGAAGCCCGTCGCGCCCCGGATCGTAGGCCAGCGCCGAGGAGCTGAGCCCCTTGGGGAGCGTCTTCCCGTCGCCCCGGGCGGCGCCCGAGAACTGGGCCCACTTGTCGGTCCGGATGCTGTAGCTCCATACGGACAGGTCCCCGAGGGCGACAAGGTAAAGTCCGCGCTTGGTGTCGAACGTCGTGCCGAAGTAGCCGGCGCGGGCCATACGGCCGTTCATCTTCTTCCACGTGCCCCGCCAAGGGGTCTTGCCAGGCGTTGTAGGCGGTGCGGCACCATCCCGCGCGATATTCAAGGTCCAGGTCTGCCCCTTGGAGTTGAAGAGGACCAGCTTGTCTCGCTCAGCGTCGTAAGTCGTGCCGTTTTCTCCGTATCCGCGGAGCGGCGGCGGTCCGACCGGCGTCGCGACCTCCGTCCAGCGGTCGCCTGCGGTCTCGTAGACCCACAGGTCGTTGAGGGCGCCCTTCTTGTTCACGCCGCCGAACATCACCATTGCGCCGAGTTTCTCGTGCCAGACGAGCTTGTGCCAGGATCGCCCGGGAGGGCTTGTCTCCGGCCGCATCTGCCGCCACTTGCGGGTCCGGGGATTGAAGGTCCAGGTGTCGGTGGGCCAGAGCGCGGGCCTGCTGGGCTTTATGCCGCCGAAGAGCACGAAGACCCGGTTCTTCCGGTCATACGCCAGGCCGCCATCGAGGTAACCGTGCGCCGGGCCCTTGGGCAGGCGCTCTATCTTGCCGCCGTGGGGGTCGAAGAAGAGCGCGGCCCCGTGCATCGTCACCTTCATGAACTTGCGGGACGCGGGATTGTAGGCCCAGCCGTTGCGGACGTCGTTAGAGCTTGCGGACAGCCCTTTGGGCTTCTTGTACTTCTTCCAGGCGCCGGACCCGAGGTCACGGCTCCATGCGGGGCCCCATCCAAGACCGTCAATGAGCCAGCAGCGGTCGCCGGCCCCGTCGTAAACGAAGCGGGTGTATCTGTGTATGCCCGGTCGCGAGGTGCCCACGCCGGGGTCCTTGGGATCGTTCTTCTGCAGGCAACTCCAGCGGCCCTTGCCGAGGTCCAGGGCCCAGAGGTCGTTGTGCCTGTAGCCCCCGAAGAGCACGCACCGCTTGCGCCTGGAATCATAGGTAATCGCCGTGTGCAGATGAGAGCGGCGCTTCCCGGGTGTTGGGCCGGCGAGCTTGAGTTCCTGCCACTTGGCGCGGAATGCGCCAGCCGCCGGAGTCACGGGCGGCGTCACGGGCGGCGTCACGGGCGGAGGCAGCGGAGTGGGGAGGAGAGAGGTGGACTTGCCGCCAGCGGGCTCGATCTTCAGAGCCCAGACCGCGCGGCCCTGGCGGTTCCAGACCAGGCAGCGTTTGCCGGTGCTGTCGTAGTGGAGTTTGTCGCTGCCTGCCGGCGGCTTGGCCGGGCAGTTCACCTCGAACCATGAGTTGCGCGTCGCGTCGAACACCCAGACCCCGGTGGCGATGGCCTCATTGTCGGCGGGCCGGCCGCGGCCGCCATAGAGGACCACCAGGTCGTTCCCGGAGTCATAGCACAGCTCATGTTGCCGGCGGGGCGGCGGGTGGAACGCGGGCTTCAACTTCGTCCAGGCGTTCCTGGCCGCGTTGTATGCCCAGGTGTCGCTGAATTCGTGAGAGTTCTGCCCGCCGAACAGGACGAAACGCTTTCTCGGCGGGTCGTAGACCATGGTGCGCTGGACGATGCCCCGGCTGGGTATCATCCGCGTCCCCTTCTCGTCCCACTTCCGGCCGGTCTCGTCCAGCCGGTGGAGGCGAATGGAGGAGCCCTTGCTCCAGTTGGGAGCCAGAATAACCCCGTTGCCGCAGACCAGGCTGACCCCGTAGTTGGGGGGCAGGGCGGGGGCCTCGCTCCACTTGCGGGAGGCGATGTCGAAAGATGCCGAGCTGCCCATGGCTGCAAAAAATATCCTGTCCTTGCCGGAGTCATATCCTGCAACGCCGCGATGCACGAGCTTCCGACCGCCGACAACCGTCGGCCCGCAAAGCACTCCCCACTTGTTTTGAGAAGTTGAGTAGGCGCGAAGCGAGTGGTCCCGGAAGACGAGAATGTACTGCCCCCGCTTGCTGTCGAAAGCGGAAGTAACCGGCCTGGGGTCTCTCTCCTTCAGCGTGGTAACCTTCTTCCAGGTTCCCCGCCAGGGAGAGGGTTTGCCCACCCAGTTTGCCACCGCCGCCGCCCACCTGCGGTCCAGCGTGCCGACGATGCGCACGTTGTCGAAGTGGATCCTGGACTCCTTCCCCAGAGTAGCCAGGGCCAGCAGATCGCCGACCGGCTCGTGCTTCGCAGAGATGAGTTCCTTGCCATCCACGGACCAGGAGATGTTTCCGCCGGCGATGGCGACCCGATGCTTATAGCGCCGGCCGGCCTGGAGCGAGAAGTCGGCCCGCTTCATCTTGGCGCTCCTAAGGATGGCCGGCCGACCCACCTTCATGGTGCCGCAGCCTTTCCCCCGCCCTGCCTCAAGGATGCTGTAGCCCAGAGCCTGCATGTGCCAGATGATGTGGGGGTCCCTGGAGGGCTCGCACTCGGCCTCGAACTCCAGGAGCGTGGCCAGCATTGGAGGCTTGAATGTGGCCGTCTGGGGAAGCGGCCATTTGCCCGCAATCAGGAGGGTCTTGCCGCCACGCTCGCCCAAACCGCCGTTCCACCAGTCGCCAAGCTGCCGGGGATCCTCGAAGTCGTAGAACAGCTCTATCTGCAGCGTCTTGGGGTTGAACTTGACCACTTTGCCCTTGAAGAACTTCTTGAGCTTGACGGTCATCCCCTCCGGGCTGGCCTCAAGGGCCGCCTCGGCCAGGCCGCGGAGCTTATCGGCCTCGGCCTTCTTGCCGGCGGCGAACTTGGTGGCCCCGTGCGCGGCCGCGTACCCGCCCAGCACCGCCAGAAGCTTCTTGGCCTCGGGAATCGTGTACTTCTCCCTGGCCAGCGGCTTGACGTCCGCCTCCCAGGCCTCCTTGGCCGCCGCCTCGGGCACGCCCAGCCGCGAGATCTCCAGCTTTCTCCGGTAACGCGTGACCAGCGGCTGCTCTCCGGCAGCCGCCAGCGACTTCTCCGCTTTCGCGTGGTCCTTGGCGCCCAAGGCCAGAATCGCCAGCGCCACCTGGCCGTCCGCGGTCTTCGGCTCGTACCTGGGCAGGAGCTTTTCAAGCTCCCCCTCTGCCAGGTCGGCAAACTTCACCGTCCGCGTGGTATAGCCCACGGTCCTGCCGATCTTGAACGTCACCTTCACCGTGAAGGCGTCGGCCGTGACCGCCTCGACCGTGCCCTTGGTGGACACGCCCGCGCGCGTCCTGAGCTCGACCTTCTTGCCCTTGAGCTTCTCCAGCGCCTTCTCTCGCGCCGCTTTGGCCGTGCCCAGATGGGCCGCCACCTTTCCGGCTGCGTCCAGCTTGCCCTCCAACAGCGGCAAGAGGTCCTTCTCGATCTTCTTCTTCTCGTCGGCCACGTGCTTCGCGGCCTCCCTGTAGTCCCCTGCCGACACCAACTCGTCGAACCGGTCCAGCGCCGCCGCCGCCAGCTTGCGGACCTTTGCCGCCCGGCGCTTCCTGGCCAGCATCGCCGTGTTCTGCTGCTCCGTCTTCAGGCGCTTGGCCAATACGGACAGTTTCCCGGCCCAGGCCGCGTACTTGACCGGCTTCACCTTTTCCAGCTCGTCCAGGCCCTTCTTCGGATTACCGTCCTTGGAGTGCTTCTCCGCCGCGGTGATCGCCGCCTGGAGCTTCTTCTCGGCCTGCGCTTTGAGCGCCTTGCGCTCCGCTTCTATCTTCCCGGCCAGCAGCTTCGCGAACTTCGCCGGCGGCTTCTCGAGCAGCGCCAACGCGCCGTCGAAGTCGTCGCCCGCCGCCAGCTTGCCGGTCTTTTCCGTGAGCTCCGCGAGCGCCGCCTCGACCGCCTTCTCCCGCGCCTGGCGCACCGCCTTGACGGAGTCTTCCGCCTTCATGGCCCATACCGTTTGCTTGGCCGCGGCGATCACCTCGCGGAACTTGGCCATCGCCCCCGCGTAGTCCTCCGGGTTCTCCTCCCAGTGCGTCTGGGCGTACTTGAACATCTCCTCGAAGCGTTTCTCGTCCTCTTTGGGGTCCGCCGACGGAGGCGGGGCGGGAATGGGCTTGGTGATCTTCAGCGCATCCGGCGGAGTTTCCTCTTCGCCTCCATTCGGCCGGGTCAGAACCCAAGCCGCCAGGGCTATGAGCACCAGCCCGGCGGCGCCCAGCGCCGCCAGCAGATGCAGCTTTCGCCGGTCGCCGACCGGTTGCAGCGCCCGTGTGCCGTGCGTGCCCCGCGTCTCCCGGTAGCGAGTTGTCCGGTGCCGGACCGCCCGCTGTCTCCCGGTCGCCGGCCTGACCGGCACCGTGCCCACCGCACCCACAGAACTCTTCCCCGCGGACAGGCTCGCGTGTATGGGTTCGGCGCCGTCGATGACCAGCTCCAGATCGTCAATCAACTCTTCGGGTCCGGCGTAGCGATCCTCTGGTTTCTTGGCCATCATCCGCTCGATGACCCGGCAGCACCCATCGGACAGATCAGGGTTCACGTCTCCGGGCCAGGCCACCTGCTCATTGAGGTGCTTGGTCATCACCACCGCCGCGCTGGAGCCCGAGAACGGGGTCTGCCCGGTCAACAGGTGGTAAAGCGTCGCGCCCAGCGAGTAGATGTCCGAGCGGACGTCCACGTCTCTGGCGCCGCGGGCCTGCTCCGGTGAGACGTAGTGCGGAGTGCCCATCATCACCCCGGTCTGGGTGATGTGGGTCTCCGCGCCGGTCTGCTTGGCCAGCCCCATATCGGTCAGCTTGGCCACCCCGTTCCCGTCCACCAGGATGTTGTCCGGCTTGACGTCCCGGTGAACGATCCCCTGCTTGTGGGCATAGGCCAGCGCTCGGGCTATCTGGAGGGTGAACTGCAGGGACTGTTCCTCGCCCATGGGCCCCTCTTCGGGCATCATCTCCGAGAGGTTCCGGCCCTCCACGTACTCCATGGCGAGGTAGTGGTAGCCGCCCGACTCGCCCACCTCCAGCGCGTGCACGAGGTTCACGTGATCCAGCCGGCCGGCCAGCCGCGCCTCGCGCACGAAACGCTCCACGAATTCCTGGTTGCGGGCCAGGTTCTTGCGCATCACCTTCAGGGCCACCAGCCGGTCCATGGAGAGCTGCCGGGCCAGGTAGACCGCACCCATGCCCCCCTCGCCCAGCTTCCTAACGAGTTCGAAGCCCTCGATTTGCTGGCGGGGGCCCTTCTTGCCGCCCTGCGCGGACAGCAATCCCTCCAACTGGCTGCGGGTGATCATCTCCAGATCGATGAGCACTTCGCCGAAAGGGACGCGCGATCCGGCCGCACGGCGCGTCTGGTGCTCCTGGAGCGCCTCTCGGAGCTGTGATGCGTTCAGCAGGCCGCGCTCGACGGCCAGCCGCCCGATCTGCTGTTGGGAATCTGCTTCCGGCATGAACCCTCCGGCCTCGCCGGTCCTCAAACGGTGTGTGAGCGGTCCCCCCTCTAGTAGACTAGCTCCTGCAACTCCGGATGTCAACAGGGAACCGGACGCAGGGCACAAGAAACGCGCGGGCGAGATTCCGCCCGCGCGCTCTTCTTGCGGTCAATCTTGCCGAGTCCGGTCAGCTCCAGGCCGGGTCCAGCTTCTTCGACGCCGGGTTCTTGGCGGTGAACTCCACCATGGCCACCACGTCACCCAGCGAGTCGCGCACCGGCGCGAGGGCGCTGAGCATGTGCTCGCTGGCCTCGGCCGGCGCGGTGGTCACCGTGCCGGTCTTGGCGCACTCGGCCACTTCGCCTTCCAGCTCCAGCCGGCTCGATCCCCACTGCCAGTAGCGGTGTAAGCTGCCGTTCTGGACCGCCAGGGTGGCCAGGTCGTCTTCGCCCTTGACCAGCACCCACAGCGCCGTGCAGCAGGGGAACTCGACCAGCCTCTCCATCCGCCGAAGCAGCTTCTTCATGCGCAGGAAGGTGGCGTGGTCCACGTCGAAGTAGTCCCCGGTCATGTGACGGCTCACGGGCTCCGGATCGGCGATGTACTTCAGGGACCGCTCGGAGACGATTCTCCGGGCTTCGTCGCCGTCAACCAGCACGCTGGCTATCCGGGCCAGCTCCTTCAGTCCCGCCAGCACCTTGGCGGCCTTGCCTTTGATCTCCGCAGCCATCAGCGCACCTCCCCTTCAAGCGCGCGCTTGCGCAGTTCTCGCCACCACTGCGGGTCCTGCTCCCCGCCGCCTTCCATGATCGGCTCGTGCTCGGCATTGAGGTTGATGCTGTCCCAGTCCTCGGGCGGCAGCTCCACGGCGGCCCGGGGGGGCTTCTCCCAGACCTCCTTCACGGGCACGCTGCCCAACAGCGTCTCGCGCAGTTCCTCAAGGGTGCCGGCGGACTTGGCCGCCTGGTCCAGGAGGTCGACGTCCTGCACGCCGTTGCGTTCGACCTTCAGGCGTATCGAGGGCAGCGGCCCGGCGATGCCGAAGCGCTCGCCCGGGTAGACGGCGCCGTTGGCTGAACCACCGGAGTTGAACCAGGGGTCGCCGCCGGGCGAGGTGCTCGACCAGTGGGTGAACCCATGAATGCCACGGACCCAGGTCTTGTAGACGTTTTCCAGCTGCGCGCCGGTGGCCGCCTGGATCGGCGGGTGGCCGCCGTAGCTCCAGACGACGTCGCCGCGAGCCAGCACCGCCTGAAGCTCCTGGCGATACCAGCGGATGAACTGACCGCAGACCCAGAAGTCGGTGGAGCCGGCCAGGCTCTGCCACTCGGACTTCTGCTGCCAGCTGGCGTCCATGCGGTAACGCCAGTTGACCGGGCTGTCGTCGATCGTCTGGTGAAAGAACTTGCCCATGGTCAGGTGGTAGGCGTCGTCCTTGCTGTACTTGGGCTCGTCGCCATCCCACTCGTACCAGCGGTAGCGCTTCTTGTGGTTGAAGAACAGCTCGACGAGCGATTTGGTCCAGCCCTTGGCACGGAGATGCTCGTCAAACTGGCGCAACCCGCGGGTGAACTCCACTTCGTAGCCGGGTTCGCCCCAGTTGAGGTAGTCCGCCGGCCAGTCCGGGTTGATGGGCGTGTAGACGCCCCAGATGGGTGCAACCGGCATGCGCGGCCGCGGCATTCCCGGGGAGGCGGTGGCGAAGGCGCTGCCGTCCAGCAGCGGCCCGTAGTGCCGGTCGTAGAGGTCCCAGTTGGTCAGCTTCATGTCGCGACCGCGGCCGACCACCTCCGGGTGGTAGATGGGGTCGGTGGAGCCGGAGTGCCCGTAGCTCAGGTTGTGGTAGAGCACGCGGTGCTCCCGGAACAACCGGAAGCGGTGGTGCAGGATATCGATCTGCTGGTGCCAGTACTTGGGGGCCTTACGCGAGCGGGCGAAGGCCTTGGGGTAGCGGGTCTCGAATCCCCGGCTGCCGTAGGAGTTGTGATCCATCTGGATGCAGGGCTCGTCGGGGATGACCGGCTCCATGACCTCGACATCGACGGGCAGGTCAACGCTGCTCGCGCCGGAGAGGAGCTTCACCTTGACCTTCCTGCGGCCCGGCTTGGCGTCGGGCGGCACGAAGATGTCCACCCAGAACTCCTGCGCGGTCTGGCCGGGCACGTTGTTGTCCGGGTCGGGCAGCTGGAAGCTCTGGCGGGAGCGCACCGGCACCAGCGCGTCCGGCCAGTAGGTCGTCTCCTGCCCCTCGACCTTGAGGTGGTGGTACCAGGCCTTGTACAGGTCCACCTCCATCCCGCCCCCGGCAGAGGCGCGCACCTTGTACTCGCCGGCGCCTTCGACCAGCAGGCGGAAGGAGGCGTAGCCTCCGCGGGCCGCGCGCACGGCCGCGCCGGAGCCGTTGGTGATCGAGACTGGATACTTGGATACGTCGGTTGGTTTGATCTTGCCGAAGGGGTCGTGCGTGGACCATTCGGTGAAGGCGCTTAACTTGAAGCCGGACATGAATTCCTCCTGTCCTGCCGAGGCCCCATGCGGGGCCGCCCTGGATCAAGCTTCCCTGGTGCTTCCTCGCTTATATATTGATAGCGCTCAGGGCTTGTTTCTGCAAGACACGAATCCACATGGAGGCCAAGGAAACGCCGCGTTTTCCCGGAATTTGGTTCTGGCCGGCCTGCCGAGCGGCAAATTGATGTCAGGAGGCACATTGCGGGTCCCGGGGGGCACTGCTAGAATCCGCCCTCGCGGCCCTCCCGGGATCATTGCCGCACCTCGGGCTTCCGGCGGCGTTGGGGAATGGGAGCATGACGGACGCTGACCTTCTGGCGCGATACGTTTCCAGCGGCTCGGACGAGGCCTTCGGCCAGCTGGTCAGCCGTCATACGGACCGGGTCTACAGCACCTGCCTGCGGATACTCGGCGATTCCCACGCTGCCAGGGACGCAACCCAGGCCGCCTTCCTCGTCCTGGTGCGGCGCGCCCGCCAGATTCCCCGCGACGCCGCCCTTGGATGGTGGCTCTTCTGGGTGGCCAGGAACTGTGCACTGGGGCTGAAACGCGAGGGGGCGCGCCGCGCCCGGCGGGAAAGGGAGGCCGCGATGATGCGAGAGCGAGAATCGAGTCGGACGCCATCTTGGGAGAACGTGTGCCCCCAGATCGATTCCCTGCTCGCTTCCCTGCCCCGGCGCGAGCAGGAAAGCGTGGTGCTCCACTATTTCTACGGGAAAAGCCAGACGGAAATCGCCCGGGAGGCAGGCTGTTCGCAGGTCATGGTGTCGAAGCGCCTCGCTGGCGCTCTGGCCAAGCTCCGTAGAAAGCTGTCCGGTCGCGGCCTGCAGATGTCGGCCCCGGTCCTGGTAACGCTCCTGGGTGAGCACGCGGTTGGGCTGGCACCGGCGGGTCTGGCTGCCAGCGTCCAGGCGGTCTGCCTGGGCAAGGCGGCGGCCCCCTCGCTGGCCCTTTCCACGGCCGAGGGGACCGTGAAGGCCATGCTCTGGGCCAAGATCAAGCTGGCCGCCGCGGCGCTGGCCGCCGCGGCCGCGGTGGGAACCGGGGGCACCATGGCCGTCAGGCACTTCGCGAGCACCGAGGCCGCGACCCAGCCGCCCCCCCGCTACAGGGACAAGCTTGACCTCCTCTACTACCTGGACGCCGAGGGGCGCAGGCACCCGGTGAAGACCCCTCAGGACTGGGAGAAGCGCCGGGAGCATATTCTTGCCAACATGCAACTGGTGATGGGCAAGCTGCCCGGAGAAGACAGGAAAGTCCCTCTCGATGTGCGGGTGCTCAAGACCAGCGAGGGCGAGGGGGTCACCGAGAAGACTATCACCTTCGCCGCAGAGAAGGGCGACCGCGTTCAGGCCTATCTTCACATGCCCACGAAACTCAAGGGTCTGGCGCCCGCAATGCTGTGGCTGCACAGGCAGAACTACAAGGGAGGGCAGCGGGAGGCCCTTATGGCCGCCGAGTTGGCCCGGCGCGGCTACGTGGTGCTGGCCCCCGACTACCCCGGCTACGGCACCAGCGAGGCCAACGGATGGACCAAGGTCTCCCGAGTCTACGAGCTCGGCTACGCCAGCGCGACGATGAAGGGAATCTGGAACCACATGCGGGCCGTGGATCTATTGACCTCCCTCCCCGAGGTCGATCCGGGGCGCATCGGCGTTATCGGGCACGGTCTCGGGGGGCACAACGCGCTGTTCCTGGCCGCGTTTGACACCAGGATCAAGGTGATTGTGTCGATTGCCGGGTTTGACTCCTTCTCCACGGGCGCGCCGCGGGGGGCCTGGAGCGGGGCCCGGTACATGCCTCGCATCAAGACGGTCTATGAGATGAATGCCCAGAAGATACCATTCGACTTCCCTGAAGTCATCGGTGCCATTGCCCCGCGGCATCTCTTCCTCAGCGCACCCACCGCAGGCGGAGCATTCGGCTTCCAGGGGGTGCCCAAGTGCGTCCGGGCGGCGAGGCCCGTCTACGAGCTTCTCGGCACCAGTGCCGCAGAGCGCATCCTGGCGATGCCTCCGGATGACGGTCGCGAGCTCCCCGCGGACGTGCGCGAGGCCGCCGGCCGGTTCGTCGACGGGGTGCTCAAGGTATCCGGGGCTCGCCAGACGCGATCCGGAGATTCCCGATAGCGGGAGAGCTGGACATGAGATACTGCCTCGTGGCACTGTTGCTGGCGACGGCGCTGGCGAACCAGGGCCGCGCCGGGGCGCCAAGCGAGAAGAAGACCGGTCTGCGCCTCCTGAAGAAGTATCCTCACGTGGGCACGAACAAGGACACCTGGTCAGAGGGTCTTGACTTCTACAAGGGCTACCTGTGGCACACCACCAAGACCGGCCTCACCAAACTGGACCCCGGCAAGAACCTCGCGGTTCTCAGCACCTGGAAGTTCAAGCACCAGGCTCACACCGAGAGCGCCGTCTGGTACAAGGGCGCGCTCTACAATTTCACCTACCGGACGAAGCAGGACAAGAACAGCGCGCTCTTCAAGCTGACCCTGGGCGAAAAGGATTATAAGGCGGAAGTGGTCGGGCACGGCCTGGGCATAACCAACTGGGGAACCTGTCGCGACGGCAATTCCCTCAAGCCGGGCAGCGAGACCGCGATTATCTACACCGCGGAGGGCAACAAGCTGGACGATCACCTCTTGTGGTACGACCCGGCCACGGGCAAGACGACCAGGAAGCTGAAAGTCCATGGCCTGGTGGGAATCGAAGACCTGGGCATGGACCGCTACGGAACGATCTGGGCGTCCAGCTACACTCCCAGGTACCGGGGCCGCCTCTACCGCATCGACCCCAAGAGCGGGAAGATCATCCGGACCTTCGCCGGGCCCGGGGACCTCAGGAGCGGGATCATAGACGGCATCGCCATCCGGTCGCTCAAGGATCACGACATCATGTACGTGACCGGCAAGAAGGCCCGGTTCATCTACGAGTACCAGGTGCCGGTGCCCGGTGAGCCCGAGGCCCCGGCCAAGGAGGCCGAAGTCTACGGCTACAAGCTGGTCAAGGCCTATCCCCATGACCCCAAGGCCTGGTGCCAGGGCCTGGTCTTCGAGGACGGCGCGCTCTACGAAGGGACCGGGCTACGCGGGCGCACCGCCCTGCGCAAGGTGGAGCTCAAGACCGGAAAAGTGCTGAAGGAACACAAGCTGGACAAGAAGTACTTCGGCGAGGGCATTACCATTTTCAAGGACAAGATCATCCAGCTGACCTGGAAAGCCAGGAAGGGCTTCATCTACGACAAGAAGAGCTTCAAGCAGCTGCAGGAGTTCAAGTACCCGACGGAGGGCTGGGGCATCACCCACGACGGCAAGCGTCTGATCATGAGCGACGGCAGCGCCACGCTGCGCTTCCTGGATCCGGCAACGTTCAAGGAGACGGGCTCGGTCGAGGTGAGTGACGCGGGCAGACCCGTGAGTAAGATCAACGAACTCGAGTACGTCAAGGGCAAGGTCTACGCCAACATCTACCGGACGAACCGTATCGCCATCATTGCCCCTGACACGGGCAAGGTGACCGGCTGGATAGACTTGAAGGGGCTCCTGAAACCCGAGGACCGGCGCGGCCACCGGCCCAACGTGCTCAACGGCATCGCCCACGACCCCAAGGCCGACCGGCTGTTCGTGACCGGCAAGCTCTGGCCCAGGCTTTTCGAGATCAAGGTGATCGGCAAGTAGCCAGTTACGCATGAGCCGTGGACGGGCGCGCGCGGACCCGCTCCAGAAAATGTTCCGGGTTTCGTCGTTGCCCGCCGCAGCTTGGCGCGTGTTTCGCGAATGTCGCAAGCGCAATCCGGACCGACTGCGCGGCGCAAACTGCCAAGACACATGGTTGTGGCGCAATGTCCAGTAATAACAGGAGTTACCGTAGACGCCTCTCCGGTCGCCAGTTTGTAGCTCGACGGTCGGGGCAGCGAATTGATAATTCACCGCAGTGAGCAATCCGCAGATGACCCTGGACAGCGGCCACTCCTGGTGGCTGCTGGCGGCGCTGGCGGCGCTGGGCGCCGGACTGGTGGTCTATTTCTACCGGCGGGCCGCGGGCTCTGCCGATCGCGCCTCCATGGTGGCGATGATCAGCCTGCGGGTGGCGCTTCTCCTCCTCGTGCTGGTGGTGCTCTTCCGGCCGAGCTGCAGCTACGAGCTGGGTTCCCGCGAGCGACCGGCGCTGCTGCTGCTGGTCGACCGCTCCAAGAGCATGAGCATCTCCGACTCGCCGGGGCTGCCCAGCCGCTTCGACCGGGTCCGCGGCGCGCTCTTCGGACGCGGCGGCGCGCTCGACGGGCTGGACGCCGACTTCGAGGTGCGCGTCTGGTCCTTCGACTCCGCGGCGCACAAGCTGAAGAAACCGTCCGAGCTGCGGGACGAGAGCCCCGACGGCGAGGCCACCGCGCTGGCCGCCGCGCTGGAGGGCGCCTTCGCCGACGTCAGCGGCCAGCGGGTGGCCGGGGCGCTGCTGTTGACCGATGGCGCCGACAACTCCGGCGCCGACCCGGCCCCCCGCCTCAAGAACCTGGGCCTGCCGGTCTACCCCGTGGCGGTGGGCACCCGCCTGTCGGAGAGCGGCGAGTTCAAGGACATCGCGGTCGCTGGCGCCGATGCCGGGCGCTACGCGGCGGTCGACAACGTCTGCGAGGTCCGCGCCTACATCGAGGCCACCGGCTTTCGGGGACGGGTGGTCGACGTGCTGCTGGAGGTCGCCGACGGCCAGGGCACCCCCGAGAAGGCCCGCGTGAAGCTGACCCTCGACGGGTGCCGCGGCGACCAGGAAGTGGTGCTGCGCTTTACCCCCAGAAAGGCCGGCGACTGGAACGCCAGGGTGAAGGTCAAGCCCGACCGCTCCGAGCGCCTCACCGAGAACAACGTGCAGGAGTTCCTGCTCAACGTCACCGAGCCGCGCATCCGGGTGCTCTACGTGGAGGGCCGCCTGCGCCCGGAGTACGGCTTCCTGCGCCGCAACTGGGCGCTGGACCCCATGGTCGAGGTGACCAGCTTCTACCGCGCGCGCAAGGGGCTGTTCATCGAGCAGTCGCCCTCCGGCGAGAGGAGGACCGGCGCGGGGAAGTTCTTCCCGGAGAGCTTCGAGGCCGCCCGGCGTTTCGACGTCTTCGTGCTGGGGGACATCGAACGGGCCAGCTTTTCGGATGCGCAGTTGGCGGCCCTGCGCAAGGCGGTGTCCGAGGGCGCGGGTCTGCTGTGCCTCCCGGGACAGGCCGCCTACGGAGAGGGCGGCTGGACCGGCTCCCCACTGGCCGAACTGCTGCCGGTGCACATTGCCGGGGGAGGGCGCAAGGTCGGGAGCTTCTCTCTGGAACTCACCGGGCCGGGCCGGGCGCATCCGGTGCTGACCGGCTGCTCGGACTTCTTCAGCAAGCAGCACGCGGGCAAGCTGCCCAAGCTGCAGTTCATTAATCTGGTGGGGCCCAAGAAACCCGGGGCCGAGGTGCTGGCCGTCCACCCGACGCTCAAGGACGGGGGCGGCCGGCCCCGCCCGGTCCTGGCCGTGCAGCGTTACGGCAAGGGCCGGACCGCCGCGCTGGCCGCCGGCCCCACCTGGAGGTGGGAGCTGCTCCGCGGGCGCGGGCGCAGGACGCCCTACGCCAAACTGTGGGGGCAGCTGGTCCGCTGGCTGGCCAGCGAGGACGTCAAGCGCCAGAGCGCCGGCCAGGGCCTGGCCGCGCACATCGACAAGCGCCTCTACCAGCCCGGCGAGAAGGTCCGCCTGTGGGCCGAGGCCCACGGGGAGGGCGGGCGGCTGGCCACGGGCGCCCGGGTCGAGGCCCAGGTGGCCGCCCCCGGCGGGGGGCAGAGCAAGCTGCAGCTGGCCGCCATCACCGAGAGCCCCGGGCAGTTCGAGACGGTCTACGCGCCGACCGGGCCGGGGGGCTACCGCATGACGGTGCGCGCGAGCGAGGGCGGCAGGAAGCTCGGCGAGGTCAAGCTCGACTTCCGGGTGGGCAAGCCTAATCTCGAGTTCGAGCGCCTGGACCTGGACGAACGGCTGCTGCGGCGCATCGCCGACGAGACCGGCGGGCGCTACTACGACCTGGCCATCATTGACGAGCTGGTCGGCTCGCTGGTCGCCGAGGCCCGCGAGGGAACCAGCAGCCGTGAGCTGCGCTTCTACCCGGACACCGCGCCCAAGGGCTGGGTGGTGGTGCTGATCTTCATGGCCGCGGCGGGCGCCGAGTGGCTGATTCGCAAGCGGCTGCAACTTTCCTGAGAGAGAGAGGAAGAACCATGAGCGATGACCGCGTCGGACTGGGTTACGTGGGCTGCGCCAAGTGGGCGCGCTCCCTGGCCGTGGGGGTAGTCAAGAGCGAGGTGGTGCGGGTAGTCAGCGGCTTCAGCCGCCGGCTGGAGCCCCGTGAGCGCTTCGCCGCCGACTTCGACTGCGAGCCCTGCGAGACGCTGGAGAAGATGCTCGCCGACGAGCGCATCGACGGCGTGGTCATCTGCACGCCCAACGACATCCACGCCGAGAACGCCATAGCCGCCGCCGAAGCCGGCAAGCACGTCTTCATCGAGAAACCCATCACCAGCCGGATCGACGACGCCCTGCGGGTCATGGCGGCCTGCGAGACCGCCGGCGTGATTCTCTCGGTGGGCCACAACTCGCGGCGCCACGGGGCCCACCGCAAGATCAAGGAACTCCTGGACGCCGGGGCGGCGGGCCAGGTCTGCATGGCCGAGGCGCACGCCAGCCACAACGGGGGGTTGAGGCTTACCGAGGGCAAGTGGCGAGCCGACGCGGAGCGCTGCCCGGCGCTGCCCCTCACCCAACTCGGAGTTCATCAGGCCGACACGCTGCGCTACCTGCTGGGGCGCATCGAGTCGGTGAGTTCGGTGATGGCCCGCCGGGTCATTGAGCTCGACAACGTGGATACCACCGCCCAGGTGCTGCGCTTCGCCAGCGGCGACGTGGGTTACCTGGGCTCCACCTACATCTCGCCGGGCACCAGCTACGTGCGGGTCTACGGCACCGAGGCGGTCATCGAGACTGATAACAACATCCAAGGGGTGATGGTCCGTTATCCCGGCGGCCGCAAGGAGATATTTCCCGCTCCGCCGGCCAATGCCAACGTCGAGGAGATCGAAGAGTTCGGCAAGGCGATCCGCGGCGAGGCCGAGATCGAGGTCAGCGGCCAGGTCGGCACCGAGAACCTGGCGGTGATCCTGGCCGCGCTCAAGAGCCACCGGGAGAGGCGCGAGGTGACCATCGACGAGATCCTCGAGGCGGGCCGGCGGGGCGAGTGCTGAGGCGCGCGGCTCAGGCGGCGCGCGCTCTCGCGGAAAACACCGAATTCCTGGAACCCTCGTGTCCCCTCCGGCCAGTCTAATGCGGAGAGGAAGGGCATGAAGGACCTCACCGACGCCGAACTGGTCAGTCGCTACGTCGCTTCCGGCGACGAGGCGGCCTTCGCCGAGATCGCAAGGCGCCACGGGCCAATGGTTTACGCGGCCTGCCGGCGCCGGCTCGGCGGCGCGGCCGACGACGCCGTACAGGCGGTCTTCATGCTCCTGGCCAGGAAGGCCCGCAGCCTCTCCAGACGGGAAGCGTTGGCCGGCTGGCTGCACGGGGCAGCCAATCTCGTGGCCCGGGAGCACCTCAGAGCCACGCAGCGCCGGCGGCGCGCGGAGAAGGAGGCGGCTGAGATGCGCCAGGCGCAGCTCGAGCGGACCGAGGCCGGCTGGACTGCCGTCCGGCCCGAGGTCGACGCAGCCATCGGGAAGCTTCCCCGGCACTACCGCGACGCGGTGCTGCTCTCCTGCGTGGAGGGCCGGCCCGAGGCTGAGGTCGCCCGCGAACTGGGCGTGCCCACCGGCACGGTCAAGAGCCGCGTCTCGCGGGGGCTGGAGAAGCTGCGCGAGCGGCTGGCCCAGCGCGGAAGCGTACTGGGCGTTGCCGGACTCGCCGCGCTGCTCACCGGGCACGGGGTCGAGGCCATGCCCGCGGCGCTGGCGAGCAAGGTCGCGGGCCTCGGTGCGGCGGGCGCTGCGGCGGGAGCCGCCGCGGGCGCAAGCTCGGCAAGTCTCCTCATGATGAAGGGAGCAGTGAAAGTCATGTTCATATTCAAGGTGAAGGTTGCCGCCGCGGTCCTGGGTACGGCGCTGGTCGCCGGTGCGGCGGTGCCGGTGGCCGGCAGGCTGGTCAACGCCGGAGAGACCAAGCCCCCCGCGGCCGGCGCCAAGGAAGACAAGCGCATCCGCTGCCGGGTGGTCAAGGTAGTCCCCGGCGGCAAGGTGCTGCTCTCGGCCGGAAAGGCGCAAGGCGTCAGGAAGGGTTTCGAGTTCGACGTCTCCCGCGGCGGGAAGAAGGTTGGCGTGGTGAAGGCTGCCGCCGTGGACGAGAAGCAGACCACCGCGGAGATCGTCCGCGCCAGCGGTGGAATCAAGGTCGGCGACGTGGCCAAGACGCGGTTTGAGGTGGTGGCTGCCGAGAAGGGGCCGACTAAGAAGCCCCCTACCGGGCCAGCCAAGATCGCCTGGGGCAAGGCTGTAAACGGTTTGCAGGCGGGGCTCGTGCCGCTGGGCGGCGGGGCGGCCAAGGACTGGAAGAGCAGCACACTGTGTTCGGAAAGGTGCTTCCGCCGTCTGGTTAGGGGTGTGAACGGATGCCCTGAATGCCGTCGGAACAGGAAGAACATACGCGCCCGGATGTGCCGCTTCTGCGCGGCGGCCAAGCGTGTGTGCATGGTGTGCGGCAAGGCCAAGCCTTGGAGCGTTACGGTCATCGCCGGTCAGCCCATGCGCTTCGAGCTGCACCTCAGGAACGTGGGAGAAAAAGACCTGAAGCTCCAAGGCGAGGGCTGCCCCCAGTGGAGGTTCGTCTTCCGGCCCGGGAAGGGCGGCGCGCCGTTTTTGGCGCACGACGCGACTCCGTACAAGTCTCGGGCGGGGGGGGTAGACCGCTCTCTGGGTAAGGGCGGGTACCTGGCCAGAATGTTCACGGTGGGGGGAGGCGGCTGGGAGTTCCGGTCCGCGCGTTCCATCAAGATCGCCGAGCCCCGCGTCGCGCCACTCACGAACCTGCCGCCTGGCAAGTACACGGTGACCGCCAGCTACAGCCGCGGCAGTCTGGCCGGTAAGAAGTACTGGCAGGGTACGGTCATCGCCGGCCCGGTGGAGATCGAGATTAAGGCCAAGGCGGTCAAGGGCCTGAAGCTCAACCTTGAGGTCACCAGCGGGAAAGAGCTGAGGCTGAGCCCTCCTCCAAACAAGCCCTGGGGGGCCGGACCGTGGTCCGGTGTGAGCGGCGGTGCCACCCTCAAGTTGACCTTCACTAACGTGAGCAAGAAACCCTTCAAGTTCGACGCACACTGCTTTCCGCTGAGAGACATCGTCAAGCTCGATGTGGCCGGACCGGATGCCGAAGCAGTGGAGTTCAAGAAGCTGCGTAATCCTCCAGGAGCACCCAACGCGAAGTCGTATCCCGTCCTGCGGCCTGGCGCGAGCCACACGTGCTACCTCGGTTTCCCAAGCCCATGGGGCGGATACGCGTGCATCGTCAAGAAGCCCGGCGCGTACCGCATCCGCGCCAGCTACAAGAGCGACGGCATGTGGGCCGTCGGCCGGAGCGGACCAGCCTGGACCGGCTCGGTGACCAGCAACGAGATCGTCATCATGGTGAAGGGCCCCGCGGAGAAACCGGAGGAGGCCGCCGCCAAGAGGCGCGAAGAAAGGTGGCGGCTGGAGGAACAGCGCCGCCGGGAACAGGAGATGGACCAGATCAAGCGCAGGTTGGAGGAGGAAGACAGGCGCAAGCGGGAAGTGGAAGAGAGGCTCCGCCGCCGGGAGGCCGGTTCGCCCGAGCGGTTCTGAGCCGCCGCCGCTCGAATCCGGGTCCGGGCGCCGCGAGGCGCCCGGACCCTTTCTTTTGACTCCGGCTCCCCCGGCGATTACCATAGTGGCCAGGCCCCTGGAGTGAGGAAACGCACCATGCCCAAACTGTGGCAGAAGGACTACGACCTCGACGCGGAGATCGAGGCTTACACCGTTGGCGAGGACCACGTCCTGGACATGGACCTGGTGGAGGCTGACTGCCTGGGCTCGGTTGCCCATGCACTGACGCTGGTCAAGGCCAAGGTGCTCAGGAAGGCCGAGGCCGGCAAGCTCCGCCGCGAGCTCGCCCGCGCCGTCGCCGACTGGCGCAAGGGCAAGTTCAGGATCAAGCGCTCCGAGGAGGACGTGCACACCGCCGTCGAGGGCCGCCTCACGCGGAAGCTCGGCGCGCTGGGCAAGAAGATCCACACCGGACGCAGCCGCAACGACCAGGTGATCGTCGACCTGCGCATCTGGGGCAAGGGCGCGCTGCTGGACCTGGCCGCGGCCGCGTGCGAGGCGGCCGGCGAGCTCCTCAAGCTCGCCGCGCGCGGGAAGAACTGGCCGCTGGTGGGCCGCACCCACATGCAGCGGGCCATGCCCAGCTCGGTGGGGCTGTGGGCCGCGGCGTTCGCGGAGAGCCTGCTGGATGACGTTGAACTGATTCGCGGCGCCTATGACCTCATCGACCGCTCGCCGCTGGGCTCGGCGGCCAGCTACGGCGTGCCCCTGCCGCTGGACCGCGCGCTGACCGCGCGCCTGCTGGGCTTCCGCGAGGCGCAGAACAACGTGCTCTACGCCAACAACTCCCGCGGGAAGTTCGAGGCGGTCTGCCTGTCGGCCGCCGCGCAGGTGATGCTGGACCTCTCCAAGCTGGCCCAGGACCTGGTCCTCTGGTCCATGCCCGAGTTCGGCTACTTCAAGCTGCCCCGGGAGCTCTGCTCGGGCAGCTCGATCATGCCCCAGAAGCGGAACCCCTGCGCGCTGGAACTGATCCGCGCGAAGACGGCGACGGTCTACTCCCAGCTCTTCGCCGTGCTGGAGATCGCCCGGGGGCTGCCCTCGGGTTACAATCGCGACAATCAGGAGACCAAGGGCTTCTTCATGCGCGGGCTGCGGACCGCGACGGCCAGCGCGCGCGTGGCCGCCCTCTGCGTCCGCCGGCTGAAAGTAGACGTAAAGCAACTGAAAGCCGCCTTTCATCCGGAGGTCTTCGCCACCGACGAGGCCCTGGACCTGGTGGCCCGCGGTATGCCTTTCCGCGACGCCTACAAGCAGGTGGGGCTGGGCCTCGGGAAGCTCGCCGATCGCGACCCGGTGGCCGCGCTCAAGAAGAAGAAGAGCGTCGGGGCCACCGGCCGCCTCAACCTGCCCTACGCGCGGAGGAAGCTGTCCGCGTCCAAACGCTTCGTCGCCGCCGGACGCCGCGCGGCCGCGACGGTGCGCCGCAAGCTCCTGGGAAAATAGAGAGCCCGTGGGCGCCAGGGCGCGCGTCGCCATGCGACCGAAACTGCCGCGGGTACGCCAAGCCTGGCTGGTCGCCTGTCTGGCGCTGGCCGGTCCGCCCGTCGCGGCCGCGGGAGAGGGCGGTGCGGCCAAGCCCAAGCCGCCCGATCCCGCCGAAGTGGTGGCCGCCGGGAAGCGCACCGCGGCGAAGCTCCAAACCACGCCCGCCTCCTGGAAGGCGGTCTTCACGCGCGAGCGGCCCGGGCAGGTCGTTGTCGAAACGCTCAGCACCAGGGACAAGAGCCGCTTCATCGTGTCGGAGCGAGGCGCGGGTGAGCGCAAGAGCGCCGAGAAACTGCGCATCGTGGAGCGCGACGGCGCCTGGTACGTCACCCAGCGGGCCGGGCGCGGGGGGCGTGGCAAGTACCGGCCATTCGAGGCGCCCCTGACAGAGACCACCATGTACCTCTACCTGTTCCGCGCCGAACTTCTGGTGGTCACTGACCCGACGCCCGGCGCGCTGGGCAAGTACGAGAAGACCGAGAAGGGCGTCGCCACCTACCGCACGCCGGTGCGCGAGCCGGCGCGCAGCCAGCTCGCCAACATGATCCGCCAGGCGAAGACCCTGGCCAAGCGGGACCCCAAGTTCCTCAAGCGGCCCGGCGTCAAGGAACAGCTTGCGGCGATGAAGGAGCTCCTCGAGAAAGGGACCTCCACCAGGGTGGACCTGGCCAGCGGACTGCTGGTCGAGCACGGCACCCGGCGGATGCGCACCAGGATAGAGGACTTCAAGTGGCTCGGGAAGGTCGACGGCAAGCACTTCGCGATTCCGGAGGGCGACTGGCCTGACCATACCAGCGACCCCACCAGGGGCAAGCTCACTGACTTGCTGCTGATCGCCCACGCCGCCGGCCGCACCGAACCGGACAACTGCCTGCTGAACGTCAAAACCGGCCGCTACCGGCGGGTGCCCTTCCGGGGCGCGGTGTCGCTCACCGGATGTTTCCTCAAGGGCCGCAAGAAAGTGGCCGTCAGCGGGACCAACACCGTGCAGGGCGTCGTCGGCATATACGAGATCGACCTCTCCACCGGCGCCAACCGGCAACTGGGCGGCAAGCTGCTGGCCACCGGGTTCAGCATGTTCCCGACGCTCTCGCCCGACGGGAAGACACTGGCCGTGTTCCACAAGGACATGAGCGAGAAGCCGGCCGAAGCCCAGGTGTGCCTGGTTGACGTGAAGACCGGCGCCGCTCGCAAGCTGGGCAGGCTGCTGGACTGCGCGCACATATCCTGGTCGGCGGACGGCAAGAGCTTGCTGATGACCGTGCGCAAGATGGTCGACGTCCTCAGGCCCGCCAGCAGCTTCGTGTGCCGCATGGACCTCGCCGGCAAGCTCACCGAGGTCCGCAAGGGTTCCCGGCCGCTGGCCCTGCGGGGCGGCCGGCGCATCCTCTTCCTGGACGCCGACGCCCTCTGGAAGACCTGCAACCTGGCCGGCAAGGACGTGAAAAAGCTCGGCGACGGCCTCAAAGGCGCCAACCACCCGACGCTCTCGCCCCGCGGCAAGAGGCTGATAATGATGATCCCGCGGCCCGGCCCGGACCCCCGGCCTTTCATTATTGATATCGCCAACGGCAAGGCCAAGCCCCTCAAGGTCAGCCCCGGAGAATGGCTCTTCCCCAGTTGGAAGTGAACCGCCGGGCCGCTTTTCAACTTTTCAACCGCCAAGACGCCAAGGGGCACAGTCTGGAGGCTGGAGTCTGGAGTCTCTTGGTCCCGGGCTCTCTCCTTCGGCTTACCTTCCCCAAACGATGTCTTTTGACCTCGTGTCAAACCGTCGAGGTTCCGCCCTCCCTGGCGTGGTTCTGGCAAGTGAATTGCCCCTCGTCGGGCACCTGAAGGCGCCGCTCCGAGTGGCAACCGTCTCTTCTCCTCCGTGTCCTCCGTGGTTCGGAATCTCCCGTTTTGTCATGACCTGCGCCCCTGAAAGCCCGTGACTTACGACGCTTCGCCGTTTTTTTCCTCGCGTAACCGCCTGGCCTCTAATGGGTCAATGAGCCGGCCGTTTTCGTCGGTCATCTCGTCGACGGCCGCGCGGGCCAGGGCGATGATGTCGCTGCCGCCGTTGTCAGTGCGGCCGCCGTACTGCTTGCTGTAAGCCTTCTGCCAGAGCGACGGTTCGGAGTCGTCGCGCATGCGCCTTTCTACATCACGGCGGTACTCGGCCAGGGTCATTTCGGCTTCACGTAATTGCCGCCAGCTTTCGGCGTCCTTCTGGCGCTCCACGACCTTCTCGGCCAGGATGTCGTTCCGATCGCGCAGGACGGCGCTGCGCTCCTTGCCGCGCTGGTCGCCGAGCAGCGCCTGGGCGGCGCGCAGGGCGACGCGCTCGTTTTCGCTTTCGAGCAGCGTCTCCAGTTTGGCCCGCGCCATTGCCGCCGCTTCCAGTGACGCGCGGTGCTGGGCCTCCTCGAACAGCCGCCAGTAGACCGCACCGTGCGCGCGGGTAACCTCCCGCAGCCGGGGCCTTTCTACGTCCAACTCGCTGGCGATATCCTTCCAGCTTTGTCCATGCGCCCGAAGCAATGCAATTTCAGTCAGCAATCCCAATTCATTCTCCGCCACGTTCTTGTCGCTCATGGTTCTCCCCCCTAAGATAGCCCCTTTGGGCCGCAAGTGGTCAGTGTATGCTGTATTATAGCGCGAAGCGCCCCGAATGTCAAGAAGATAATACAGAATAATGCTGATGAGGCGTAAGTGACTGTATGGCTGTCGGTTAGATGCGACGAAAGGGTGATATCGAGGCCGGCGTACGCTCGCGACTTCTGATAACCGGCAATCGACCACCGGCAACTGAGGCAAGTCTTGACTTCCGGGCGCGGAATTCCGGCGGCTCAGTCGACGATCTGTACGCTCACATCGGGTAACGCTTGCTTCAAACGCTGACTGAAGAGTTCCACCCTGGCGAACAAGAAATCGCGGTAGTCACTTGGTCTGAAGCTGTCGCGCTCGGTGAATTCAGCGGGGATCAAGTGCGACTCCAGGATTCCCTCGAAGTTACGCACATTCTTGAAGTCCTTGAAGTAGTCCAACGGGTTCCGATCACTGATCTTGATGTTGGTCCGCGCCCGGAGATAGCAGATGTTCATCAGGCTGTTGGCCGCGGCATCTGCCGACGGGTCTTCAACGTTCTTCAAGAAGTTCTGTGGATAGATGTGATGCAAGTTGGGTGCCTGTGACAAGAGCAGATACACGTTGTCGAGGATCTCGGCTTGCGGGTCACTGAAGTCCTTCGGATGCTGGTTGGCCAAGAACGCAAGAACAGCCCGGCTGAGGGCGTTGCGATAGTAGTAACTGGCCTGAACGAGTTTTGTCTTGGATAGAACAAGATTCGGTATCTTGGGTTCCTTGCCACTTTCCAGTAGGTCGAAAAAGTCCTCACAGAAACCGTAGACCTCACTCGAAGAACTAAGCCGGTCCAACGCGAATGCCGCCCACCAGAACCACTGGCGGGCAACATCCCGGTTCACCGTCTTGTTCCGGTCGAAGTAATAACACACGGGCAACGCTAGATAGGTAAAGGGCATCATTGACGGACCGAGAATCTTCTGGTCCATGAGGAATTTGAGGGTCTCCAGAATCGTCTTCTGGCATGTCTCCCAGTTCTCTTCGAAGTGGCGGGTCGTCAAGTTGTCCAAGGCGGCGGGCGTGATCCCGAAAGGATTGCGTACCTCAGTATGCCGCTTTCGCAAGCAAACAGCCACCATTTGAATGATGCTAAGATCGTCCATTTCCTGCCAGCGGCTACCGTTTTCGATCAAGATGTCCTTTAGCCCCTGCAGGCGGTCTCTCAGATAGAAACCGGGCTTCCCGTCCTGCTCGTTTCTATACGTGCGTGCGACAACGATGTCCACTGGATGGAGTTTCTTCCCTTCTTGGTTGATTCGCTCGAAAATCTCGCAGACCTCACTGACCGCCACGCCCTTGATCCGAATGACTGATAACTTGTAGTCGGTGAACATACGCTGAATTTGGTTGAGGTTGTGCTCAATCTCATCGTTGAAACCCTCGGCGCTCGATATGTCCTTGTAGAAGGTGAATTTCCATTCGGGTACATCGCGGACCCGGACGAGAAAACGTTCGTCAGGCACGGCCCTCTTGCGCGTTTCCAACTCGGTGGGGAAGAAGAACTCCGCCTTTGTCGCGTCGAAGAAGAGCGTATAGTCGAAATTCTCTTCGTCTTCTACTCGCCCCTTGCCGCCAAGCATAGAGACGAGAATCGAGGTGGCCCGTTGCTGACCATCAAGGATGTACTTCCATTCCTTGAACTTGCGCACCGTATCTTCGTCGTGCGGGAACTCAAAGCCACCCAGTCTGCGGTGTGTGTGCAGGTAGGTGTCGGTCTCCCAGTAGAGCAAGCTGCCGATAGGATAGAAGCGAAACATGCTGTCCCAGAGCTTCTTGATGCTCTGAGCATCCCAGACAAAGTCCCGCTGAAACGTTGGGATCAGATATTTGTCTTCTCTGAGCAGATTGACAACATCGAGGATCTTCAGGTCTTCCGATCCTATGTCGCGCGTCAGGTTTGACACCTATGCCTCCGTTTCCAGCGGGAGGAAGAGTTCCTTGTATCCGACATTTCTTCACCGGCACCCGCCAGCCTTCCCGGGACTGCCGACGCCAGCGCACGGGGACTCTTCCCTACATGAACCCGGCTTCGCGGAGCTGGTCCTCGGTGAGTCCGCCGCCGAAGTCCTTGCCCAGGAGGCGCGCCGCGTAGCGGGCCATTATGTCCGCCTCGAAGTTGACCTCGTCGCCGGACCTGAGTCCGCGCAGCGTGGTGCTCCCCAGAGTATGGGGCACCAGCGCGACGCGGAAGCTGTTGTCACTCAAGAGCCGCGCGACGGTCAGGCTGGCGCCGTCCAGCGCCACCGAGCCCTTCCCGGCGACCAGCCGCTCGCAGCCGGCGGGGATCGAGAAGTCGACCTCCCGACCGTCGCCGACTTCCTTCACGTTGAGGACCCGGGCGCGGCCGTCGATGTGCCCGGTGACTACGTGGCCACCCAGCCGCGCGCCGAGGGCCAGGGCCCTCTCGATGTTAAGCTCGCGGCCCGCGCGCCAGGACGGAATGGTGGTGCGCTCCGCGGTTTCGAATACGGCGTCGAACCCGGCGACCGAGCCTTCGAGCCGGGAGACAGTCAGGCACGGGCCGGAGACCGCGATGCTGTCGCCGACCGCGGTGCCTTCGGCCAGGCGACCGAGTTCCGCGCTCAGGCGGAAGCCGCCGCCGCGCTTCTCGACGCCGAGCAGCTTGCCGGTGGCCTCGATTATCCCGGTGAACATTAGAACTTCTCCCCGGTCTTGGACGACGGCTCGGGCAGGGGGATCTTGGTTTTGGCCGACGCGGCCTTGGCCTCGCGGCTGGCCGGGTAGCGGGTGATGAGTTCCCGGTACCACCTGGTCGCCGCCGCTTTCCTCTTGAGCTTCTCCTCGGCCGCGGCCAGGCCAGCCAGCCAGCGGGGCACCAGCTCCGAATCGTCGTACAGCGTCGCCAGGGGGGCCAGGCCCGCCACGGCCTCGGCGGCCTTCCCGACGGCCAGGTCCGCCAGGGCCAGCTCGCCACGGGCCGCCAGGCGCAGCCGCTCGTTCTTCGAGGTCACCAGGCCAGCCGCGATCTTGCGGGCCTCGGCGGCCTTGCCCGACTCGCGCAGCGCGCGGACCAGGCCCAGCCGGGCGTCGTCGGCGCGCACGGACTTGGGAATCTCGGCCAGGAGCTTGCGGTAAAGGACCACTGCCCCGGCGGCCCGTCCCCCGCGCAGGGCCTGGTGGCCCAGGGCCAGCAGGGCCTCGGCGCGGGTGGCCGGATCCTTGGAGCCCGCCGCCAGGGCATAGACCTCGGCGGCCTCCTTGTCGCGGCCCTGGCCGCCCAGGTACTGGCCCAGCCACAGCAGCCCCTCGGCGGGCAGCCGGCGCTTGCCCGAGCGGGCCAGCGCCAGGAAGCCCTCGGCGGCCTTGGGGTAGTTGCCGTTGAGGTAGTACGCGCAGGACAGCCGGAACTTGAACTCGTAGACCAGCGGTGGCTTGCGGTACTTGGCAATCAGGCGGACGTAGGCCGCCGTCGCCTGGTCGTAGGTCTTGAGCCGCTCGTAGTTCCAGGCCAGCCAGTAGCTGGCCTCCACGCCGGCCGGATCGCCGGGACGCGCTCTGGCCAGTTGAGCGCAGCGCTGCTGGAAGCCGGTCCAGTCCTTGGCAGCGGCCGCGGCCAGGGCCCGGCCCAGCAGCGCCGCCGGGCGCAGCTTGCTGGCCGGGAAGCTGGCCAGGTGCGTGTCGAAGTGTTTGGCGGCGCCCTTGGCGTCGCCGGCGCCCAGGGCCAGTTCGCCGAGCCGGACCAGCGCGGCGTCGGCCAGGCGGTGCTTGGCATGGAGGCGCACCAGGCGCTCCAGCCGCGCCCGGGCCTGTTTGGGGCGGCCCTTCTCGGAGCACAGCAGCGCGGCGCGGTAGGCGCTCTCGGCGGCGTAGCGGCTCTTGGGGTCGGCGGCGGCCTTGTCCAGGGCCGCGAGCGCGCCCTCGACGTCACCGCCCGCCGCGGCGGCCAGGCCCTCGACGTGGGCCACCTCGCCGGCCAGCTTGCTCTTGGGGAAGCGCGCCCGGAACTCGCGCGCGGCGGGCCCCACCTGCGCGCCGCGGCCGGCCAGGTGCCGGCACCAGACCAGGCGGCAGGCGGCCGACTCGGCGCGTGGCCCCCGGGGGGCGAGCTTGAGGATTCCCGCGAAGGCGGCCTCCGCCTCGGCGTACTTCTTGGCGGCCATCCGCGCCAGGCCGGTCACGTAGCGGCTCTCGGTGGCCAGCTTCGGCGCGCGCGCGGCCATCGAGGCCATCTTCAACGCCCCGCGCGCGTCGTTCCCGGCCAGGTGGCACCAGGCCGCGCCCAGCGCCGCGCGGGCGGCGAGCTCGCCCGGCGGGGAGCGCTTGAGCACCGCCGCGTATAGCGCCAGCGCGGCGGCGGGCTTGCCCCTCAGGCGGGTAATCTCGGCCAGGCGGAAGCCGGCCTCCGCCGCCTCCGGCGCGCCGGGGAAGCGCTTGAGGAGCTTGCCGAGGTGCCCCGCCGCCCCCGCGCGGCGCCCGGCTTCGCTCTCCATCCGGGCCAGCTCCAGGAGCGCCGGCGCGGCCAGCGCCGCCTGCTTCGAGCCGGCCGCTTGGGCCAGATGCGGTCCGGCCTCCTTCTTGCGGCCCAGTTCCAGGAGAGAGGCGCCCAGGAAGTAGGCCGCCGCCCGGCGGGCCTCGGCGGGCAGCCGCTTCATGTCCACTTTCGAGAGCGCCGCCGCGGCGCCCTCCGCGTCGCCGGCCGCGTAAGAGATGCTCCCGATGCGCAGGCGCGCGGCGGCCAGGCGCGCGGCGGGCAGCTTGAGAGTCAGGCATTTCTCGAAGGCCTTGCGGGCCTTCTTGCTTTCCCCGGCGCGGTAGAGGCCCTCGGCAGAGCGGAAGTGGGCCTCGCCAGCGCGGGGATCCCGGCGGTGCCTGCGCGCGAAAGACGCATAGGTGGCCGCGGCGCGGGCGAACTCGCCGCGGGCGAAGAGCGCCCCGGCCAGCCGGTACTGCTCGTCGGCGACGCTGAGCGGCTTCTCGCCGGCGCCGGCGGCGCCAGCTACGGAACTCCAGAGCCCGGCGGCCAGGAAGAGGGCAGAGAGGCGGCGGTTCAAGGGGCGGACTCCTCCAGGACCTCAAAGCGCACCGCGCCGAGCCCCGCCTCCCGGCAGAGCTCCAGGAGGTCGGCGATCTTCCCGAAGGGCGCGCCCGCGTCCGCGCGGATGAGTATCCGCTCGGCGCGCGCGGAGGGCAGCTTCCCCAGGCGCGCCAGGCGGGCGGCCAGCTCGGAGCGCGGCAGGCGGCCACCGCCCAGGACGTAGCCGCCGTCGGGGCGCACGGTGATGACGTGTCCGGCGAAGCCCGCCGGCAACGGCTCGGCGCGGCCGGACACCTTGGGAAGTTCCACGGGCACGGCCCGCCCCGCGCGACCCAGGCCCCACAGGGCCACGAAGGACGCCAGTACGGCGGCCAGCCCGCCGGCCAGCGGCGCGGCCATGAAGATCGGCGTCCTCCGCGCGCGGACGGGCAGGAAGATCACTCTTGCTTCTCCTCTTCCCGCTCAGGCGACTCGAGTTCCGGGGCGGCGGCGGCGTTTCTCTCGCGGGCCCGCATGTGGGCGCCCAGGTCGGTCAGCGCCGCGGCGCACTCCATGCAGGCTGCCTCGCACTTGGCGACCAGCGAGCCCAGGCGCAGGCCGGCCAGGTAGTGGGCGCCCAGCGCGAAGAGGCTCACCGCCAGCGAGACCACCGCGGGCACCAGCGCGGCTACCGCTCCGGCGGCGACCCAGGCGGCGCTGGAGTCCCGCGCGGCCACCGCTCCGAATATCTCCAGCATTCCGAGCACGGTGCCCAGCAGCCCGGCGACCGGGGCGAGCAGCCCGGCCGCGGCCAGGAAGTCGACCAGCACGCGCCAGCGCGCCGCCCCGCGCCGCCCGGAGGCCTCAATCCGCGCGGCGGGCAGCTCCTCTCCGGGGCGGGGCAGTTGTCCGGGGGCGGGCAGGCCGGCCAGCACGCTCCTGGCCAGCAGGCTCCGGCTCGACGCGCAGAGCTCGCGGGCGCCCTCCACGTCGCCGCTCACGATCTTCTCGAGCACCCCGTCGCGCAGCTTCCAGGGCGCGAAGTGCCCGGACCACAGCGAGAAGAGCAGATACAGGGCAACCAGCAGCGCCAGGGCGCCCAGCGCCAGGGCGATCCAGCCGCCAATCCCCGCGGCCTCGAAAAGGGCTTCGAGGTCCAGCCCCCGGCCCTCGCCCAAACGCAATATCAGCCGCGAGTCAGCGGCCAGCGCGGGCCGACTGGTGAACAGCGGCACCAGCAGCCCCAGCGCCAGGGCCTCCAGCGGCAGGCGCACCGTCTTCCCTCGCTCCGGGACGCGCGCGCCGCGCCAGAACGCCCGCTCGACGCGCCGGCGCCAGAGGACGCCCCACAGGGCGCCCACGGGAACCAGCCCCGCGGCGGCGGCGACCGTCCAGGCCGGCAGGGGGCCCCAGGCCGCGGCGATCGCGCAGCCGACGGCGAGCAGCAGTCCCAGGATGATCAACCAGCGCTGCAGGCGGTGGGCCGCGGCGCGGAAGCCGGCCAGGGTTCCGAAGACTCGGTCCGAATCGCTCAAGGGCTGGTCTCCTTCCGGGGTCGGGTGTAGTATCGCCCGTCGGCCGGGGCGATGCAAGTTCAGCGCCGGCGCGCGGAGCTCTTCCACTCTATCCGGCAGGCTATCTCCAGGCGCCTGGAGCGGGTGCTCTTCTCGGCGCAGGCCCGCAGCGGCTGGCCCAGGCGGAAGACCTTCGCCGCGCGGAGCACCTCGCGGCTGGGCTCGACGGACAGGTCCAGCGGCGGCTCCGAGGCGCTCCAGCGGCAGCGGGCCTTGACGCCGCGGTTCCTGACAACCAGTTCGCCGTCCTCCGCGAGCCGGGCCCGGGCCCCGAAGGCCAGGTGCAGCCACTGGCGAAAGGTGCGCCGCGTGGCTTTCCGTGCGTCAACGAAGTCGGTAAACTCCAGCCACTTCTCGCGCAGGTCGAAGCGGTAGCGGCGCCTGACTGTCATGTCCGGGAAAGCCTGGTGAGAAACGATCATTTCCCCGCGCGGTCCGTCCAGGACCAGTTTCTCGGTCCTGACCGGGGGGTTCTCGTGGTCGCCCCACCAGTCATTGACGTTGCCCATCTTGAAGAAGACCGAGCGCGGGCGGTAGTCCTCCATTGTCAACATGTTATGGGCAAAAGCCGAGTAGTAGTAGCCGCGCTCGGCGGGCACGATCTCGTCGATGCGGTAGGCCCAGGTGGCCGCTTCATAGAAGAGCGGGACGCCGTCGGCCCACAGCTGAAAAGAGCCGAAGTCGTGGTGGCTGTGCCCCGAGTAGCTCGCGCGGGGCTCGGCGGTTACGAAGAGCAGCGAGTCGCTCGGCCGCCAGCCGCTGCGGGCCACCAGGATGCCGCTGTCGGGGAAGAAGTGCGAGCCGCGCGTCTCCCCGGAGAGGGGCGAGGCGCGACGCGCGGGGGCGTGGACGCGCGTCGCGACCTTGAGCTTCCTGGCGGTCTTCTCGGCGCGCGAGCCGGCCAGCACCGAGCGGGCCAGCTCCAGGTGGCAGCCGGCGCGCGGCGGTTGGCAGTCGCCGTAGGGGAGCATCCCGCCGTCCGGGGCGGTGAGGTCCGCGAAGGACTCCAGGAATTCGGCGACGCGCCGTTCTTCACGTTTGGAGAAGAGCGCCCGGCGGTTGAGCCGGGCCAGTTCCAGCGGCTGGCGGAGCATTCCCGCCGCGTACCACGCGTAGCGCGCGCTGTGCTCCCAGCTGGTCCCGTCGGGGCGGATCGCCCCGCGCCGGGGGTCGGCGGCGTGCCTGCGGAGCACCTCGCGGCCCTTTCCGCGCAGGAAGTTGGCGCAGTCGAACTCCGGGAAGACCGTCCCCAGCGAGAAGGGCACCGTGCCCCGGTCGAATAGATTGTGGTTACCGGGCCCGAAAGCCGACCGCCGGCCGCGGGCCTCGAATGCCCGGCGGAAGAGCGAGGCCACGAACCACAGGTACTTGAGCACCTCGAAGGCCAGGTCAGCCTCGAGGGCGGCCAGCAGGCCCGAGTAGAGGACGTCGATCATCACCAGCGCGCGCCGGCCGGTGTGCATGCAGCCGTCCAGGCACGCGGGGTCCAGGGTGTTGAAGGCGAAGAAGCCGTCGAGCCCCGTGTCGGTGGCCCGGGTGGGAAAGACTCCGAACCAGCGCCGCCAGCAGTTCGCGAAGACTTCCGCGTAGCGGTGGTCCCGGGTTATCGCGTAGCCCGCCGCGGGGAAGAGCGCCCAGTAACCGAAGCCCATGGTCAGCCAGCCGGCCGAGCCCAATTGGCGGCAGCGGGACCGGTCCCAGTTCACTGTGGGGGTCAGCTTGAGGTAGCTGCCGGTCTCGTTGTAGTCGTAGAACTCGTAGGCGAGCGCCCGGCGGGCCCTGGCCAGGTCCACGGATTCGTCGAAGAAGAAGTTGCGGCTGGCCAGGACGCGCGCGCGCTTCCGGCGATAATCGAAAGCCCACTTGGGCGCCGCCCGCTTCAGGAAGTGCTCGACCACCAGGAGGCGAGCCGTCTCGCGGTCCGAGTCCCACAGCTTCCCGGCCCTTTTCAACCTGTTCGAGAGCGGGCCAAGCGCACGCACGAAGTCCGAGTCGGCGCAGTCGCGCCAGTCGACCACGAAGCGCCCGTGGACCCGGCGATCCCGGCCCGGACCGGCGAAGAGCCTGCCGTAGTTGGTCATGAACGGTCTCTCCTGAGGCACCGATTATCGCCCGCCCTGCGCCCGACGCAAGCAGCCCTTTTCCCCTTGACCGAAGCGCTGTTACGGAGATATTCGTGGGTCCAAGCGGCCGCCGCCGAGGGGTCTGGAGCGGTCCGGCGGGCCGCGATTTGCAGCTCTTTGGGAGGAAATGCGATGCGTCTTATCAAGGCCTCGATTATCGCCGTCGCTGCGGTTTTCCTGACCGCCGCGCTGGCCCTTGCGGTGGAGTGTCCTACCTGCAAGCGGAAGCTCAAGGACGGCACCAAGTACTGTCCGGCCGATGGGACCAAGCTGCCGCTTCCCGCGGTCAAGAAGCCCGAGCCGAAGAAGCCGGAACCGAAGAAACCGGAACCCAAGAAACCCGAGCCCAAGAAGGTCGACCCCGCGGTGGCCAAGGCGCGTCAGGCCAGGGCGATGCTGGTCGCGGCGGAGAAAGCCTGGAAGGCCGATCGCAAGAACTACGACGCGGCCATCGTGCGCTACCAGGAGGTCAAGAAGGCCGCGGCCGGCACCAGGTACGAGAAGAGCGCTGACAAGATGATCGCCAAGCTCAAGGTACTCAAGGCCGCCGCGGCCAAGCGTGCCAAGACCGCCAATGCCCGGGCGCTCTACGAGATGGCGCTGGCCGACTACAAGAAGAATCCCAAGGACTACGACGCGGCCATCAAGGCCTTCGGCGTGGCCAAGAAGTCCGGCGCGGGCACCGGCTACGACCGGAAAGCCGCGGCGATGATCGCCAAGGTCGAGAGGTACAAGGCCAAGGCGGTCAAGAAGCCGGAGCCCAAGAAGCCCGAGCCGAAAAAGCCCGAGCCCAAGAAACCGGAACCCAAGAAGCCGGAGCCCAAGAAGGTCGACTCCGCGGTGGCCAAGGCCCGTCAGGCCAAGGGGATGTTGGTCGCGGCGGAGAAAGCCTGGAAGGCCGATCGCAAGAACTACGACGCGGCCATCGTGCGCTACCAGGAGGTCAAGAAGGCCGCGGCCGGCACCAGGTACGAGAAGAGCGCTGACAAGATGATCGCCAAGCTCAAGGTACTCAAGGCCGCCGCGGCCAAGCGTGCCAAGACCGCCAATGCCCGGGCGCTCTACGAGATGGCGCTGGCCGACTACAAGAAGAATCCCAAGGACTACGACGCGGCCATCAAGGCCTTCGGCGTGGCCAAGAAGTCCGGCGCGGGCACCGGCTACGACCGGAAAGCCGCGGCGATGATCGCCAAGGTCGAGAAGTACAAGGCCAAGGCGGTCAAGAAGCCCGAGCCGAAGAAGCCGGAACCCAAGAAGCCCGAACCGAAAAAGCCTGAGCCCAAGAAGCCGGCGGTCGTTCCCATCAGGAAGTTCGTGTCCGTCAAGGTCGGCGACGTGGCCGCTCCCGGAGCCGCCTTCGCCAAGGCCCAGGCGCTGGAGAAGGCCGCGGGCAAGACCGCCCGGGGGCGCGCCGAGGCCGCCCTGCCCTACTACTACGCGGCGATTACCATGAGGACCGCCGACGGCTCGCGCGGGAAGGACGCGGCCGCCGCCGTGCTGCGCATCGGCGAGCTGCTCGAGAAGTTCGCGACCGAGCCCGCCGACCTGGTGGACGCCTCCACGTACTACCTGGTCGCTTCCCACCTGGACTTGGATTCCGGCGCCTGGAAGAAGGCCGAGAAGCTGTACCTCAAGGCCGGCCAGGGCGCCCAGTTCGCCAAGAAGCTGGCCGGGCTGGCCGCCAAGGCCAAGGCCGACGGCAAGGCCAAGCTGGCCGCCACGCTCCAGGCCCGCGCCGATGAGCTGGCCAAGAAGCACTCTAAGTAGTCCGCGCGGCAGGACGTCATGAAAGGGGCGGCGCCCGAGGGCGGGTGCCGCCTCTCTTAACGGACGGAGGAGAAGCCGCCATGCAAGCGCGCCTCCTGCTCTTGAGTCTGGTCCCCCTCCTGGCCGCCGGGTGCGTATCGGGGCCGAAGCCCCCCGACCGGGGGAGGGAGCCCGCCCCTCGCAAGGTCCATGCCGAGGTCGTCGACGTCTTGAAGCGCAGCAACCAGGCGGCCATCGACGCCGGGAGCTCCGACGGGGTGTCCCCGGGCTGCGTCTTCGAGATCTACCGCCGGAGGGAGCTGATCGGCCGGGTGCGGGTCGAACACGTCTGGGAGAAGCGCTGCGGCGGCAGTATCTTCGACGGCAAGCAGCCCCTGAGCATCGGCGACCGGGCGGTGACCTTCATTTCCACGCGCCCCCCCGCGAAGAAGAAGCCCCCGAAATTCGCGACAACGCCCGGAACGATCCGCACCCAACTGCTGGACGTCCGGGCGAAGAAGGATCAGGTGGTCCTCGGCGCCGGCGCGAAGGCCGGGGTCAAGGCCGGCAGGGTCTTCTACATATACCGTGGCGACCGCTACCTGGGTCGGGTGAAGGTGACGCTGGTCAAGCCGGGGCTCAGCGGCGCGCGGATCATCGAGGGCCGCGAGGCCTTCAAGCCCGGCGACCGGGCGGTCTACGATCCCGAGGACGAGCGCCGGGACGCTTACGTTCAACCTTCCGGGAAGGCCGACCCCGCCGAGGTGATTCGCAGGCTCGAAGCCAGGATCAAGGATCCCAAGATCAGCGCGGAGGAGCGCGCCACCGCGCGCGAGGTGCTCAAGCGCCTGCGGGCCGAAGAGGCCAAGAAGAAACCGGAGAAGTAGCCCGTCGGCCAGCGGTCATCGGCCCGGTGCCCCGCCCGCGTCCCCGGAGCTCTCGGCGGCGAGGTGCTTGATGCCTTTCAGGTCCAGCTTGCCGGTGCCCAGTACGGGGATGTCCTCGACCTCGTGGAAGTCCTCGCGGCGCGGGACCCACAGCCGGGGCAGCTCGGAGGCCACGAGCTTCTCGCGGAGTTCCTCCACGCTGACGGGCAGTCGCTTGTGGAGCACGACCAGCCGCTCGCCCCGCTTCTCGTCGGGCACGGCGGTCACCGCGACGAGCAACTCCTCGCCGCCCAGGATTTTCTCTATCTCCTCCTCCACCCGGCCGTGGGGTACCATCTCGCCGCCGATCTTGCTGAAGCGGCTCAGCCGGTCGGTTATGGTGATAAAGCCGTCCTCGTCCAGCCGGGCGATGTCCCCGGTGACGTACCAGCCGCCGCGCATGACCTCGGCGGTCAGCTCCGGCCGGTTGAGGTAGCCCTTCATGACGTTGGCGCCCTTGACCAGCAGCAGCCCGTCGGTGCCCGGCGCCAGCGGCACGAAGCTCTCGGGGTCCACCACGCGCACCGAGACCCCTGGCAGCGCCTGGCCGATGGTCCCCGGCTTGGTGCCCTTCTGCATGACCCCCGGCGCGCGGAAGTCGGGCACGTTGATGCTCACCACCGGCGCGCACTCCGTACATCCGTAGCCCTCGGCCGGTCGGACGCCGAACTTGTTGAAGAAGGCCGCGGCGACTTCGTCGCGCAGCTTCTCGGCGCCGACCATTACGTCTTTCAACGAGCCGAAGTCGCCGGGCAGCACCGCGCGGGTGTAGATGCGCAGGAAGGTGGGCGTGGCCAGGAGCGCGGTGGCCCCGAACTCTCTGACCAGAGCGCCCACCGCGCGGCCGTCGGTGGGGTTGGGGTGGTAGACCGCGCCGATGCGCTTGACCAGCGGCAGCCACAGCGTGGCGGTGAAGCCCAGCGCGTGAAAGAAGGGCAGCACTCCGGCTATGCGGTCGTTGCCCCCGGCGGCGAATACCTGGCTGAGGCCCTCCAGGTTGCTCATCACGTTGGCGTGGGTGAGCATCACACCCTTGGGCTCGCCGGTGGAGCCCGAGGAGAAGATGATTGTCGAAAGCGCGTCGATGTCCCGCCCGCGCTTCCCGTAGAGCAGGCGCAGCAGCCACTGGGGCAGGAACTCGCCCTTGAGCGCGGCCAGCAGCCTGCGCCCGGGCCCGATGGCCGCCTTGAGGTCCTCAACGTATAGATGCTGCGGCGAGTCCACGCCCACCGCCAGGCCCAGGCTCTCCAGCTCGACTTTCTTCAGGAACTCGCGGCTGGTGATGATTTGTCTGACTCCGCACTGCAGCACCGCCGAGCGGATGCTCTCCCTGCCGGCGGTCCAGTTGAGGTTGACCGCCACCTTGCCGGCCAGCAGCAGCGAAATGTTGGTCAGCGCCGCGGCGGCCGTGGCCGGCAGCAGCACGCCGACGCACTCCGGCCCGCCGGCCAGGCGCTTTCTCAGGTGATCAGCCAGGGCGATGGCGCTCCACAGCGCGCGGCGGTAGCTCAGCGAGGCCCCGGTGGTGTCGGCCATGCACAGCCGGCCGCTGGCAGAGCGCGCCGAGGCGATAAAGGCCTCGTGGAGCAGCACCTGGTCGCTCTTGCGCAGCGCGAAGGCCTCGGTGCCCAGCTCGGAGACCGCCTGGCGAATCTCCGCGCTGGTGCTCGAGGCCGGCAGCGCCTCGCCGAAGGAGACGGTCACCCGGCTGCGCCCCGGGCTCAGGCTGGGCAGCTTCCAGAAGGCCCGGCCGCCCTCGAAGCTGAAGATGCTGCCCCACATGCGGTCGATGTATACCGGGATGATGGGGGCGTCCAGCCCCTTCATTATCCGCTCGAACCCGCGCTGGAATCTCAACAAGTTGCCGGTGCGGGTGATGGAACCCTCCGCGAAGATGCAGACCAGCTCCCCGTTGCGGACCAGCTCGGCCGCGCCGCGCAGGCTCTTGACCATCTCCCGGGGGCGGTCGCTTCCGGAGATGGGGATGATCTTGAGCTGGCGGCAGCCCCAGTTGACCAGCGGCCACTCGTAAAAGCGGCGGTACATGATGAAGCGCACGAAGCGCTGCAGGCAGGCCAGCACCAGCAGGGCGTCCATGTAGCTGACGTGGTTGCAGACCAGCAGCGCCCCGCGATCCCGAGGCACGTTCTCGGCCCCGGCGGTCCTGATGCGGTAGAAGAGGCGCGTGAAGGTGAGCAGCGCGAAGCGCAGCAGGAAGTCGGGCAGCAGGCTGAAGATGTAGCCGGTGACGCCCACGGTGAGGATCGCCAGGAAGAGGTAGACCTGCGCGGGGTCGAGCTTCAGGCCCACCAGCGCGAACAGGCCCGCGCCGAGGATGATCCCGGTGAAGGAGAGGAAGTTGTTGGTGGCGATCACCGTGCCCTTGGCCTCGCGCGGCGCGCGCTGCTGGATGAAGGCGGAGAGCGGCACCAGGTAGAAGCCCGAGCCGGCGCCCAGCAGGAAGAGAACCACCGCCACCCAGAACTTCGACCCGGCGGCGAAGAAGAGCAGCAAGCTGAAGAGCGCCATGGCCGCGGCGCCCACCGGCACCAGGCCGAACTCGACTTTCTCGCCGCTGAGCCGCCCGGCGACCAGGCTGCCCAGGCCGATGCCCACCCCGGCCAGCGCCAGGTAGAGCCCGACGCCCTTCCCATCCAGTTCCATGAGCTTGTAGCCGTAGAGGTAGAAGTTCAGCAGGAACAGCGAGGACATCAGCCAGAAGTAGGAGGCCCCCAGCATGGAGAGGAACAGCGCCCGGTCGCGGCGCACCTCGCGGAGGTTCTGCCAGGCCTCGGCCAGGAAGTTCCAGCGGAGGCCAGCGCGCGCGCCGGCGGCGGGGAGTTTCTCGATGAAGATGCTGGTCAGCGTCCCCAGCGCGGCCACTGCGGCGAGGATCAATCCTATCCAGAGCATCCTTGCCCCGTGGAACGCATCGATCAGCATGCCGCCGAAAATCGACCCGGCGATGATGGCCAACTGGGTGAACATTCCCACCAGGCCGTTGCCGCGGGAGAGTTCGGTGTCGTCGAGTATCTCCGGGAGGATTCCGTACTTGGCCGGGCTGAAGAAGGCGCTCTGCGCGCCCATCAGGAACACGGCCGCCAGGGATATCCAGGGGTTGCGGCTCCACAGGGCCAGCGCGGCCAGGACCATGACGGCGATCTCGGCGACCTTGGCCCAGAAGATCGCCGCGCGCTTGCTGAAGCGATCGGCCAGGTACCCGGCCACCGTCGAGAAGAGGATGAAGGGCAGCGCGAAGACGGCCGTCACCGCGGCGAGCATGGGCACCTGCGCGGCCTTGGTCAGGTCCATGTGGGCCACCACCATCAGGCCCACCACCATGCGCAGGGCGTTGTCGTTGAAGGCCCCCAGGAACTGGGTGCCCATCAGGGCCCAGAAGGAACGGCCGGCGAGACCCCGGCGTGGAGCGGCTGGCTCTTCGCTCATGGCGGCAATCTTAGCGGCGCGCCGGGCCGCGTTCAACGGGCGAGATGTTTTTCGCCACCGCTCAGCATTTGCCAAGAGTTCTCCGACCCCGTACACTCGCGGACCGGTCGAAAGGGATGCCGTGACCTACCTCTTCGTTCACGTAGCCTGCGTGCTCTGCTTCAGCCAGCTGCTGCGGCTGGGGCAGAAGCGCTCCTGTCGGACCGTCTCCGTGGCGGGGGTCAACTACGTCCTCACCGCGGTCCTCTCGGCGGGGCTGCTGCTGGCCTTCGGGGCCTGGAGGGTCGCCGGGCCCGGGCTGGCCGCTGGCCTGGGTGCGGTTAACGGGGTGCTCTTCCTGCTGCACCTCCTGGTGATGGTCGCCGGTTTTCGTTTGGCGGGCGTGGGCATCACCTGGGCCTTCGTGAGTTCCGGGGTGGTGCTGCCCGTGCTGGTCACCCACTTCGCCTGGGGTGAGCACATGTCCCGCCCGCAGTGGATCGCCCTCGGGCTGGTGCCGGTCGCGGTGGTGCTGCTCCGCCCGCGCGGGAAGAAAGAGGCAGGGCAAGACGGCGCGAAGCGCCTGGGACTGAGGGGCGACGGCATATTGCTGCTGTGCTTCGTGATGGCCGGGGCCATGGGCACGATTCACAAGGCGCAGGAGTTCTACACCAAGCTGCTGCTGGCCGGTCCGGGCGGAGAATTGGACGAGGCCGGAGAACTTCTCGCCCGGAACACGCGGCTCTTCTACCAGGCGGTGCTCTTCGGGGTCTCATGTCTGTGCTCCATAGGGTACATGGCCTTGAAGCGGATCAAGCCAACGGTGAGAGAGTTTAAGATCGGCGGGGGCGTCGGGGCGGTCAACACCTTCGGCCTGTTCTTCGCGCTGCTGGCCCTCAGCGCGCTCCCGGCCACGGTCTTCTTCCCCACCGCGGCGTGCCTGATAATCATCCTCAACACCGCGCTGGGCCGCGCCCTCTGGCGCGAGAAGATCACTCGCCGGCAGGTCGCCGGCGTGGGCCTGGCTTTGGCGGTGGTGGTGCTGTCCAATCTCGGCGGGGAGAAGCCCGAGGCTAAAGGCAGCGCTCCAGGAACGGAGCAGCGCGCTCCCGGGCTGCCAGGAGGTCCGCAAAGGATTCAGGTTCCATCTTTCGCTTCCCGGTTTTGGCCGACTCGCCACACCAGCGCGAAGACGATACCCACGGCCATGCCTCCCAGGTGTCCGAGGCTCGAGACCTGTCCCATTCCTTCGGTCTGGAGCCAGGCTCCCAGCATCTGGAGGCCCCCGTATAGGATGAGCAGGGCGATGGCCGGCAGACGCAGCCACCAGAAATAGAAGAAGAGCAGCCCCAGGCGCGCCCGCGGGAAGGCCACCGCATAAAAGGCCACTACCCCGAAGATGCCGGCGCTGGCTCCCACCACCGGAACATCGCCCCGGGGATCGAGCCCGGCGTGCAGCAGCGTGCCGGCCAGGTGCGAGGCGACGACCAGCAGCAGGAACTTGAACTTGCCCAGGCGGTCCTCCACGTTGTCGCCGAAGACCAGGAAGAAGTAGAGGTTGCCGAGCAGGTGGAAGAGCCCCCCGTGTACGAAGAAGCTGGTCAGCAGGGTCAAGCCGGCGGAGCGCGACCACTGATCGGGTATGAATCCCAGGTTCCGAACCGTGCTTTCCAGGCTCGACCAACTGGCCAGGAAGGCGATCACCAGCACGGCGCCCAGGCCCCAGGTGGTCAGGGGTCGCGTCGATATCGGCGGGGCGCCCACCTCCACCGGCATTCCCAGGAGGCCCGGCAGCCACTTCCAGGCCTCGTCCGGAGGGCCGGACTTCTTCTCCGCGGTGAGCTGGCGCCGGGTGCGGTCGCGCTCCAGATCGAGCATGACCATGGCTTTCCGGGCCTCGAGGTCCGGGGGCGGTTCCGGGGGCGCGGCGGCCGGCGCTTCCGGTCCGTGGGGAATGGCCTGGTACTCGGAGGGGTCGAACCAGATGCACAGGCAGTGACGGCAGACGTCCAACTCCAGGTCGCCGTACTGCCCGGGCATGTCCACCTGGCGCATGAACTGGTTGCAGTGCGGGCACGCGCGCCCGCCGAAGGCCGCGTACTTGGAGGCCTGCCAGAGCGTGTTCCGAAACTCATCGGAGACCCGATCCCGGCGCAGGGTGGCCAGCCCGATCATGCGGCCGCCGCAGTCCGGGCAGTGGTAGATCACCCCGAACGGGCTCATGGCCCGGGTCAGCCAGCGGTTACACTTCGGACAGCGCACGGGTTTCTCCTCCGGCCCCAGTTTAACCTTCCCGGGCGGGTCCCGCCATTACAAACCGGGGCGTATTCTGGAACGGTGCGCGTCTGTTGACCGGGGGCCGCCTGCGCGCTAAGATCCCTCAGGTTCGGCGGCAGCCGGAAGCCCGAGGGACGCTCCGTGGCCGATTTTGTACACCTCCACGTCCACAGTCACTACAGCCTGCTCGACGGGGCCTGCCGCATCGCGGACCTCGCCGAGCGCGCCCACCGCTTCAAGATGCCCGCCCTGGCCCTCACCGACCACGGCAACATGTTCGGGGCGGTGGAGTTCTACAAGGCCTGCGAGAAGGTGGGCATCAAGCCCATCATCGGCATGGAGAGCTACGTCGCTCACCACAGCCGCCTGGACCGCAACGCCGCGGGGATGAGCGAGGCCGGTTACCACCTGACCCTGCTGGCCACCGGGTCGACGGGCTACCACAACCTCATCAAGCTGGCCAGCACCGCCTACCTCGACGGGTTCTACTACCGCCCGCGGATCGACAAGCAGGTCCTGGCCGAGCACGCCGAGGGGCTCATCGCCATGAGCGGCTGCCTCTCCGGCGAGGTGCCGACGCTGTTCCTTTCCGGCAAGCCCGACCGCGCCCGCGAGGCGGCCGGGTTCTACCGCGACCTCTTCGGGAAGGACGGCTTCTTCCTCGAGGTCCAGAAGAACGGCATCCCCGAGCAGGATCGTGTCAACGGGATGCTCGCCGAGCTCTCCGCCGAGAGCGGCATTCCCCTGGTGGCCACCGCGGACCTGCACTACCTGCGCCGCGAGGACGCCGAGGTCCACGACGTGCTGCTCTGCGTTCAGACCGGCAAGAAGCTCAGCGACGTCTCGCGCATGCGCTTCCCGACCGACCAGTTCTACTTCAAGAGCCCGGAAGAGATGAAAGCCGAATTCGCCGACTTCCCGGGGGCCGTGACCCGCACCGTGGAGATCGCCGACCGCTGCAACCTGGCCCTGGACTTCAACACCCAGCACATGCCCGTCTTCCACCCCCCCGGCGGCGAGAGCCCCGAGGGCTACCTGCGCAAGCTCGGCTGGGAGGGCATGAAGCGGCGCTACGGCGATCCGGTCCCCAAGGTGGCCGCCGAGCGCTTCGAGCGCGAGATCAAGGTGCTCTCCCGCCTGAGCTTCGCCAGCTACTACCTGATCGTCTGGGACTTCATCCGCCACGCCCGCTCGGTGGGCATACCCGTGGGGCCGGGGCGCGGCTCGAGCGCGGGTTCGATCGTCGCCTATGCCTTGTGGATCACCGACCTCGACCCCCTCAAGTACGGACTGATCTTCGAGCGCTTCCTCAACGAGGGCCGCAACGAGCCCCCGGACTTCGACATCGACATCTGCCAGGAGCGCAGGGGCGAGGTCATCGACTACGTCACCAAGAAGTACGGCCGCGAGTCGGTGGCCCAGATCATCACGTTCGGGACCATGGCCGCGCGGGCCGCGATCCGCGACGCCGGGCGCGTGCTGGAGGTGCCCATCCCCGAGGTGGACCGCATCGCCAAGCTGGTGCCGCCCGAGCCGAAGATGACCATTGCCAAGGCCCTGGAGCGCGAGAAGGAGCTCCGAGACCTGTACGGGGCGGACGAAACGGTCGGCCGGCTGATGGACATCGCCAAGGGGCTGGAGGGCCTGGCCCGCAACTGCAGCACCCACGCCGCCGGGGTGGTCATCAGCGACCGGCCGCTGGCCGAGCTGGTGCCCCTCTACCGGCCGCCGGGCGAGGAGACGGTCAGCACCCAGTACGACATGAAGATGTGCGGGGAGCTGGGCCTGCTCAAGATGGACTTCCTGGGCCTGCAGACCCTGACCGTAATAGACAAGGCCTGCAAGCTGGTCAAGGAGACCACCGGGAAAGAGCTCGACCCCGCGAAGTTCCCCCTGGACGAGAAGCGCGCCTACCAGATGCTGGCCCGCGGGGAGACCAAGGGCATCTTCCAGATGGAAAGCTCGGGCATGACCGAGCTGGTGGTCCGCCTGCGGCCGGACTGCTTCGAGGACCTCATCGCCCTGGTGGCCCTCTTCCGCCCGGGGCCGCTGGGCAGCGGCATGGTCGAGCAGTACGTGGACTGCAAGCACGGCCGCCAGAAGCCCTCCTACCGCCACCCGATCATGGAGCCCATCCTGAGGGAGACCCACGGGGTCATCCTCTACCAGGAGCAGGTCCAGGCCCTGGCCGCCAAGATGGCCGGCTTCTCGCTCTCCGAGGGCGACAACCTGCGCCGGGCCATGGGCAAGAAGATCCCCGAGGTCATGGCCCAGTACCGCGACCAGTTCGTGGAGGGCGCCAAGAATAACAAGATCAAGGGCGCCATCGCCGAGCAGGTCTTCCAGGAGATCGAGTACTTCGCCGGCTACGGCTTCAACAAGAGCCACTCGGCCTGCTACGCGCTCTTGGCCTACCAGACCGCCTGGCTCAAGGCGGTCCACCACGTCGAGTTCATGGCCGCGGTGCTGACCCTGGACTCCGGCAACACCGACAAGGTCGTCGAGTACATCAGCGAGTGCGGCCGGCTGGACATCGAGGTGCTGCCCCCCGACGTCAACGCCAGCGGGGCGGTCTTCACCGTGGCGGGAGGAAAGATCCGCTTCGGCCTCAGCGCGGTCAAGGGCGTGGGCAGCAAGGCGGTGGAGGCCATCGTCGCCGCCCGCGATACGCACGGCGCCTTCCGCGACGTCTTCGACTTCTGCGAGTTCGTGGACACCCGGTCCTGCAACCGCTCGGTCATAGATGCGCTGATCAAGGCCGGGGCCTTCGACTCGACGGGGGCCAATCGCGCCCAGAGCGCCGCGGTGCTGGACGCCGCGCTGGCCTCGGGCAGCCGCCTGGCCCGCGACCGCGCCCAGGGGCAGATGACCCTGCTGGACTCCGCCGGCTTCGTCGGCGAGAGCGATGAGGACCGGCCCGGCCCCCCCGAGATGCCCGAGTGGCCGGAGAACCGCCTCTTGGAGTTCGAGAAGGCCGTGCTGGGCTTTTATCTATCCGGCCACCCGCTGGCCCGCCACACCGAGCTGATCGGCAAGTTCTCTTCCACTTCGACGGGGAAACTGGCCGGGCTGCCCGACGGCGCGGACGTGCTGCTCGGCGGGCTGCTCGCGCAGGTGAAGATAACCGTCACCAAGAAGGCCGGCCGGCGCATGGCCCGCCTGGTGCTGGAGGATTTGGAAGGCAGCGTCGAAGCGGTAGCCTTCCCGCGGACCTACGAGGAGTACTCCGACCAGCTCCGCGCGGACAAGCTGATCTTCCTGCGCGGCCGGGCCGACCGCAAGATGGAGCGGCTCTCGATAATCGTCGAGGAGGTAATCCCCCTGGAGGAGGCCCGCTGGCAGCTGGCCGGCTCGGCGGTGCTGCGCTTCGGCTCGGGGGAGCTCGACGATGAGCTGCTCGAGGAGCTCAAGGGCGTGCTCGCCGCGCACAAGGGGTCCAAGCCGATCTACTTCCAGGTGGAGACCGGCGAGGGCGAAGTAGTCACCTTGCAGGCCGGCAGCGGCGGGGTCAACCCCTCGGACCGCTTGCACGAGGACCTCTGCGAGCTGGTCGGCGAGAAGCGGGTGGAGTTCCTGCCGGACAGCCGGCGGTAGGTCAGCGCGCGCTCAGCGTCTCGAGTTCCTTCCAGACCATCCATAACCCTCTGGGCACATGAAAACAGCCTTTCCACTTGCCGCCCTTGCAGGGCAGCAGCAGCTCCCCGCGGCGATTAAGATAACCCCACCACTCGCCGAACTCCGGATCGGGAAAGCGCGCCCAGGCCCACTCGTCAACGCGCCGGAACCAGTCCAGGCAGCGCGCGTCGCCAGTGATAGCGTAGCCCATGGCCAGCGCCACCAGCGCTTCGAGGTGCACCCACCAGAGCTTCTGGTCCCAGTCCAGCCTGTCGGGCGGGCGGCCCTCGGCGTCCAGGAAATAGAAGATGCCGCCATGCTCCGGGTCCCACCCGCGCTCCAGCGTGGCCAGGGCGGTTTCGACCGCGTCGGCGGCCAACGCCGCGTCGCCCCTCCGGCGGGCGACGTCCAGGACGAACCACATGGCCTCGATGCCGTGGCCCGGCGAGTAGAGCCGCCCGTCGAGGCAGTCGGGGTGCGAGCCGTCCGGCGCGGAGTTCTCGTAGACGATCCCGCGCGCCTTGTCGCGAGAGACCTCCAGTATCTCGCGGAGGCACCCGTCCAGGGCCGCCTCGCGCTCGGACTCGGGGAGGTGCGTTTCCATTTCCAGCGTGAGGTTGACCAGGATCATGGCCATGGCCAGGGGGACGAACGCGCGCGCGCCGCGCGCCGCCTTGGAGAAGCGTCCCTTGGGATCCTCCTTGCGGCGCCAGATGTTGCGGTAGGTGGCCAGGGCGATCTCGGCGCTCTCTTCGTCACCGGCGGCAATGGCGTACTGGCTGAAGGCCCCCGCCGCGAAACCGTCCGAAAAGATGTTATAGGCCTCGACAGTGGGCCGGCCGTCGCGACGCAGCGAGAAGTACCAGTTGCCGTCGGCGTCGCGGCCGTGCCGCTTGAGGAAGTCGATGCCCAGCTTCGCGGCGCGCAGCCACTCTTCGCGCTCTTCGAGCCGGTTGTAGAGCGCGGCGAACTGCCAGGCCTCGCGGGCCTGCAGCCAGGTGAACTTGTCGGTGTCGTAGACTTGGCCCGCGCGGTCCAGACAGGTCAGGTATCCGCCGTGTTTCTCGTCCAAAGAATGCCGCAGCCAGAAGGGCAGCACGTCGTCGAGCAATGCCCCTTTGTACTTGGCGGCGAGCTTGGCGAAGACCAGGTCCACGGCGCGTTTCCTCCCGCGCGGAGTGTAGCAAGGAGGGCTGACGGGTGCAAGGCGGGGGGGCCGGTCCTAGAGCTTGGTTTCCACTTCCCGGAAGAACCTTTCGTCCAAGGAGGGTCGCACGATCTGCACGCCGACCAGCACCAGGATCGGCCCCTCGGCACGCGAGTCCTTTGTGCCGGGTTCCAGCACCAACGCGGTCCATTCGCCGTCGGGAAGCGTCACGGTCTTCTTCAGCCGGCGCTCGTCGAGAACCGGGACCTCCACCTCGCCGCGCGGCGTGGATTGCTCTTGCATGGCCAGTACGCCGCAATAACCCGCGTCCAGGCGAAGCATGACCCGCGTCCGGCACTCTGACACCTTCGGGCGGACGTTGAGGGCCATCCCGGTCCACACTATGCTCTTCACGGCCTTCCCGGATTCATCGAATCCGTACAGGTACTCGCGGCTTGCGAGTCTCTCGATATAGACCTGCCAGCCGGTGGAGCACGGTATCTCCGTTTCGGGGTCGTCGATGCGCTTCTCCCAGCCAACGAGGTCGGTCACGGACATGGCGTTGCGGGTTTCCGCTCCGCGGCGCTCGGCGATGGCGACGAGCTTCTCCGCGTCCGCGTCGGAGAGCGATGCGCCGGGAGCTGCGCCCAGACGCTTCAATATCGCGGCGAAGTCCGCGCCGACCATGAAGCGGGTCCTGAGAATCACTCCCCAATCGCCGCCGGTGCGCAGCTCCTTCAGGAAGACGGATATCTTCTCGTGGACCTCGGGGACATGCACCACTATCAGTTGGCCGTTTCTCTCTTCGATCGAGGCGTCTCCCGTCCACTTATCTTCGCCGATGAGCTTTCTGATCCGGCCCGCAATCTCGCCGCCGGAGAGCAGGCCCCCGTCCGGGTCCGGGCGCACCAATCCCTTGGAAGCCGGGCCCACGGCAAGTCCGCAGAAAGATGTAATCCGAAAGGTCAAGTCCCGCACGTCATATATCTTCTGGACGTACTCCGGCGGGTAGCGCCAGGCGCGATAACGTTGATAGGCGACCGGGGCGGTGAAGGCGATGGCCAGCAACCCGGCGACCAGCGCGGCGCAGATCGCGACCATCCGCAGCCACCACCAGCGGCGCTTTCCGGCAGGCGGCATGGCAGAATCCACGGGAGTGCTCATACAGTAAGGGGCGCGCGTCCGGAGGCGGCTATTAGCCTACTTCTTTTCCCGGAAGCGGACCAGCACGGGGATCTCGTCCAGGCCCAGTTCCGCCTTCAGCCGGCGCTCGAAGAACTTCCGGTAGCTGCCGCGCAGCGCGTGGGCGCGGACGGTCTGCACAGTGAAGCGCTGCGGGCGGGTGCCGGTCTGCACCGCGAAGCGGATCTTGGGTATCTGGCGCTTGCTCGACGGCGGGGGCTGCTTGTCGAGGATGCGCTTCACGATGCGGTTGAGGAGCGCGGTGCCGGTCTGCTGTCCGGCCAGCTCCCAGAGCTCGCGCAGCAGCTTGAGCACCGCCCAGACCCGCCGGCCCTCCAGGGCCGCGGTGAAAACCACCGGCGCGAAGGAGAGCCCGGGCAGCTGCTTCCCGAGGTACTCCTCGTACTCCCCGGTGGTGTCCTCCTCCTTGGTGAGGTCCCACTTGTTGACCACGATGACCACCGGCTTGCCGCTCTCGGCGGCGAGCATCCCCAGGCGCTTGTCCAGCGCCCCGACCCCCTCCATGGCGTCGAGCATCAGGGCCACGGCGTCGGCGCGCTCCAGCGCGCGTTCCGAGCGCAGCAGGCTCTTGTACTCCGGGGCGTTCTCCGGCCGGCCGCGCTTGCGCACTCCGGCGGTGTCGACGATCGTGTAGTGCTGCCCCTTCTGCTCGACGACCACGTCCACCGAGTCGCGGGTGGTCCCCGGACGCGCGTCGGCCACCACCCGCTCGAAGCCCGCCAGGGAGTTGACGAAGGTGGATTTCCCCACGTTGCGCCGGCCGACCAGGGCGATGGAGAACTCCCCCCGGGGCGGGGGCGGAGCTTCGGGCATGGCCGCCAGCAGCGCCTCCCTCAGGTAATCCAGGTTCAGGCGGTGGAGCGCGCTGACCGCCAGGGGCTCGCCGAAGCCCAGCGCGCTGAACTCCGCGACGGCCGGCTCGCGCTGCTCGTTGTCCACCTTGTTGACGGCCATGATCACGGGCTTGCCGGCGCGGTGCAGGCGCGCGGCGATCTCCCGGTCGGCGGCGGTCAGCCCGTCGCGGGCGTCGGTCAGGAAGACCAGGGCGGTGGCCTCCTCGATGGCCACCTCGATCTGCGACTCGATGCGGCCGGCCAGCTCGGGCAGGTCGATGATGCCCATGCCCCCGGTGTCGATGAGGTCGAGGCGGCGCTCGTCCCATTGGGCGGCGTGGATCAGCCGGTCGCGGGTGGTCCCGGCCATGGCGTCCTCAATGGCCACCGGCTGGCCGATCAGGGCGTTGAACAGGGTGCTCTTGCCCACATTGGGCCGGCCGACGATGGCCGCGCTGGCCCAGCGCGCGGGCTCCTTTTTCTCCTTCTTCGCCATGATCGGAACAGTCTCGCCGCCGGCGGGCCAAAATCAAGGAGGGCGCGCCGGACGAGGCCGGCTCACGGGGTCCGCGGACTTCCCGGGGCCACCTCTCAAACGCCTGAAATGCAGGGCCTTCCGGGCCCCTCGCGCGTCCGATAATCGCCATTTTGGCTCAAGGGGGCGCTTCCCGATGGTCGATAAAGTTACGTCGGACTGCAACATTAATAAGGAGGCGCTCAGATGAAGCGCGGTTTCCTGGTTCTCTCGGCTCTGTTGGCCCTCGGCGTCCTCATGTCGGTCGCGGGCTGCAAGACGTCCAAGCCGGTGGCCCATCACAAGGGGCTCAAGGAGGTCTATCCCTACCACAACGGCCCCCTGCGCACCGGCCTGCCCTACGACTACAAGACCATGGAGCAGAACACCTTTACCCGGCAGGGCGGCGACTACGACCCCTCGATTTCGCCCGACGGCAAGAAGTTGCTCTTCGCCTCCACCCGCCACTCGCGGACCCCGGATATTTACATGAAAGATGTTAACGCCGCGACGGTCACCCGGCTGACCAACACCGCCCATGCGGAGATACAGCCCTGCTTCAGCCCGGACGGCAAGCGCTTCGCCTACGCCACCAACCGGCGCGGCAACTGGGACATCTGCATCGAGCCGGTCCAGAGCAGCGGCCGGCCCACCTGGGTGACCCTGAGCATGAACACCGACGAGATTTCCCCCAGCTTCCACCCCACCAAGAACTGGCTGGCCTTCAGCAGCTACGATCTCCGCGCCGGAAGGTGGGAGATCGTCGTCAAGGATATCGACAGCGGCCGGACCCGTTACCTGGGGCAGGGCCTCTTTCCCAAGTTCAGCCCCGACGGCAAGATGATCGCCTTCCAGCGGGCCCGCAGCCGCGAGCCGCGCTGGTACTCGGTCTGGACCGTGGAGATCGACGAGGATCTCAACGTCACCAAGCCCACCGAGATCGCCTGCAGCGACAAGTGGGCGGCGATCAACCCCAACTGGAGCCCCAAGGGCGATTACCTGGTCTTCGCCACCGTCCACGAGAGCAGCGAGGCCCAGGAGGCCGGGCGCATCCTCAGGGGCGACGACATCTGGATCGTCAACCTCCAGGGCCAGGATCTGGTCAAGCTGACCTCCAGCCGTGAGCCGGAGAGCCACCCGGTCTGGACTCGCGACAAGAAGGGCCGCGACCGCATTTACTTCTGTTCGATGGCCAAGGGCCCCAAGAACATCTGGAGCCTCAACCCGCTGCTGCCCTCGCCGCGCGGCTCGGTGACGGGCGCGACCCCCGGCCCCAAGGAAAAGAACCCCCCGCCGAAGGCTCCGGAGGAGAAGACCGGCACTGACGCGCTGCACACCTACATGGCGCCCCCGCCCCCGGCGGTTTCCGCCGGCGGCTCGAGCGACGAGTAAGGACCGTATTATGCGCCGCGTGACTCTCCTCGCCGCCGCCACGCTGGCCGTGCTGGCCTTCGCCGGCTGCCGGCCGCGGCGGACGGCCAAGTTCCCCAAGTGGCGCGACCGCCTGGCCCGCTTCGCGGACATCGAGAAGCTGGCCATCGCCCCCGTCCGGGACGACTCCGGGAAGCTGGGCAAGTACGCGGAGGTCTTCCCGCGCCTGCTGGCCGACGAGATCGTGCCCTACAAGCGCTTCAAGGTGATCTACCCCCAGCAGCTGGCCGCCGCCGCCAAGCAGGCCAACCTGGAACTGACCAAGCGCGCCAGGAACGAGCGGCGCACGCCCGCCGATGACGAGAAGATCGAGCTGGGGCGCTCGGCGCTCGACGCGGTGTACGCCGCGCGCGCCGCGGGGGCCGACGCGGTGCTGGTGGCCACCGTGAACAGTTTCGAGATATACCCCCCCAAGCGCCTGTCGGTGACCTACCGGGTCTACGCCTGCGCGGCCCCGCACCGCTCCTTCGAGGACATCATCCGCATGACCGACGACGGTGTGCCCCTGGAGATCCGCACCCCGCTGCGCGAGAAGTTCATCTGGGAGCGGCAGGAGCACTACGACACGGACGGCAAGGGCACCCGCCTGGACATGCACCTGCACTCCCGCAAGTACGAGAAGACCCGCGGCTTCAGGGACGAGATATTCTACTACTCCACCGCGAAGTTCCTGTCCTTCGTTTCCGCGCGGCTGGGCGCCGACCTCTACAGGGGGTCGCTGTGGTACCGCACTCACACCGGCCGCCAGGTGGCGCGCAAGCACGGTCTGCCCTACGGGAAGGTGGCCGCGAGCGGCTCCGGCGGCTCGGGCTTCCAGCCCGGCCACGGCGAGCGCGGCACCGACCGGCGCTAGCGCTGCCGCCCCTTCTACCTCAACCCCAAGACTTGTAACACCTCGGCGAGCACCACCTCTCCGCGCGCCGCGCGGCGGATGCCGTCGGCGGCCATGGTGGTCATGCCCTGGCTGACCGCCACCGAGCGCAGCTCGTCGACCGTCGCGCCGCGCCGCAGGGCGTTGCCCACCTCGGCGGTGATCTCCAGCACCTCGGTGATGACCGTGCGGCCCCGAAAGCCGGTCCGGCCGCAGCGCTTGCAGCCGACCGGGCCGTGGAACTTCGCGGAGAGCGTTTCCCAGCCCAGGCCCCCGGCGCGGGCCAGCTCCGCGGCGTGCTTGAGAACGCCCTCGGAGGGCTCCTGCGGCTCCCGGCACTCGGGGCAGAGCTTGCGGACCAGGCGCTGGGCCAGGACCAGCCGGGTGGACTCGGCGACCACGAAGGGCTCGCTGCCGATCTCCACCATGCGCTTCAGCGCGCTGGCCGCCTCGTCGGCGTGCAGCGTGGTGAAGACCAGGTGGCCGGTGAGCGCGGCCTGCTGGCAGATGGCCAGGGTTTCCCGGTTGCGGATCTCGCCGACCATTATCACGTCGGGGTCGGAGCGCAGGACCGACCTCGCGCCGCGCTCGAAGGTCAGGCCCTCCGCCGGCCTGATGGCTATCTGCGTCACCCAGGGCAGCAGGTACTCGACGGGATCCTCCAGCGACATGGTCTTGACCCCCGGGCCGGTGAGTTCGTTGAGGCAGGAGTAGAGCACCGTGGTCTTGCCGCAGCCGGTGGGCCCGGTGACCAGCACCAGTCCCCACGGAGAGCGAATGGCCTTCTGCAGCCGCTCGCGATCACGCGGCGCGTAGTCGATGCGCTCCAGCTTCAGCGACACGGCGCTGGAGTCGAGGATGCGGATCGTGGCCGCCTCGCCCATCACCGGGCCCACGAAACTGACGCGCAGGTCCAGGGCCCGGTCTCCGATCTTGAGGACGATCCGGCCGTCCTGGGGCTTGCGCTTCTCGCGCACGTCGCAGGACGCCGCGGCCTTGAGGCGCTCGATCAGCGCCGGCAGCAGGCGCATGTCAAATTCCGCAACCGGGTGGAGCACGCCGTCAATCCGGTAGCGGATCATGCCGACGGTGTCCTGCCCGGCCTTGGTTGAGAAGGGCTCGATGTGCACGTCCGAGGCCTGCAGCCCCACTGCCAGGCCAAACATCAGTTCAATGACCCCGTCCATGCCGCCCTTCCCGGGACGCGGCAGGTCCTTGACGCCCAACTCCTCGCCGCGCTCGGTGAGTTCGGCGACCAGAGGCCCGATGCTCACCGGCAGGTCAACACGGGGCTCCTCGCCCTTCAGGAAGCTTTCTATGTCCTTCCTGTAAAAGCGCCACTGGCGGCCGACCTTCATGCCCTTGACCTTGCCGGCGCGCAACCAGCGGTAGAAAGTAGGCCGCGTGGTCTTGAGCAGGCGGATGGCCTGGTCCATGTCCACCAGCTCGCCCCCGCCTCCATTGGGGATCTTGCGGGTCGCTTTCGGGGCCTTCGATGCAGAACGCGTCCCGCCCGCCGGCTTCTTCACCCCGGCCTTCTTCTTGGTGCGTTTCCTCTTGGCAGCCATTTCAATCTCCTTTCTTGCTCTATCATAGTGTATCATGGCTGTGGTGATATGTCAAGAGACTCATGTGGAAAAACGGCTCGCCGCCCGACGATATGACACAACGCCCTGTGGCAGAGCGCCTTGGGCGATTGACCGAGGCGTGCTTCTCCTTCGGTTTGGCCGCCGGCCGGAGGGCGTGCTTGCCAGGTCGCGCCACCGGTCGGGCCTATGGCGGCTGGTCCTGAACGTTGAAAATCACGCCGCCGGCGGCTAGAATCCGGGCATGACCGCTGAAAGCTTTCCCCACCTGAAGATCACGGGCGGCCGGCTCACCGCCACCAAGGAGCTGCCCTTTCACGGCCGCGAGCTGGAGATGGCCTGCCGCCAACTGTTCGACTCGGACGAGCCCCGCCTGGTAATCGACCTCGGCGGCCTGGGGTACGTGGCCAGCCCGCAGATCGGCGCGCTGGTGGCGGCCTGCGCGCGCGCCGCGGAAACCGGCCGGTCGCTCCGGATACTGGTAAGCCCGGCGCTGGTCAGGTTCCTGGAGCGCATGAAGGTCGACGGGATGATGGATTACGAGGTAGTCGAGAATCCCGGCGAGTGACCGCCGAACGCCTTCCATAATAAAGCAATAAGAATTACTGCTTCGGAGACGGGGGCTTCTGCTTCGGGGAGAGGAACTTTTCGAACGGTGAGGGGGGCTTCGGCTTCGGAGGGGGGGGCTTCTGGGACGGGAACTCCCCGGAGTCGAAGCCCTTGGGCGGGAGCGTGGGCGCCGGGGGCAGGTCCTGGGGCTGCTGGGCCGGCGGGAGGGCCAGCCGCGGGCCCATCTGCGGGCGGGGCTTGGCCATCATCTCTTTGGCGATTTCCGCGAGCTTGGTCGGGCTGAAGGGCTTGGCCATCAGGTATATGTGGCTCTTGGCCCGGTAGCCCTCCTGGGCCTTCTGAATGGTCCCCGATATGAAGATGATGGGCGCGTTGACGCCCTGCTGGCGCAGGCGCTTGGCGAACTCCTTGCCGTCCATGTTGGGCATCTTGATGTCCGCGCAGACCAGCTCGGGCTCGTTTCGGCTCTGGGTGAAGGCGTTGAGCGCGTCGACGCCGTCGGAGGCGGCGCGCACCATCATCCCGCAGCTGGTCAGCACCTTGGTGACGATGCGCCGGATACGGGGATCGTCCTCGACGACCATGACTCGAGGGATATGTGCCACGCATGCCTCCCGCCGCGCGGCGCGATGACGCGCGGCTAGAACACCCTACACTATATAATATATCGCCCAAGAACCACCTGAATCTTAGCCTATTTGACCTCCCAGCGGCCCGGTGCTATCATGGCCCCGTAAGGTGCCTTTCCGGGAGCAGATCGGGGAATTAGACGATGACCCAGGCCGCATGCGACGTTATCACCGTGGGCAGCGCCACCCGGGACGTATTCGTGCGCTCGGACCTGGCCAAAATCATGAACATCAAGGAGATGCGCGGCGAAACCGCCTACCTCTGCCTGGACCACGGCGGCAAGCAGAACGTCAGCAACATCTTCTTCACCACCGGCGGGGGGGCCACCAACGCCGCGGCGGCCATGGCCACGCTGGGGCTCAAGGTCGCCGCCGTGGCCTGCCTGGGCGCCGACGCCACCGCCGCGGACATCGAGAGGGAGCTCGTCGGGCACGGCGCCGACGCCTCGCTGCTGGCCCGCCACGGGTCGGAGCGCAGCGGCTACTCGGTGATCATCAGCTCCTTCGACGGCGAGCGCACCGTGCTGACCTACCGGGGCGCGAGTTCCCTTCTGACCGAGGAGATGATCGACTGGGACCGGCTGGCCGCTTCCAGCTGGATATACCTGTGCTCCCTGCACGGCAAGGCCGCCGAGCTCTACTCCCGCATCGCCGAATTCGCCAAGGAGAAGGGCGTCAAGCTGGCGGTCAATCCCGGCTCGACGCAGTTCCGCCAGGGGCTGGATGGCTTCAAGGACGTCCTGGGCGCGACCGATATTCTGATCCTCAACCGCGAGGAGGCCGAGAAGCTGGTGGGGGCCACGGACCTGCGCCGTTACGTGGACGAAGAACGCTGCTCGCTGTGCGGCCAGTGCGTGGAGGCCTGCTCGCAGGGGATATTCCTGCGCGACGGCGACCGCATCCGCGTGGTCGGCGAGGAGCGCTGCGTGCGCTGCAACGCCTGCGTGGAGGCCTGCCCCACCCGCGCGGTGCTCATGGAGCCCTGGGCCCGCAACCTCGACGAACTCTTCGCGCGCATCCGCGAGTACTGCCCGGGAGCCGTGGTCATCACCGACGGGGGGCGCGGGGTGCAGTGCTTCGACGGAGAGACCCGATACATCATGCCGGTCTTCGAGGTGCCGGTAGTCTGCTCGCTGGGCGCGGGCGACGCTTTCGGCGCGACCTTCGTGGCCGCGCTGATCGACGACCCCGACGACGTGGGCCGCGCGCTGGCCTGGGCCTCGGCCAACGCGGCCAGCGTGGTCACCATCATGGGCGCGAAGTATGGCATCCTCGACCGCGAGAATCTGAAGTCCTTCCTGGCCCGCCGCGGCGACTGGCGCGGGATGCTGCGCAGCGCGCCGCTGGAAGCCCGCAAGGAAGGCTGATCCGCCGTGAACGTCTGCCACTCGCTGGAGGAGCTGGCCGCCGACCGCCACGCCGGGACGGTGGTGACGGTGGGCACCTTCGACGGGGTGCACGTGGGCCACGCGGCGGTGCTCGGCGAAGTGGTCAACTGGGCGCGGGAGTTGGGCGCTCGGCCCGCGGCGGTGGCCTTCACCCGCCCGCCGAGAAGCGTGTTGGGCCGGGCCGAGAAGGCCGACCTCGTGACCAGCCCCGAGCACCGCACGGCGCTGATGGGCCGGCTGGGCATCGAACTGGTCCTCGAGCTGGAGTTCAGCGCCGAGCTGGCCGCGTTGAGCGCCGGGGACTTCGCCGAGCGATACCTGTCAACGGGCTTCAAAGCCCGGGGCCTGGTGCTGGGCCACGACGCGCGGCTGGGCCGCGGCGGGGCGGCGGGTTTCGAGGAGCTGCGCGACATCGGGAAGAGGCTGGGCTTCGAGGTCCGCCACGTGGGACCGGTGGAGGAATGCGGCAAGGTGGTTTCCAGCTCAGGAGTCCGCCGGGCCATCCAGGATGGCAATCTGGAACTGGCCGAGTGCCTGCTGGGCCGGCGGGTGAGCGTGCTTGGCGCGGTGGTGCCCGGCCGGGGCCGCGGGCGCGAGCTGGGCTTCCCCACCGTCAACCTGGACCTGCTCCGCGAGGTGCGCCCGCCCATGGGGGTCTACGCCTCCTGGGCGCGCGTGCAAGGCGGCGCGGCGCTGAAGTCAGTTACTAACGTGGGCTTCCGGCCGACCGGCACGCCGGCTCTCCCCGACGGCCTGCGACCGGATCTCCTGGTCGAGACCCACCTGCTGGAAGGCGGCGGCGACCTCTACGGCCAGACCGTGGAGGTGGAGTTCGTGAAGAAGCTGCGCGACGAGCGGCGCTTCAGCTCCGACCGGGTCTTGGTCGAGCAGATCGCGCGTGACGTCGAGGAAGCGCGCGAAACACTTTCGAACGACAAGGCGGAGTGACGCCTGGTCAAGGACCGCCGCAGCCGGGACCGCAAGGGGCTCTGAGCCGGTAGCCGGTAGCCGGTTGCTAGTTGCCGTCGGGAGGAACCTACCGCCCGCCCCGTCTGTCGGGTGTCTTATCGGTCAGCGGCCCCGGATTGCTTCAGTCTCCACGAAGGGGCGGGGGCGGTCATCGGCGATCCGCTAGTTCCCACTCTTGATCAGTAAGTGGTACATCTTCACTCGCCCCTTCCACGTAGCCAAGAGATGGTTCTCATTGGAGAAGTACCAGAACTCGACGGCGTAGACACCTGGCGAGGACATCTGCGGCCAGTACTTCTTCAACTGGAAGCTCCATGACCTGGAGGTCTGCGCCGGAATCTCGACCACCGGCCTTAAGCCATCACTATGCGGATGTGAGGCGCCGAATCCTAACTTGTTGCCTTTCGCATCGTAGACCCGTATGTTGTTCTTGTTGGTATCGCCGGCGGCCGGCATCAACATCGGCGTCGGGAACAACAGGGGCTTGTCTGTGAGATTGCGGATCGTGATCGTTGCCTTGAAGAACCCTCGCCGCCTTCCCTTGAGAATCTTAAAGTCAAAGGAAGCTTGCCCATCACGCCAAGTGCCTGTCAAGTGTTCTGCGTAGGGTGTCTTGTTGATCGGCTTCTTCGGCGCCAGTTGAACCAGCACGGCATCGTCACCAGCTTTCCAGCGCATCGAGTCCAACGGCTTGAGTCCCGCGAACTTGTTCCAGACCGTAGAGACCTTAGCACGCCCCAGCTTCTTGCCACCGTGCCGTATTTCGAAGACATCGCCTTCCAGGATGCCGGTAGCCGCTCCGCAACTGATGGCTATCCACGGTCCGCAGCGGACGTCCGCGACCTTGCCGCTCAGGCCCAGCTTGGCGCGGGGATATGTGCGCTTCCAGTACCAGGGCCCCTCCTGCCAGAAGGCACCAGCGCATTTCTTGACCCCGAAAGGACTGACCTTCAGCGACTTCTTGTCCAACACCAAGGTTTCGTAATCGTGATAGACAACATAGCTGTCGCGTGTTGCCTCCACGAACCTTATCCGCAGATCGGTGCGTGTTCCCACTCGTCTCGCCCGTTCATGGACCTTAGCAGTCATGCGGTCCAGCATTACCTTGCTCGGCTTCTGCAGCGCAGACAGCGTCAGCTTGGCGTGCGGCGGGAGGCAACTGCGTCGCTCATGGCCCACAATTTGTGCCGGGCTCTTGCTGGTATCCAGGTCGATGGCAAAGACACCGCTGAGGTGAAAAGGATCAGCTGCCATCTTGTAGCGCCACTTCGAGCCGGGGAGGGGAAGCCGCTTCCGCCACACAAGCTTCACCTCGGAGTGTGGCCAGCGTCCTCTCTCCGTTCGTATGACGTGAAGCCTGTAGAAGAACCACTCCGAGCGCCACTGTCCGCGAGTCGTGGTCGCGTAGAAGTCCGTCTTCACGCAGCGCGCCAGAACGGTTGTATCTCCTTTCGGCCAGGGCTGGCCGGGATCTGGTAGCGGAGCCAGTACTGCTGTGACGGGCTCGGGTGGATGAGGCTGGCAGCCAGCCGCCAAGAGAACGGCCAGTGCCGCACTGGCGGCCACGACGAGGGTCTTCATTGTCATAGTAGTCCCTCCCCTGTCTTTAGACGCTCAGCACTCCGGAAGGTTCCCACAATTCGGAATCCGGCGGAATCCGGGGACAGTTCACCCATTTCCCGCAGCCCTCACGGTGCTCCCATTTCTGCCCATCCAGTATGGCGCCTGGAAGGGTGCAAGTCAATCAAGCGTTGTTCCAGTCTTTTCGGGTGAACCCCAGGGCCGCAATCACGCCGTATTTTACGTACTCCGCCTTGACATGGCGGCCGTGAACCGTAGGGAAGTAGTAGGTCCGCACCGTGCCGTCCTCAAGAACACGCTCGGCGCAGAAATGACTTCCCTTCCCCCGTTCTTTGGTCAGGGTGCAGCCCAGGCGGCGCAGCTTGCGCTTGAAGGCGCCTTTCCGTATGGGCGAAGGCACGGGGGTCAGGCCCCAATGGGGCTCAGTTGCACATCCCGCTGTCTGACGAAGGGCTCGTCAATGCTGATGAACTCCCGGATGTCGGGCAGGGGCCGGACCTTCTTGTACGGCATCTTGGCCTGGGTGACATGGACCTCGATGGCCGTCTTGTAGATTTCTCCCCGACGCCACTTCTCCCACTCTTCGCGAGGAACGGGATTGCCGAAACGCACCTTGCGGTAATCGTGGCGGCTCAGCGCAACAGCCTGAGACTGTATGTAGCCCGCCACCAGCTTTTCCAGTTCGGTCCATACCCGGACTTGACTGTGGGCCTCCGCCCAGATGGCAAACTCCTTGATCAGAGCTTCATAGCGGCCCTTGCGCCTGCGAATGGCAATCGTGAGTGGTCCAAAAGCGCGATATGCTCCCTTAACATCCATCGGTCCACGCCTCCTCTCGCCTACACTAATCTACCGGTCATACGGCAACATGTCAAGACATCCTGTTCGGTTGCCGGTGGTCAGTGGCCAGTTGTTCAGTCTGGAGTCCGGAGTCTGGAGGAGCCAGTCGAGAGCGCTCCATTCCCCGCTATTCACTCTTCACCCTTCACGCCCCCCGCCTCCCAACTCAGGGCGGCGCGCGTTCGTCGGGGTCGGGCGGGCTGCCCTCCCCTTCTTCGTGGGACGCAGACCCAGAAGGGCCTTCCTGAGTGGCGTCCCAGTCAATCGGAGGAGGCGGACAGACCCGGTATTCCTCCGCGCCCTCGGAGTTCTCTTCCCGGTCGATGGCCCCGCGAATCCCCGCGAGATCGCGGCCCAGGCCCGCGACCTTGGCGAGCGCGGCCACGCCCCGCCGCTTCTTCGCGCTGCGTTCTCTCACCTCGGACCACGCCGTCCACTTGAACCGCTCGCGGCACAGATGACGGTAATGCTGCAAGATTTCCCGCGCGGCGCGCAGGACGACGAAGGGGTTTTCGTGTTCAAGCAATCCCGCGCACCTGTCCATCGCCCGCAGGACATGCTCCCGGGCTCTTTCAACGTCCTTATCAACCACCAAGTCACCAAGGCACGAAGAAGAACTATTGTCTCGCGAACATCCCTCACCTTCCTGCGAAACGGCCCCCGCCGCGACGGACCCGTACCCCGGGAGCGCGGGCAGAGAAGCGAGAGCGTGATTGACCGCCTCGCCGCGACCAGCCTCTCCGTTGTCCTTTGTGTCTTGGTGTCTTGGTGGTAAAGAAAGCCGCAGGTGAACGAGGAGCGTCCGCGCGGCTTCCAGCGCGATTCGCTCGTTCTCGCTGCGGGCCAGCTCGGCCAGGCGGTCCAACGCCAGGGTCTCGTACTGCTCGCGCGTCATATCGCTCATCATCGTCACCTGCATGTATTATACACCGAACTACCACGAATGTCAAGCAGAATATGCGCAAATCGCCAGAATAGTGCACATTGCCGTAACGCGCGCATAAGGGCGACTTACGCGCCGCGACTCGGCGTTCCGGGACTATTCTTCTGATTTTACCCGGCTGCCAGCAGGCAACCGGGCCGGCCAGCTTGAGGGTCCGCGCCGCCGAGGGCAGCGCCAGCCAGGCGTAACCGACCAAACCGGGCTTCTCCGGCGGCGTGGCCGACCTCTTGACGCCGCGCGCATATTGTGAAGAATGCCGGGACTGCGAGGAGGTGACGCTTGGAACTCTACGTCGACGGGCAGGTGCGGCAGGTTCCCGAGGGGACCGGGCCGAGCCTGGGGGATTTGCTGGCCGCGCTGCGCGACGAGCTGGCCGGCGGGCAACTGGTCATCACCACCGTGAAGCTCGACGGCGAGGAGCTGATGCCCGACGCCGAGGTCGAGGCTGCCGCGCGGGCGCACGCCGAGCTTGGCAAGGTGGAGGTCATCACCGCCCCGGCCGCCGAGTGGGGCCGGCACGGGCTGGGCGAGGCGGCCAGCGCGCTGGGCCAGCTGGCCGACGAGGTCCGCAAGATAGCCGACCTGCTGCGCGGCGGCGAGCGCAAGGAAGGCATCGAACGTTTTGAAGGCGTGGTCGGCGCCTACGGGCAGCTGATCCAGGCGCTGATCACCGCCGCGGCCCTGGCCGCCGCCCCAGCGCCGGAGGGTTTCGAGGCCGGCGTCGAGGGCGTGATCAACGCGATGCGCGAGCTGCCCCCCGCGCTCAAGAGCGAGGACGCGGTGGCCGCCGCGGACCTCGCCGAGTACGAGCTGGCCGGGCAACTCGAGAAGCTGGCCGCCATGGTCAAGGGCATGGCCGGGACCTGAACGATCACATGAGCCGCCTGGAGCAGAACTTGGCCACCCTGCGGGGCGTCGTCCCCGCCCTGGCCGAGGCCGTCGCCGCCGCCGGGCCGCTGCCCGGCGCCGAGCAGATTGAAACCCGCGACGACGACTGGACCCTGCGGGTTACCCACCAGGACGGCACCGCCACCACCCTGCACAGCAAGTACGCCCCGCGCGGCGAGGCCGAGAAGCTGATCGGCGAGGTCGACCCCCAGGGCCTGCAGGGCTTCCTGGTGCTGGGCTTCGGGCTGGGCTACCACCTGGAGGTCCTGCTGGAGCGCTGCAACTCCGAGGCGGAGATAGTTCTGCTCGAGAAGGACCCGGCGATGCTCCGCGCCGCCGCCGAGCTGCGCGACCTGCGCGAGGTCTTCTCCGACCGGCGCATCACCTGGCTGGTGGGCCGCGAGCGCGAGGAGGCCTACCAGATACTGCGCCACCGCCAGAAGACCCTGATGTCCACCGCGCTGCGGATAGTGGTCCACGCGCCCTCGACCGCGCTGGCCCCCGAGGGCTACTACCAGGAAGTTCGCAAGGCCATCCAGGATTTCATACTGTCCGGCGAGATTACCATGCGCACCAACTTCAACCTGGCCCGCCGCTCGGTGCGCAACGAGATGGAGAACCTGCCGCTCTACGTGGGCTCGCCCTCGCTGGCCGAGCTGCGCGACGTGTACTCGGGCCGGCCGGGCATCGTGGTCTCCGCCGGTCCGAGCTTGCAGAAGAACATCGACCAGCTCAAGGATGCCCGCGGCAAGGCGGTGCTGGTGTGCTGCGACGTGGTCCTGAAGCCGCTTCTGGAGCGCGGCATCGTGCCCGACTTCACGGCCATCGTCGACTTCCAGGGCCAGACCAAGAAGTTCTTCGAGACCCTGCCGGAACAGGTGGACACCCGCCTGATCTCGGTGGCCGCGGCCTTTCACGGCACGGTGGACTTCTACCCCGGGCCGCTGGCCTTCTGCGGCGACGCGCTCATGGACATCTTCCTGGAGGGGGTCTCCCGGCCCATGGGCGGCTACCAGTCCGGCGGCCACGTGGGCCACTTCGCCTACCAGATCTGCGGCATGCTGGGGCTCGACCCGGTGGCCTTCGTGGGCCAGGACCTGGCCTTCCCCTACAACATCACCCACGTGGGGGGCACGCCCATCCACGAGGACTGGCAGAACGAGCGCGGCCGCTTCTTCACCCTGGAGATGCGCGAAACCGAGCACCTGATACGCCGCCGCAAGCAGCTCATGACCGTCGAGGACCAGGACGGCAACGAGGTCTTCACCGAACGCAGCTTCTACCACTACCTCCGCGACCTGGAGCAGGCCATCAAGGCCGCCAAGCACCGCACCGTGGACTGCACCGAGGGCGGCGCCCGCAAGGAGGGCGCGGAAATAATGAAGCTGGCCGACTTCCTGGCCGAGTGCCCCCCCGGCGAGGTCCCCGAACCGGGCACCGGGCCCAGGGAGCTCGACCGCGAGCGCCTGGCGGCGGCCGCCGAGCTGCTCGACGAGCGGATTATGGAGTTCCTGGAGCTCAAGGCGGCCATCGACCAGAAGCTGCGCACCCACAAGCGCATCGAGCGAGCCCTGGCCGAGAGCGAGGACATCATGCGCTACCGGCGCAGCCTCACCCACCTGGAGGATCGCGCCAAGAAACATCCCAACGTGCTCACCGTGCTCCACGCCCTGACCCCCCGGGGGTTCTTCCAGGCAGTCAAGACCGAGCGGACCGTCAAGGCCAAGGGATTGGAGGACGACGACCCGGAGCGGCTCCAGGCCCTCTTCGAGCGCGACGACCAGCTGGTCAAGCAGCTGATGAAAAGCGTGGACTACTTCGAGCCGCTCTTGCGCGACGCGCGGCGGGAGTGCCGGCGGCTGGCGGAGGCGGCGAGTTGAAGATCTGGGCCTGTTTCGAACTGCGCGACGTCAACGCGTTGGGCCTGCCCAGCCGCGCCGCCGAGAAGCTCGGCGAGCGCAGCGTCCTGGCGCACACCGTCGCGCGCGCCCGCAAGGCCAGCGGCCTGGAGGGACTGGCCGTGCTGGTCGCGCCCGGCGGGGCCGAGCGCGCCGTCGAACTCCTGGGCGGCGAGGCCGAGGGGGTCCGCGTTCTGGAAGTGCTCCAACCCGATATTGAGAGGCGCGAGGCGCTGCGCCGCTCGCGCAAGTGGTCCCGGGACTCCTGGCGCGGCGGGGTGATGCAGAGCATGGAGATCGACGCCGCCGGGCACTTCCCTTCGCTGGCCGCCGCGGCCCGCGAGCTCGGCGCCGACGCGCTGCTCTCGGTGCTGCCCGAGGCCGCGCTGGTCGGGCCCGGGCTGCTCGAGGGCCTGCTCGGCCACGGCGCGCCCGAGGGCCAGCCGCCGCTGCCCTCGGCCTGCTGCCAGGCGCCGGGGGGCTTCGCGGGGCTCTTCGCCATGTCCGGCTGGCTTGGGCCCCTGGTCGCCAAGGGCGCCACCTACGGGGAGCTCTGCGCCTGGAACCCGGAGAGGCCCAACGCCGACCCGGTGCACCGCCAGGAGAACTGGCTGGCGCCGGTGGCCGTGCGCCGCTGCGAGTTCCGCGGGGCGGTGGACTCCGCGCGCGGGCGCGAGCTGATCGACGAGGTGCTGCGCCGCGCGCCGGGCAAAGACGGGCTGGGGCCGGGCGCGGAGGAGACCGTGTCCATCGTGACCGGCGACCCGGCGCTGTACGCCGGGCGGCTGCCGCGGCTCGTCGAGGTCGAGCTGACCACCCGGGGCCGGGTGCCCTTCGAGGGCAGCCCCGCGGCGCTGGAGGTCCCCGAGCGGGAGATGACCCGCGAGCTCTTCGCCAAGCTGCTCGACGACCTGGCGGCTTACGATGACATATGCCTGACCCTGGGCGGCGCCGGCGACCCCCTGGCGCACCCCGAGATCTTTGAATTCCTGGAGCTGGCGGGGGAGAAAGGCATCTACGGCCTGCACCTGGACACCCCGGGGACGCTGCTCGACGAGGGGAAGGCCAAGAAGCTTCTGGAGTGCGACGTTGACGTAGTCTCCTTCCGGCTGAACGCGAACACTTCCGAAACCTACAAGAAGCTCACCGGCCGGGACGATTTCGACGCGGTGGTCGCTGGCATAGAAAAGTTCATCGAGCTGCGCGACGCCGCCGGCCGGGAGGGGCCTTTTCTCGCAATCGAAACGGACAAGCGCCCGGAGATCGAGGGCGAGCTGATCGCTTTCTGGGACCGCTGGAGCGAGCGGGGGGCCTGGCCGGTGATAAGGCCCTCCAGTGATTACTGCGGCCAGCTGCCCGACCGGGCCACCGTGCACCTGACCCTCGCCGAGCGGGTCGGCTGCCGCCGGCTCCTCAAGGAAATGCTGGTGCTGGCCGACGGCACCGTGCCCCTTTGTCGAATGGACTTCAAGGCCGGGGAGCCCGCCGGCAGCATCGCGACAAGCAGCGTCGAGGAGCTGTGGACCGCGGGGCGCATCGCCGAGCTGCGCGGTGAGCAGCACGCGAAGAAGTTCGACGGTTTTCGCCTGTGTCCCGCCTGCCGGGACTGGGACAACGTGTAGCCGGAGCCCCCAATCCTGTTCGGAGGGTGTGTCTCATGGCAGTAACTGCGCTCGGACCCGTGATCCTGATCCTCTTCGCCCTGCTGGGGCCCTTCATGGGGGTCGCCGCTCTGCTGCTGCTCTTCGTCGGCGTCAGGGGTTGACGTTGTTTTATAGTGGATCCTGACCGAAAGGCGAGGACATGGCACCTGGAAAGTTCCCGGTTTCGCTGGACGTCGAGGGGCAGAAAGCGGAGCTCATCGTGAACGCGAAACACCTGGAGACCCGCGACGCCGGGGAGTTCGAGGCTGCCTGCGGGAAGCTGCTGGACACCGGCCAGCCCGAGCTGGCCATCGACGTCCGCGCGGTGGAGACCATTCAGAGCATCCTCATCGGCGAGATAGCCAAGACCAAGGTGATCGCCGGGGAGGCCGGCCGCAAGTTCCGGCTGGTCGCCAATAAGAAGATCGCGGACATCTTCCGCATGATCCTCGCGAACCTGGTGGAGATCGATATAAAGAGCTAGAAGGTTTCCGTCTTGGCGCCTTCGATTTCCTTGATGGCCCCGCGGATCTTCGCCAGCATCTTCCGGTCGGTGGCGTAGCGGCTGGCCGTCAGTTTGGCCTCCGCCTTCTTCAACGCCTTCAGCGCCCGGGCCCGCTCGGCGGGCGTCTGGCGGGACGACAGCCAGGCCAGGGCCGCGTCCCGCTTCTTCGAGGAGTTGCGGAAAGTAAGATTCCCCGCGTAGTAGGCCAGCATGTCGACCTTCCCGGCGGCGCCGGCCTTTTCCAGAACCTGATAGCTGGAGAGCCGCAGCGGGTGCTGCTCCGCGGCGGCACCGGCGATCAGCTTCTGGCGATACTTGGGCCAGAGGCGCTTGTGCACGAGAGCGCAGAGCTTCCTGGCGCGCGATTCCGTATATCTTCCCGACTCCCGCGGCTGGGCGGCGAAGCGCTTCCAGACCTCCTCCTCAAGCTCGGCGGGCAACGGCTCGCCCGCGGGGTACAGGCGCACGGCCTCGGCGACCTCGTCGACGGATTCCCCGTAGATGCCGCTGCGGATGCTCACGCGGGGATTGACGGGGAGCTTCACGTCCGCGTACAGCCGGGAGAGCGCCAGGCACAGCCGCCAGTCCTCGACGCCCTTCTTCCGCGCGGCCAGCAGAACGTTGACCGCTGCGCGCGGCTGGCCATCGGCGCGCAGGTGTCCGCTCTCGGCCAGGGTTACGTGAAGAGAAAGCTCGCGCAGGGACGCCAGGGACGGCCAGCGTTTCGACCATTTTTCGGACAGCTCGCGCGCGGCGGCGAAGTCGTTCTTCGCCAGCCGTTTCCCGATGGCCTGGCCGGCGGTCTGCTCCACGAGCCCGAGCGCCTCGGGAGGGGGCACGCGTTTGTCAAAGGCCCGGCCCAGGGCCTCAACGGCTTCGGCGTGGCGGCCGATCTCTACCAGGGCCCGGGCCTCCCGCACCGCCGCGTCGCCGCGCAACAGTAGAAAAGCGACGACCGCCGCGGCCGCCAGCAATACCAGGACCCCGGCGACCAGCGCCGCCCGGCTTCGCGGCCTGGCTTGCGCGTCCACGCGCGGCCCGCTGGCCAGCAGCTTGAGGTAACGCTCGTCGGCAGGATCTTGTAAGACCCGGTAGAGCTTGATCGGCGCGGGCAGGCCCTTGAGCATGCGCTGGCCCACCTCGCTGGAGGGCACCTCGCTGCGGTTCATGGTCAGGAAGACCGCCTCGGTGAAGTAGACCTCGCCGACCTCGGTTACGCTTTCCACCCGGCTGGCCACGTTGACCGCGTCGCCGATCACGTCGTTGGCGGTCTCCTCCACCTCGCCGGAGTGGATGGCCACGCGGACCTCGATGCGCCGCTCCTCGGGAACCTCCTTGTTGCGCCCCAGCAGCAGGCGCTGGAGCAGCGTGCCGGCGGCGACCGCGTTGGTGGGGCTCTCGAAGGTCACCAGGAAGGCGTCGCCCAGCTCCTTGACTATGTGCCCGCCGTAGCGCTGGATCACCGGGGTGATGATGCCCCGGTAGCTCTTGAGCAGCTCGCTGACCTCCTGGCGCGAGCTGCTTGCCGCGCGCGGGGTGAAGCCCTTGAGGTCGGCGAGCAGGATGGTCAGTACGCGGCTGGCCATTATCGGTCAGGCCTCCTTGCGCACCGGGGGCGCCAGGTCGTGATCGCGCTGCAGGCGGAGCACGTCCTCGCTGCGGCCCAGGATCACCAGGCTCATGCCCGGCACCAGCCGGGTGCTCGCCGGCGGGCCGTAGCGGAAGGCGTCCTTGCCCGGCGCGCGGACCGCGACCACCAGGACGTCGGCCTCGTGGGTCAGGTTGGCCTCGGCCAAGCTCTTGCCGGCCAGGTCCGACTTCTCGCTGATGAGCAAATCTTCGAAGCGCACCGGCGGGCCGGAGCCGTGGAGCATGGTGTCCAGAAAGTTGACCGTCCCGGGGCGCACCAGCTCGGAGGCCATGCGCATCCCGCCGATCTGGTTGGGGCTGACCACCGTGTCGGCCCCGGCGGTTTTCAGCTTGGGCACGGTGCGTTCTTCCACCGCGCGGGCCACGATGCGCAGTCGGGGGGCCAGCCGCCGGGCGCTGAGGGCCACGAAGACGTTGTCCTTGTCCTCGCCCAGCGCGCTGACCAGCCCGGCGGCGCGCTCGACTCCCGCGGTAAGCAGCACGTCGTCCTCGGAGGCGTCGGCGTGCAGGTGGGGCACGTTGGGCAAGACCCGGCCCAGCCGGGCGATGCGCCGGGGGTTCTTGTCGATGATGACCACCGCGCGGCCGGTGGAGACCAGCTCCAGGGCGGCGCGCAGGCCGGTCTCGCCGGCCCCGCAGACCACGTAGTGGTCGGTCATGGCCGCGATGCGCTTTTCCATTTTTCTCCTCCGCAACGCCTCGGTGAGGTCGCCCTCGACCACGAAGGCGGTGGCCGCGCTGACCGTGTAGAGCAGCACGCCCAGGCCCAGGAACAAGAGGACGACGGTGAAGGCCGCCCCGACCGGCTCGTTGCTGACCTCGAGCACCTCCTTGTAGCCCACCGTGGTGATGGTGATGGCGGTCATGTACAGGCAGCGCCAGAGCGGCGCCTCGGGGACCAGCACCTTGTAGCCCAGCGTGCCGAAGACCAGCACGACGCACAGCGCCAGGAAGCTCCAGAGCAGCCGGCGGCGGTTCGAGGAGCCCATGGCTTCGAGCGCCGGGACGGGCGGGAGACGGGTGTTCATGGGGAAAGAATCTAGCGCCGCGCGGCGAGGCTGTCAACACTCGGGAGAGGGGCTTGACCGCGGCCGGCCCCGACGCTTATCATAGGCCCGGCCGGCAGGGGACGGGGCCGGCGACAGCTGGGAGGCCTTGAGATGGCCAAGAGATCCAAACGCAAGGCCGGGTTCCTCAAGAACAAGAACGTGCTGGTGACCGGGGGCACCGGGACCGTGGGGCTGGCCATCGTGAAGCGGCTCCTGAAGCGCGAGGGCGCCAAGGTGGTCCGGGTCTACAGCCGCGACGAGAGCAAGCAGTTCGATATGGCCCACTTGCTCGAGCGCTGGGGTTCGGAGCAGAACGCCATCGACCCCCGGCGCGCCAAGCGCCGGCGCGAGAGCCGCCTGCGCTTCCTGATTGGCGACGTGCGCGACCGCCGCCGGCTGTCCCGCGCGCTGGACGGCATCGACTACGTGTTCCACACCGCCGCGCTCAAGCACGTGCCCAGCTGCGAGTACAACCCCAGCGAGGCGGTCAAGACCAACATCCTGGGCATGCAAAACTTAGTGGAGGCCGCGGTGGAGCGCGGGGTACGTGGCGTCGTCAATCTTTCCACCGACAAGGCGGCCAGCCCCAACAACACTATGGGTGCCAGCAAGCTCATGGGCGAGAAGATAATCATCGCCGGCAATTACCTGCAAGCCAGGGAACACACCACGTTCAGCTCGGTGCGCTTCGGCAACGTGCTGGGCTCGCGCGGCTCGGTGCTGCCCCTCTTCCGCGAGCAGATCGCCGCCGGCGGGCCGGTGACCGTGACCGATCCGGAAATGACCCGCTTCGTGATGTCCATCGACGACGCCGTGGACCTGTGCTTCGACGCCCTGGCGTCGGCCATCGGCGGCGAAGTCCTGGTTCGCAAGATGCCCGCGGCGCGCCTGGGGACTCTGGTGAAGGCGCTGATCGCCGAGTACGCGCCGGTGGTGGGCCGCAAGCCCTCGGCTATAAAGACGGCCGAGATCGGCCTGCGTCCCGGAGAGACCCTCGACGAGGAGATCATGACCGGGGAGGAGGCCCCCCGCTCGCTGGAAACCAAGACCGACTACATCATCAAGCCGACCTTCATGTTCCGAAAGGTCGGCGACTACGAGAAGGCCCACCGGGGCGCCAGGAAGTGCAAGGCCAAGGGCTACAACTCCGGCGCCCAGAAACCGATGACGCTCGCCGGGATACGCGCCTTCATCCGCCGCGCGGGGCTGGCTTCCGCGGGGGGAAAGTAGCTCCGTGCGCGTACTGGTGACCGGCGGCGCCGGCTTCATCGGCCGCTGGACGGTGGCCGAGCTGCTCTCGCGCTCGGCGGACGTGTCGGTGCTCGATGACTTGTCCGGCGGCAGCGAGGCCAACCTGGCCGAGTTCGCGGGCCACAAGAACTTCAAGGAGTTCGTGGTCGGCGACGTGCGCGACGGGCGGCTGCTGGACGCGCTCCTGGGCCGGGGGGTGGACCTGGTTCTGCACCTGGCCGCGCGCATCAACGTGCAGAGCTCCATCGACAACCCCGCGGACACCTTCGACTCCGACGTGGTCGGGACCTTTAACCTCCTGGAGCTCTGCCGCGCGCGCAAGATCGGGATGCTCTTCACCTCCACCTGCATGGTCTACGCGCGGGCGCTGGACCGGGCCATCGACGAGGACTGGCCGACCTTTCCGGCCAGCCCCTACGCGGCGGCCAAGCTGGCCGGCGAAGCATTGACGCAAAGCTACTTCCAGGCCTACGGGCTGCCCACGGTAGTGGTCCGGCCTTTCAACACTTATGGCCCCCACCAGCGCGCCGACGGCGAGGGCGGGGTGGTCAGCATCTTCGCGAAGCGCGACCTGGCCGGCGAGGACTTGAACATTTACGGTTCGGGCGAGCAGACCCGCGACTTGCTCTACGCCACCGACTGCGCGCGCTTCGTGGTCGAGGCGGCGCTTTCCGAGAAGGCCCAGGGCAAGATACTCAACGCCGGCAGCGGCCGCGACGTCACCGTAAACGAACTGGCGGCGACCATCTGCAAGGACGCGGCGCGCATTAAACATGTAAAGCACATCCACCCGCAGAGCGAGATCATGAAGCTGCAGTGCGATTACTCCCGCGCGGGGGAACTGCTCGGCTGGGAACCGCAAGTCGCGCTCGAGGACGGCATCGAGAGGGTCCGCCAGTGGCTGAGCGCTGGGGCTCGCTGAAACCACTGCGCGTGGACCTCGACGAGGTCGCCGCGGCCATGGACCACGTGAAGCGCACCGACACCGACCACTTCCTGGACCTGGAGCGCGGCGAGGTGATCACTCTGAGCGCCGACCTGTTGGAGGCCGTGCGCCAGGGCCTCACGCTGGAGGACACCGACCTCCCCGAGTGGGTGATTGACGATGAGCCGCTGGCCCAGGCCGCGCTGGGCGATCCCCACGGCAAGCGCTTCGTGCGCATCCCCGAGGGCACCTGGATAGACATGCGCGAGATGCGCGTGCGCTTCGTGAAGGCCATCAGGAGCGAGGGGCTGCTCCAGCAGTTCGCCACGGCGGTGGCCACCAACGACAAGGGCAAGAGCTTCAACGAACTGCTCAAGACCTACCCGCAGCTGGGCACGACCTGGTACCGCTTCGAGGCCCGCCAGAAGCAGACCTGGGCCCGCCAGTGGCTGGAGCGAATCGGCATAGAGGTGGTTTAGGGACGCTTCAGGTCGTGCAGTCCGGCGGCTTCTCGGCGGCCCGGCCGCTGCCGTAGCGCGGGGAGCGTTCCCTGAGCCGACGCCCGCGCCCCCGGGCTTCTATCTCGGCCTCGACCAGGCGTTCCACCAGGTAGCGCAGGTGCTCCACTTCGGACTTTGAGAGCCGCCCCGCCGCGCGAGCCCGGATGTACCCCTCCAGGAGGTCGCCCCCCGCCGGGGGCCGGTCCCCTTCGGGCCGCAGCAGCTCCTCGAACCGGACCCCCAGGGCCTCGGCCAGGCGGCGCAGCGTGCGGGCCCGCGGACGGAGCCTGCCGTTCTCCGCCGCCCAGACGGTGTTGACCGCCACGTCCGCGGCGGAGGCCAGGTCCTGCTGGCTCATGCCCCTGTTTTTACGCAACTTGCGAATTTTACTTGGTAGGTCGCTCAAGTTACTGTCGTTCAAGGTCATGTCGCCAGAACCGCGAGTCAGTAAAAACCCAAGTTCGACTTGACTTGTGACGAAATTGCGGTATACTTAGCTGCGGTCTGACCCTTTCCGGGGGAAGGCCTCACGGGTGTCTGGAGGGGCCGCCCTTAACGACCCTTCCGGTCCTCGGCCCGCCGGGAGCGCTGAACCGCTTTCGGCGGGCACCAGGTGATTTGAGCGGTGGGCAACTTTACTTTCTCCCGCTGCTGGATGCAAGCGCAAAATGGCACCTGTTTATTCCCAACTTGTGACTTACACCCGTGTGCCCGGAAGAGAAGGGGGTCTAAATGGCCTTGCTCGCGGGGCAAATGCAGGTCTCCGCCGCCAAGCGGGAGCGGGGCATCATTGAGCTGGTGTGCGTCCGGTGCCGCCGGGTGATCGGCCTGGAGCGGGCGGAAGAGCCGGGCCGTCCCGAACCGGTGAGGACGACCAGTCCGCAAGCCCCGGGCTGCGTGGATAACCGGGCAGGCGCCATCCCTTTCGCGGGATGCGATCCGGCGACTTCCTGCACGCGGTGCGGAACGAGATTTCCCATTCACCAAGCGGGCCTGCTGCGCGGCGAAATCCTCTGCCCGGAATGCGCGCCGCCGCTTCTCCTTCCCGTCCGACGCCGCGTGGAGCCGGCAAGCCACGCCGGACCGGTCCGGACCCTGGGGCTTTGCAGGGCTTGCGCGGGAGAACTTACCCGCACCGGCGGAGGCCAGGCTGGCGCGGGGCTTCGCGGGAGGGGGCGGGAGTGAGACACGGAAAGCGCTTCTGGGCGGTGCCCTTCTGCCTGGGAGGAGGCGTCTCGATCCTGTGCTTCCTGTTCGCCTTTTGCGAGTGGTGCCGCGCCAACGAGACCGGCCCCCTTGACTGGCTCTGGTCGCGTGTGATTTCAATGGCTCAGGCTCTGGGCGGCGGGTAGGGGGCCGGCATCGCTGTGCGGCGGGCGGACCTGGGTGAGGAACCAGCGAAGGTTGGACGGATATACGTGTTTTGCGCCCTGTGCAAGCGCCTGCTGGAGGTCCGGTCCGTCTGCGGCGTCGAGAGTGACGCGCGTGTTTATTGCAAATGCTTCAAGTGCCGGGGCGCGGCACGGCAGCCGCGCTCCGGCAAGCATGGCCGCCTGAGCTGACTTCCCGGTCCGCGTCAGGGCGTGAGCTGCGTGCTGGTAGGGTCGGGCGTCTTGGCGGGCTTTTTGTTCTTCGGCTCCGGCGGCGCCTTCTTGGGGTTGGTCTTTGGCTTCGCGGGCTCGGCCTTGTGTTCGTTTGGCTTCAGCTTGGGTTTGGGCTTCGGTTTCGGCTTCGGTTTCGGCTTTGGTTCGGGCTTGGGGCCGCGGTCCACGGTCAGGCCGTTGAGCAGCACGCGTGCGGGCTGGCCCCCGGTGTGCAGCAGCACGGCCAGCTGCTTGGTCTGCGCCCGCTTCCACAGCGAGGAGGAGTGTTTCCACTTGCTGCTGGCCGTCTTGTAGGTGCCCGCGGCCAGGTCGAAGCTGAGCGTCTTCCACTTGCCGGGCGGCAGCGCCTGGGGAACGCTTTCGTAGTAGACCCAGCTCCCCGAGAACCAGAAGGCCACCCCGACCTTGACGCTTACGTTGCTGGCGTTGTAGGCCGCCAGGCGCAGCGCGCCCTTGGGTGCCAGGGAGAGGTCCCTGGTGAGCACCGCGGCGCACTTGCCCTTCTTGCCGCCGCCGGTGGCCAGGTACATCAGGGTCCGGCCTTTCTTCTTGTCGGTGAACTGCTTGCAGAGGGCCGGGTCCTCCCAGCGCGCGGTCTTCCAGCCGGACTCCTCCTCCAGGCCGTCCTTCTTGGCCGGCGTGCGGGGAATCCTGCCGTTGACGTAGTCGTAGAGCACGCGCTGGAACTTGGTCTGCTTGGGCCGCTCCGTGGGCTTGACCGGCTTGCCGTTGCCCGTCGGCGGCTTCTTGACCTTTGCCGGCCCGCCGGAACCGTCCCCTCCCTTGGGGCCGCAGCCGGCGGCCAGAAGCAGTGACAGCGAAGCGGCAAGCAGCGCCGCGAGGCGAAAACGACTGAGCATCACACACCCCCTCTTGAGACAACCTTCCCGGATCTGCCCCCGGATTCCCGGCGGAACCCTCCGGTCTCTCTTAGAAGAACCGCGCGGGCGCCCGGCCGGTCACCCGCCGGCCGCAGGCAGCACCCCGGCCAGGAGCCGCGCGCGCTGGGACTGGCCCAGAGAGCTGGCGAACTCCCGGCCGAGGCCCCGCCCGGCCAGCGACTCGATGGCCCGTCGGCGCAGCTCCAGCAGCCCCGAGCCGCCCAGCGCCGTCTCCAGGCGGGCCAGTACGCGGGCGGCGATGCCCTCATCAGCGCGGGTGAAGAGGTCGGCCACCGCGCCCGCGCGCTCGGCCAGCACCTTGCTGAAGCGCTCCTCGTCGATCTCCAGGGTGTCGTCATCGGCGGCCACGATGCCCAGCCCACCGAGCACGTTGTAGACCGTGGGCACGCCTCCGGCGCCGCTGAGGTCGCCGCCGGCGGACCCCAGGCGCTGGCGTCGGGCGGCGGCGGCCAGCTGCGCCTGGCTGATGCCCGCCCGGCCGCGCACGGCGCGGCCCAGCCCGGCCTCCGTCGACTCGTCGAGGTCCTCGGGGCCCCCGGCCACGGGCGCGAGGACCGCGCCGACCAGCTCGGCGCGCACCCGGGTGGCCGCCGGGTCGCGCTCCAGTAGGCCGCCCCCGACGCCCAGCAGGTCGTTCATGGTGCGAATGGCGGAGTTGAACTCGCCCACCGCGCTTCTCAGCGCGTTCAGCGCCCCGGAAGCATCGCCGCGCACGTTGACGGTGACCGGCCGCGCCGCCGCGCCGCGCACCTCCAGGGTTACGCCGGGCACCGCGTCCTCGAAGAGGCCCGAGGCCGAGCGGAAGGTCTCGCCGTCAACGCGAATTGTAGCCTCCTGCGCGGCGCTGATTTCATTGCTGAAGTTCAGCGGGCCGAGCGCGTCGGGCTCGACCATGCCGATGGCCTGAAGCACGCCGTCGTTGTCCTCCACCTGGATATCGCCGCGCGCGGCGTCGGCCTGGCGGAGTTCCAGGCGGTCTCCGAAGAAGCTGGCGTGCACCCCGTGCTCGCCCGACCCGCCGTCCAGGCGGAAGTTCCCGTCGGTGTCCTCGCCGGCGTCGAGCTGCCCGTTGCCGTTGGCGTCCTCGCCGCGGTTGATCTTGGCGACCAGGTCAAAGAGCGCGTCGCCGGCCTCGACCTCCACTTCGGTCCCGTTCAGACTGAACGACCCGGCGAGATTCATGGCCCCGGAGGCCACCGCGTCCGACTCGACGACCTGCCCGCGCGCGGCCTGAAGCACCTCGACCCGGTAACTGCCCTCCGCCGCGCCGGAACGGGCCCGGGCGTCGAGGAAGAGCGGCGAGGAGCTGGTCGCGCTTACTTCCGTGAAGGTCTCCCGCCGGGCCAGGCGCCCGAAGGCCATCTCCAGCCCGGCCAGGGCCCCGCCGATCTGGCCCAGGGCCTCGACCATCGGCCCCAGCGCGCGCGGGGAGACCGAGCGCAAGAGGCCCACCAGCGGGTCCGACGAGAGGCGGCCCACCAGGCGCCGGTCGCGGATGACCTGCACCGCTGAGAGCAGCGAGTCGGTGTTGCGCATCACCGGCGGGGCCGTCTGCGTTCCGGCCCCGGAGGCCAGCGCCGCCGAGCCGGTGATGAACCTGCGCAGAAACGACACGTAGGCCAGCTCGCGCAGCGTGCCCCGCTTGCCGTCGGCCGCGCGGTAATCGGTGCTGGCGCTGCCGGCCACCGCCACCGGCGAGCCGCCGGGCAGGATCATCACCTTGAGGGACACGTCCTGCCCGATAACGCGGTGCCGCCCCCCGGCCTGGCGGAGCTGGGCGGCCAGGTGGCTGCTTTCCAGCATGAACATGCGCAGGAAGCTGTTGTGCCGGCCGACGGAGCGGACCACCGCGCCGCTCTCGCCCACCGGCTTGGTGACCGGCATGGGCTCAGGCTTCGGCGCGGTCCCCTGACGGCGCGCGACGCGGGCCTCGACGGCCCGTTCGAAAGCGCGGGTCAGGCTCCCAGGCAATGTGCCCTGCAGTGCGTTCACGCCCGTCCCTCCCTGGAACGAAGGCGAAGGTTTCTTCGCTTAGGTCAGCAGTAGTTCAACGATCCGCGTGCTGCCGGCCACCGGTCCCCGGAAGGCTTCCAGCAGCCCGGCGGGCTGGCCCGCCTCTTCCTGCCGGCGGAGGAGCTCGGCGGCGCGGTCCAGCTGTTCGAACTCGACGCGCGAGGCCGCTTCGTTCTCCGCGGTGACCAGCGCCACCGAAAGCCCCCGGCGTTCAAGGGCCACCTCGCCGTAGGTGGCGGCCAGGGCGTTCTCCGTCTCGACCTGGGCGGTTTCGACCAGGCCGGGATCTATCGCCTGGGCCGCGCTGGGCTCCACACGAAGGAGCAGCTTGGCCAGGTTGGGGCCGGTGTCGCCCAATCCGCCCAGGGCGTCAACCCCCTCGCGGAACTCGGCGAGGGCGCCGGGGCGTTCTTCTCGCACCCCGGCCAGGAGGTCGGTCAACCCTTCCGCCACCCGGCCCAGAGCGCCGGCCCGGGCATCATGGGAAGTGATAGCGCTTTGACGAAGCTCGGCCTGTTCGCTGGGCAGTGCCAGCGGGACGCCCGTCGCGCGCACTTCGACCGTGTCGGCCGCCGCCGGCGAAGCGTCCGCCCCTCCGGTGATGGCCTCGGAGCGCTGGGCGGCCTGGGCTTGCCCCACGGGGCTCTGCCCGGTCGCTCGGGTGCCCGCGGCGATCAGTCCTCGCAGGCTCAGCAAGTCTGCCATGATGTTCTCCCCTTCTAGCGGGCCGGTCAGGCCTTGACGTCCAGCTTACTGCCGCGTCTCTCCTGGGCGCGGCGGGCGCGGGCGCGCTCGGTGGCGGCATCTTCCTGCGCGCGGCGCGAGGGCCGGGCCTCCCGGACTTGCTGCTTCTCGACTTTCCGGTCGGGCTTCAGGCGCTTCTGCTGGGCCTTCTGGGTGTTGCCCTTCGCGACCTTGCCGATGTTGCCCATGGGGCCGTTGGCACGGGGTGCGGAACTGATAGCCATTTCGGTCTCCTTTCCCGCGATCCCCCGGGGGGACCGCTCCGTTCCGCCCGCTCAGGTGACGGGCGGAATCCCTGGTTTTCCTGCTAAAGCACCGGCCGGCGCGGCCGATACCAAAGCAGACGCCGCTCAGGGTTGGTCGGAGACTGGCTCGGAATGGCGTGGCACGTCCGATAACAACAACAACGGACTGCCACAAGACAGGATTCGCAAAGAAAAAAGCCCCGCACTGTGGACAGTTGGCCGTGGACACGCCGCGAACGTTACCCACGGTCGACCGGGTGCGGGCTTTTTTTTAGACTTTCTCCGCCGCGGAATCCCTTCCGTCAGTTTCCGGACTCTCCCTGAGTCCCTACCAACTACAGTTTGGCGCGCAACGAGCCATTTGTCAAGGGGTTACGGGAGCGCTTTTCGCTCCGGGCGCATAAGCGTTTGTGAATCAGGCCCTTATGTGCAGGGACAAGTGGACGGCTTGGGCCGCAGTTCGAGATTATCGGTCGTTCTGCACCTCGGGCATAGGTGGCCCGAACGTCCTGATGCGCTACACCGGCAGGTTACCCCTGGCCAGTATGGTGACACCCGGCATGCGCTTGAGCCCGCCCAGGTGCGCGGAGATGACCCGCGCGCGCACGCGCATCGAAGCTCCCTCCGGCTGGCGTTCGAGCACGCGCCCGTGACACTGGAGGTAGGCGGTGGCCCTGCCGTCGGGCTGGGCCAGGAGCAGCTCGACCTCCTCGGCGCCGGCGAGCATGCGCGCGGTGATGATCTCTTTCAGATCGTCGAGGCCCCCGCGTCTCAATGCGGAGACCGCCGCCGAGCCGGGGAAGTCGGTCCCCGCGCGGCGCAGCAGGGACGGCTCGGTCACCAGGTCGATCTTGTTGAAGACCACCTGCACGGGGACTTCCGCGGCGCCGAGTTCCTTCAGCACCTCGGCGACGGTGTCCATCTCCTGGCGCCAGGTCCGCGAGGAGAGGTCCACCACGTGGAGTATCAGGTCCGCGCTGCGGGTCTCCTCCAGCGTGGCGCTGAAGGACTCTACCAGGTCGTGGGGCAGCCGGCGCACGAAGCCGATGGTGTCGCTCAAGAGCGTGCTCAGTCCGCCGCCGAGCTTGAACTCGCGGGTGCGGGTGTCCAGGGTCGCGAACAGCCGGTCCTCGACGAGCACCTCCGCGCCGGTGAGCGCGCGCATCAGGGTACTCTTGCCGGCGTTGGTGTAGCCCACCAGGCTGACCGAGAAGCCGCGGCGCGCGGCCACCAGCCGCTTGCACCGGCTGCGGATGGCGCCGAGCTCGCGGCGCACGTCGCTTATGCGCCGGCCGACCAGGCGGCGGTCGACCTCGATCTGGCGCTCGCCGGCGCCGGCGCGCACGCCGATGCCCCCGGTCTGGCGCTCCAGGTGGGTCCAGCGCCGGCGGAGCCGCGGCAGGAAGTACTCCAGGGCGGCCAGCTCCACTTGAAGCTTGGCCTGACGGGTGCGCGCGCCGGTGGCGAAGATGTCCAGGATCAGCTCGGTGCGGTCGACGGTCGGGCAGCCCAGTTCCTTCTCGAGGTTGCGGCCCTGCACCGGGGTGAGGTTGTCGTCGAAGATCACCGCCCCGGCCTTGACCGAGTGCACCAGCTGCTTGAGTTCGGCGACCTTGCCGCGGCCCAGGTAGCGGCTGCCGGTGGGGCGCTCGCGCTTCTGGACGAGGCGGGCGACGCTCTCGGCGCCGGCGCTCTCGGCCAGGCGCTCCAGCTCCGCGAGGGGTTCCTCCTCGTCGGGCTGCCGCGGACCGGGCGCCGCCCGGCGCCGGGGGGGCAGCAGGCAGGCCAGCACGACGCGGCGGCCGGCGACGGAGTTCCTCCAGTAGGGGGTCTTGGCCATCAGGCTCCCGGGCGTCCGTCCCGCTTCACGCGCCGGCGATACTAGTTCTTGAACTTGATATAGTCAAGGTAGATGGTCGCCTTCCGCCGGGTGTTGACCAGGATGATGACGGCCTTGAGGTTGTCCTTGCCCTTGACCGGGGTCCGATAGGCCCACTCGGTCTCGCGGCTCTTGAAGTCCTTGCCGTTGAGGTCCACCGTCATGGTGTGCCAGCCCTTGCGGAACCGCGAGGTGCGCGCCTCGTAGTAGCCGTACTTGCCCTTGATCACCGTGCTGAAGGCCACCGAGATGGGCAGCGTGCTCTTGTTGGGATTGTAGACGTTGAACACCAGCTTGGCGCTGCTGAGCACCGCCGGCTTGGTGCGGCCGACCCGCAGCTCGATGCCGGTCTTGGACTCCCGGCCCTTGCCGCTCATCTGCACGGCCAGGAACTGGTTGCCGGTCTTGTCGTCCTTCATCAGGGTGATGGTCGCGGGGTTGCCCCAGGGCACCGCGCGCCAGCCGCCGCGGTAGATCTCCAGGCCCTCCTCGACCTTGGGCTTCTTGGGGCCGACCGGCGGCGGCTTGGGGCCGACCGGCGGATCTATCTTGGTCACCACTGGCGTCGTCTCGACCGGCAGGTCTTTGATCCTGCGCTTCAGGCGTTTGATGGCCTTCCGGGTTTCCTTGTGCCGGGGGTTCTTCAGAAGATAAGTCTCGAAGTTCTTGAGGGCCTCGCGCAGGCGGCCGGCCTGCTCCTGGAGCTTGGCCAGCAGGAAGCGGGCCTTGGCGGGCACCCCGGGCTTGCCGACCACCGCCTCCAGGTCGAAGCGAGCCTCGTCCTTGCGTCCCAGGGACAGCGCCCAGAGCGCGAACTTGTAGCGGGCCAGATGATCACCGGCGGGCAGCTCCGCGCGGCGGCCGTCGAAGTCGTACTCGATGCGCCGGACGCGCTTGAGCGACACGCTGACGGGCCCCTCGCTCTGCCCGTCGTTGACTATCACCCAGACCTTGCCGTCTCGGATTTCCCGGATCCGGCCGAATACGCGCAGGCCGTCGCGGCCGGGCTTCCTGCCGGCCATGACCACCTCGTCGCTGACCCCCGCCCGGGCGGCCCCCGCAAGGCCGCCGGCCAGCAGCGCGGCAGCCAGGATAGCGGTACAGGTTCGCATGTCTTCCCCCCGACAGAGGGCCGGTCACGGCCCCAAGGCTCTTCTAATCCATTACTTACCGCCGGCCGGGGAGCGGGTCACAGCGCTTTGAAAGGGTCTCTCGGGCCGCCTTGACACCCCGGCGCCGGGGACCTATCATGGCCTCGCAGGGCTTGACGCCAGGGAAAAAAAGGGGCGAACACATGCCAGGGCCCGTACGTCCTATTCAGCGATGAGCAAACTGCACGGAATCAGCCGGTTCCTGTTCCTGCTGGCCTGCCTGGCGCCCCTCGCCGGGCGCGTCCGCGGCGCTGAACCCGGGCCACCGAGGGAGAGCCAGCGCCGCGCGGCGATCCTCGCCGACATCGGGCGGCTCCGCCTGGAGCTGGGCACCGCCGACGGTCTGCGCGCGGCGATTTCCGCGCTGCAAGAGGCCGCCCGGCTGGACCCCGCCAACATCCGCGCCCGCTTCTGGCTGGCCGCCGCCCAGGTCCGCTCGGCGGCCGCCGGCGGGGGGAAGCTGGACGCCGAGAAAGTTGGCCGGGCGGGGCTGGAGTTCGAAGCCGTCTTCAAGCTGTCGCTGCTGGACCGCTCGGCCGGGGCCCAGGACCTTCGGCGCCGGGCCATCGCCGAGCTCGACGACTGCGCCCGACGCCTGCCGGCCAGCGAGAAGCGCTTCGGCCCCTGGTGGAAGCGGCGCCGGGCGGAGCTCCTCGCCGAGCGTCCCCAGGCGGACCTGGTGCACGTCGTCGGCAGGCGGGAGAGCTTCGCCACCATCGCCCGCAAGTACTACGGCGACGGCCGCGAGGCCGGGCGCATCGCCAGGGCCAATCCCAAGATAGACCCCCTCAAGCTGCGCGTCGGCCAGCGGGTTACCGTTCCCGGCGTGGCGCTCAAGGTCCCCCGGCCCGAGCCGCGGCTCGACCGTGTTGACCGCCAACTGGTCGAGCGACTGCGGACCAGCGGCGTGGCCGCCGCGCGCCGCGCGGCCGCCGAGCGCCTGGCCGGGCGCGACTGCCTGGCGGCGGTATCCTATCTCGCCGAGGCCCTGCGCACCGACGCCAGCAGCTGGGTGCGCGCGGAGTGCGCCCGCTCGCTGGGCCGGCTGTCCGACCCCGCCGCCGAGCCGGGCCTGGCCGCGGCGCTGACCGCCGACCGCTCGGCGGCCTGCCGGCGGGAGGCCGCGACCGCGCTGGGCCGCGTGGCCGGGCGAGCTTCTCTCCCCGTTCTTCTGAGG